>JABDCZ010000018.1:0-28274 GCA_013287885.1 Gammaproteobacteria bacterium
TTCATTTTTTTATAATTAAAATCAATAAGTTATCGTTAGTCTGAAAACTTTCAACTTTTCATCACATCGATTCATTCAAAATAATGTGTCTCTTTTAACCTGTGTAAAATTCTCATGGATGCACACGATTTTTTGGATTCTTCTCGCCAATCGGGTACTATATGTCAATTCTTCAAAGGAGCAAAAAATGGCAGTTTATACAACAAATGAAATTCGTGGAGGGATGAAAATTATTGTGGACAATGATCCATGCGTAATTTTAGAAAACGAATTTGTGAAACCGGGCAAGGGTCAAGCATTCAATCGCATTAAATACCGCAATCTAAAGACCAATCGCGTCGTGGAAAGAACTTATAAGTCTGGAGATGCTTTAGAAGCTGCGGATGTATCCGATGTTGAAGCCCAATATCTTTACAATGATGGTACCCATTGGCATTTTATGGCAGAGGGTTCTTACGAACAATATGTCATGAGCGCAGACGAAGTGGATCAAACCAAACAATGGTTAAAAGAACAATCCGTTTGCACGCTTACATTATGGGATAATCAGCCATTAGGTGTCGCGCCGCCGAATTTTGTTGTGCTTAAAATTGTAGAAACGGATCCAGGTGTACGCGGCGATACGTCAGGTGGCGGTGGCAAACCCGCGAAACTCGAAACGGGGGCTGTGGTTCGCGTACCTTTATTTATTCAAGAGGGCGAACTGATTAAAGTCGATACGAGAACCGGTGAATACGTTTCCCGTGCCAAAGAATAACTGGCAACCTACTGCAGATAGTGGCATTTTAAAAAAACGTGCAAAAATTTTTGCACGTATTCGTCGTTTTTTTGAAGTACGTGACGTTATTGAAGTTGAAACTCCTTTGCTGTCCCATGGCGCGGTGACAGACCCGCATATTTTAAGCATGAAGGTTTCACTTTCCCAGCCGATGTATTTACAGACCTCACCTGAATATGCCATGAAACGTTTGCTTTGTGCAGGAATGGGGTCGATTTACCAAATCTGCAAAGCTTTTCGTCTTGATGAAAAAGGAAAAAAGCATAATCCGGAATTTACTATTTTAGAATGGTATCGCATTCCGTTTGATCATCATGATTTGATGGATGAAATGGATTTATTTTTACAAGAAATACTTCAAACGCAAAAAGCAGAGCGTTGTACCGTTGCGGATATTTTCTTAAAATTTTTGAATATCAATCCACATCATGCATCGATTGATGCTTTAGAAAAGTGTGCGCGCGATCGTCATTTATCTTTTAAAAAAAATGAAGATAAAAATTTTTGGTTTGATTTATTATTTTCACATTGCATTGAGCCACATTTAGGTCATGAGAGACCTTTGTTTTTGTTCGATTATCCGGCGTCTCAAGCGGCGCTTGCGAGAGTGAAGGGCAATAATCCGCCCGTCGCTTCGAGATTTGAGGTCTATTTTAAGGGAATTGAACTTGCCAATGGGTTTCATGAACTAAGCAATGCGGCAGAACAAAGAAAGCGTTTTCAGAAAGATATGGTAGAGCGAGAAAAAAAGGGTATTGAAGTTCCCGCATTAGATGAAAATTTTTTGGCTGCTTTGCAACACGGACTTCCAGACTGTGCCGGCGTCGCGCTCGGTATCGATCGCTTAGTGATGCTTGCCTTGCAGTGTGAGTCGATATCTCAAGTGATAAGCTTTGATTTTGAGAATGCTTGAGATGTTGCTTTAGTGTCTATTAAAATATTCATGTCAAATAGATGCAAAAAGACTTGTCATTCCCGCGAAGGCGGGAATCTATATACATGGATCCCCGCCTTCGCGGGGATGACAAGTAAGTGTAGTTTTTACATCCCAAATTTTTGATTATAATGCTCAATCGTTTCATCAAGATCCGCTAATTTTTTTTTCACAGGTTTTTTAAACAGCGGTTTTGGTGGTGCTGATACTGTTTCGTTTTTCGCTTCTTTCTCAGATTCGATATTTTTATTTGGTTTTATACTTGATATATGAGTAAGTAAAACACTTCTCACTTTATCAATAAAATCTTGTATCCATTTCGGAAATCCAGAATAAAAACGGATGTTAGGCGAAGTTAAAAAATAGCCTTTTAAAGGTTCTTTTGCGTTATCTTTCTCTTTTTCTATGATATTTACGATAAAATCCTTCTCATAAGTTTTGGCAAAAGATTTAGGTTCTTTTTTATGTTCAATGGTGATTGGTGAGTGAAGATGTAAGTTGCTATTTTTCGAGAGGGATAAATTACGTGCATCTCGAATAAAATCTTCATAATGATTTAATTTTTTTCTCGCCATGCGATCATCGAGTTCTGTAATAATTTCTCGGTATCTTGAAATTTCATCTGTTGTTAAAAATCGAGGCGTGATGGTTGATGCTGGTAAGTGATTAATATCACGAATCAACTCATTGGAATGTGTAATTGAATCATTTCTACCTGAAAAAAAAGTAGGTTCAACGATAGCGGTATTTTTTTCAATGTATTTTTGATATATATAATTTCCGATTTTAAAACCGTGATAACCACCATATAAAAATCCCAAGCCTCCACCTACTATTGCCCCAATCATCGCGGCTCCAAGCGACATCGGTGGAACAAAAACGGTTCCGATAAAAGATACAAATCCCACCATTAACCCTAATCCACCCGCTAAAATTGCTCCTAGTAAAAGAGAGCCAAATAAAGAAAAAATACCTCTTCCAATCCTATGTTTTAATTGCATATTTGCATCCTTAATTATAAAAATTTTTCAAACCATATTAAATGTGGGTGTAGATAAAGATTTTTTTTCATCACGTTCATCTATTTTTTTAGCTGGGAATAAAGTTTTCAAATGTTTTTGATAAAAAAGTCCACGTTCTTCTGCAATGATTTCTTTTTTAGTTTTAGGATTTTTTTTAATGGCATTCAAAACGTATTCGATAAATGATTGAACCCAACGTGGATATCCCGCATAAATTTCAATATTGGGATCATTTAATTTATACCACCGTTTAAGAGGTTCTGTTACGTTAACTCCTTTAGTAGCGATCCAAGTTTTTAACGCATTTTTGTCATAAGTTTTGGCGAAGTGTGGTTCTTCAGCTTTATGTTGTACGGTAATCGGTTCTGAAATTTCATGCATTTCCAATAAGGTAATTCCACAAGTGTCTGTTACATATTTTTCATATTGTGCAAGCTTCACTAAATCATTATCTTTCGCAGAATTTTTAAATTGGTCAATTTCTTCAGAAGTTAATAAACGATTTTCAGGCTGTTTTAAATTGTTAATAGTGTTTAAAAGAGAGGTGGGTTTTTCTAAAATATTTTTAATTTTGATGGCAATCAAGCTCGACACAAAAAGAGTAAATACAATCCATCCTAAAAAAGGGATGGGGAAATATAACAACGCCACCGTCGTAATGAAACAAATAGAAGGAAAATATCGTAAAAATTTGCAAACTGCATTACGTAACATTTTTTATATCCTTATATTGTTATGATTTTTTTAAAACCACCCTATATATCCAAGCGCACAGTAAAAAAGTAACGATTAATCCTAAAATACCTGCCAAAGAATTTAAATCATCAGGCATAATTTTTAAAGCACTCGAACTTTGTTTTAGTGCGAATGGAATAGCTAGAATAACACCCATGACAGAGCTACCTGCCACAACCCCGCAAGCAAGAGTGAGTCCACGATGTTTGTGTTTTGCTTTTTTCGTTTCATTTTTGGGTTCACGTAACGGATAACCTTTATCTAATTTAAGTTGCACAATATGCGCCAAAATTCCTCCTAAAATAACAGGCATGGAACTATCGAGCTGTAAATAAATACCGACGCCCACCGCTAGCACGGGTAATTGAAGGTTATATTGTTTGAGGATCTTATTGGCAAACATGCAAAGAATAGCAATGACTGCACCGATACTAATCATCGCCCATTCTAAATTGTGTGCGTACACGCCTTGCGCGACTGCAGCCATTAAACCCGCTTGGGGTGCGGCGAGCATTTGACTTTTATCCATATCAGGTCTTGGAAATGAACCGCCAATGCCATAAGCGTTATACAATAAATCCAAAATAAGCGGGATTACAAATGCCGCAACAATAACACCTAATATGAGCATTACTTGCTGCTTCCAAGGGGTCGCCCCTAGCATCTGACCTACTTTTAAGTCTTGCATGGTATCGTTCGAGATGGAGATACCTGCTGCAATCACGACGGTAGTGCCTACTCCCAAAATGACACCTAAGGTTTCATAGCCATGTATACCGCCATTGATATTAAAAATGGCCAAAAATAACATGCATAAAATGCAAAGTGATGCGACACACAATGCGGAAACTGGTGTGTTAGTTGAGCCGATTAATCCTGCGAAATAAGCTGAAACAGAACAAAAAACAAATCCGCCAAATAATACGTATAATGCAGCAATGCCGGAAAGCACCGTACGAAATGAGCCGGAAATCATGCTATTTTCAGGAATAACAAAAAGTAAGACTAATATAAAAGTTGGGATAAGAAGAATTAATAAAGACCAGAACACGTAATTAATAGGAATGTCGCGCTCTGTGCGAATGCTGATGGATTTGCCAGACTTTTTCGTTTGATTGAGGGAAGCAATGGACATGCTGAGGCTTTGTGCAATGGGTTTGATTAAAACCACCAATGTCCATAAACCAGAAAGCAGCATTGTCCCCACGCCAATGTAACGAATGTGTTGGCGCCAAATAGAAACGGCAATATCACTCGCGCTATCGAGAGGAGGAAAACCATAGTACCAACTTAATACCGGTACACCGATCACCCATCCTAAAAAAACGCCCACCAACATACTCATCGCTACATTAATACCGACAATGTAGCCAGCAGCAATTAAAGCGGGAGACAAGCCCAGCCCAAATCCGAACACCGTTCCGCCGGTTTTAGTCCAGTAATAAAAGTTATCGGCTAAAATTTGAAAACCAGTTTGAAATAAAGAAATCCCAGCACCAACTGCGCCACCGACAGTCAAAGATTTCATATCCGTTTTTTCTTTTTGAGAACTCGCTTTTAATACATTGCCGATGGCCAAGCCTTCTGGATAACGGAGCGTTTTATCAAGTAAAAGCGCACGTCGCAAAGGAATAGTAAAAAGCACACCCAATGTGCCACCGAGCAACGCGATGATCACGGTTTGCCAATAATAGAAATTTTCCCAAGCATGTAAAATCACGAGGGCGGGTAAAATAAAAGTGACACCGCTAATCAATGCTTCACCCACGGATGCCATCGTTTGCACCATGGTATTTTCAAGGACATTGGAGTTTTTAAAAAAACGCAAAACCCCCATCGAAATAATGGCAGCAGGAATAGAAGCAGAAATGGTTTGACCCACTTTTAAACCTAAATACGCATTGGCTGCAGCAAGTATGACTGTCAGAATGGTCCCTAATATTAATGCTCTAATGGTAATTTCAGGAAGTGATTGTGTTGCAGGAATAAGAGGTTTTTCCGGTGATTTAGGTGACTTTGCTTTATTATTTCCCATCATAATGTATTTTCCTTTTTTCATTGAGGGGTTTCTCAGCATACTGAAAAAAAAATTTTAATTCAACGAATTCTTAAGCAAACCATTCATCTAATTTGCTACCTAATTCTTTGACACCTACACCACTTTTAGCTGAAAAAATTTGCAATGAAATAAAATCTTCGGAGGGTAAAATGATTTTTTCGACTTGATGTAGCGTTTTTTTGATTTGCTGAAAAGAAAGTTTATCCGATTTATTCAATAAAATGTGGACGGGGAAATGACATTCATTGGCAAACGCAAGAAACTGTTGATCCGTATCTTTTAAGGGGTGTCGAATATCCATGACTAAAATCACGCCGCGTAAGCATTCTCTGGTTTCTAAATAACGACCGACTAATGTGCGCCATTTTTCTTGGGTAAGATTTGGTACTTTGGCGTAGCCAAAGCCGGGTAAATCAGCCATTCGATGTTTTGTAGTTAAAGTAAATAGATTAATATGCTCCGTGCGTCCAGGGGTTTTGCTCACTCGACTCAAGGTTTTATTATGAGTTAATTGATTCAAAACACTGGATTTCCCAGCATTGGAACGACCGACGATGGCAACTTCAGCGCCTTCATCGGGAGGGAGTTGTTTTAAGTCTGCTACACTTAGTAGAAATTGTGCTTTGTGATAATTGATTTTATTCATGCCGCGCATTATAGCAAAATTTATTAAGGATAAACTATGTTAAGGATAGAAAATATTAAAGAATTCACCGATTTTTTACAAAAAAATCCTCCATCATTCGATAAAAATTGTTGTAAGAAGAAAAAAGATATTCGGATCCCCCTGGCCCAGGTCTTTTGTCAGCTCTTTGATAAATTGGAAAAAAGACCAGTAACGTTTTCAGAAAAAAAAGAAGAGATAGCGTCCACTCGTGACTATTACGCACAATATATCAAAATAGGTGAAGTGTTTATAGAATATCTCGAACATGAGGCTTTTCAGAAACCTTTTCAAGAATTCGAAAAAATTTTCCAACGAATTATTGGATTGAATTATCGCATTCAAAAAATTAACGGCGGTATGGATTCCCTTCAAACGGTAGATTTAGAATTGTTTTCTGCTTTACTAAAAAAAGCAGAAATTTTCAAAGTAAATCAAAAACTTTATCAGAATATCAATCTCACTGAACGCGAGTGGTCTAAAATAAAAGAGGTCTGCTATTATTTTACTTTCGGAAAATACATTTTAAAATTTCCAAATTTACGTGATAAATTTTTTAAATGGTGTTTGCGAGACAATAATTCTGTTGCGACATTTATTGAATTTCCTGGTACGGCGGAACGTTTAAGTAAATCGTTTATAGATAAACGCGTAGGCTATTTTAATCCTGCAGAACTCGATATCGTTTTTGAAAACCAACAAAAAATAATTAAGCTGCCTTTTTTTGATGGAGAAAAAATAAATCGCATTAATATTTTAAATGAAAATCAGGAAGTCACTTTAAATCATGATAGAAAAATTACGATAAAAGAAATTTTCGATATTTTTGCGCGTAAGAAAGATACGCCTGGCAGTGTCGAATATTTCGGTTCAAGCGGAATAATGAATTGGGGAAGTTATGAATTTGGCCCTTATAACGATAAAACAAAAACTTACGATCGAATTGATTTTACCAAAGACAAATGGTGGGAAGCGCTTCCTGTTTTTGAAATAATTTCCCGAAAAAAATTAGCAAAACGTTATCAAATTTCCATCGAAAAAAATGACTGGGTGCAAACGGTTAAAGCAACGCGCGAAACTCGCAATTTCGAATTAATGAAACGACATGGGTTTTATGAAATGGCGATTCCAAGCGACAATGATCACTATATTTTGTTTCCTTTTGGAAAATATCCGAGAGAATTTCCCACTCGACTCGTTGATCAATTACAAATTATTTCGAGTACAGTTCTCGCAACGATGGAATATCCTGATGAAAATGAATTCTATTTACAAAGACAACATGCTTCTTATTCAACGATTATTCAGGAAAAAGAAGGGTTGCCAAAAATGCAAATGATCAAAGAAAGTATTCTTGCCGCATTCGACAAAAATTTAACTTTTCATTTTGGTGGACCCAATTGTGCGTTTTTTGCAGATGAATTAGCCGGGACTTCATGCTTCGATATGCCGTTTAGTCAGATGAGACCTTCAGGCGTGATACAGGATTTTGTTCTACGATGTCCGCTCATGTTTCAGCCTTATATCGCGAGTTTTTTGCAGTGGTTTGCTAATAAAAATGGTGTCGTTGTTACGGAAAATGGCAAATCAGTTTATAAATCCACGCTATTCGGTAAAAATTTTAATGAAGCTGAACAATCTCAGCCTGCAAAATTATTTCAGCAAATAGAGGAGAAAAAGTTGAATGGGGTGATTACATTCGGGCGGGGTTGATTAAGTTTTCATGGAAAAATAATACGTCGTCCCGCGACAAGTTCTGCGTTGTTGCAGATTTCTCATAACCCGTCGTCCCGCGGCTCGTCCGCGGGATCCAGGTGCAGTGTAAATGAATTTCTGGATTCCTTAGGTCTTGCCACTGAGATTTTCCCGTGTCAAGAATGAAATTACATTATAATGGTGCAAAATTAAATCTGCTTCATTCATATGGTTATGCAAAATAACAAAGAATATTATTAGCAGACATAAATAAAATAATATAAAATATATTAATAAAATTAAAAACAATATTTTTTATATTATTTAAGGGTGCATATGGATATAATTAAATTTCTTGAAACATTGGCGACTCATTCCCATCATAAAATTTATTTAGATAATTTAATGGAAAAATTACCACTTAATATTAAAAATGCTTATCTAACGAATGATGCAAATACATTAAAATTTTTGCTATCTGATATAGATTATTTAGCTAACGAATCTCATGTTGTTAAGATTTGATAATTACTTTGTGCCCGCTAATATCTGATAAGCAAAAAAAAATGCGTCCTTGATTGTTGTTGGTTCTGGCATAAAATTTATTTCACACCTGACAACAGAAGCAAAGACCTATATTGAGCAATCTGATAAGGTTATGTATTTGCTCAATGAACCTGCAATGAAATTTTGGATTCAAGATGTCAATACAAATACTGAGTCTCTAGATTTCATTTATAATGCTTACCCACTTAGAGAACAATCTTATTCAGCGATTGCTAAACACATTTTAAATGCAGTACGTCAAAACCAGCATGTTTGTGTTGTGTTATATGGACACCCATCTGTTTTTGCAACGCCTGCATTAGAAGCTGTCATTCAAGCAAGAAAAGAGGGGTACTTTGCAAAAATTTTGCCGGGTATTTCATCAGAGGATTGTTTGTTTGCGGATTTATTAATTGATCCAGCATCACACGGTTGTTTATCACTGGAAACAACTGATCTATTAATTCATCAAAGAAAAATTGATGTCAGTTGTCATGTCATTTTATGGCAAGTCAGCGTAATAGGTATGTTGGGGCGTGAAAAGTTATATGATAATCAAAATGGCCTGGATATGCTTTATGCTTATCTAATTAAATACTATCCATTATCACATGAATTAATTTCATACTCAGCAGCGCAGTACCCGGGGTTAGATCCTATTATAAAAAATTTTCATTTAGATCAATTAAGAGAAATGCAATTTACAAGAATAACCACATTGTATATTCCGCCATTACATAGATTAAAAGTTGATAAAATGGCAATGTCTAAATTAAAAATTGTTTAATATAATGAATACTAGGGATTATTAAAAAGAAGATATATTAATGCAAAATCATCTTATATATTTAATAAAAATTTATTTTTTAAAATATCGTGGATTATCAAGATTATGTTATTTCGGATTTATTTTTAGTTTATTCGAGTCAATTTTTATTGGAATTTATTATTATTTACCAATATATTTTATTGATTTTGTTCACTTAGATTTAACAAGTTCCGGGCTGATTATTTCTTGTTATGGAATTGGTGCCATATTAGGCGGGTTCGCTGGTGGGAAGTTATCTGACGCATGGGCCCCAGGAATTGTCTCAGCAGTATGTTTATTTCTTCAAGGTATCGTATATCTTGTTTTTTTAAAAATACAAGCAATCATCTTCTTAATGATAAATGTTTTTGTATTAGGCATCGTATCGTATGGATTTATTACGGCAAACCATCTTTTTACTTTAAGTTATAGCAGTGATAGTGATAATGAAAGATTAAAAGTAATTAACATATTATCCATGACATCAAATCTTGGTTTGGGATTATCAGCAATAATAATGGGAGAGATATATGAGATTGGATTTCATTACATATTTTTATTAGCAGGATTTATATTATTTATATTATCTTTCGTCTCATTTATTTCTTGTAGATCACACTCATTAGAGAATTTTTCCGGGGTATATAATAAAAAATTTACCGTTAAAACTACTAAACTCCCTACGCATAAAGCGAATCATCAAGTGGCAGTGTTAATACTTTCTAGCGTATTCTTTATTGGGCTCATTATATCTCAATTGAGTACGACATACTCAACCTATATTAGAGAAATCTATCCAGAACAAGGAATTAAGGCAATTACTATTTTATTTGCATTAAATTCGTTGATGGTTGTTGTATTAGGGGTCCCTCTAGGAGATTGCATAAAAAAATTTAATAAAATTATGATGGTAGGAATTGGGGGGTTTTTCATCGGATGTGGTATGTTTATCCTTATCTTTGCAAGTTCGTTCATTATGGTAGTTCTTGCTTGTGTAGTATATACAATAGGAGAAATCATATTTTTTAGTATGGCACAATATGTTTGTTATCAAAATTCTTCAAGCAATAAAAGAGGAACAAGTTTGGGTCTCTATAGGATGGTATATGCGTCGAGTCGAGTGATAGGACCTGCAATAGGTGCAGCCACTTACGCTAAATATGGGGGCGAGTGCATTTGGATAGTTAGCGGAATTATTGGTGTTTCTTGTCTAATTTCAGCTAACTATTTTAAAAAATTCAATTAATCAATTTTTCACTTTTATACTAATGCAACCTCGTAAAAATTGTGCATCACTAGAAAATTTTGCTCCAGCACTTACATATGGACAATTTAAATGGTGGAATCTATCGTCATTTTGAAATATTTCCATCGATGGTTTAATCGTTCTATGTGGATCGACTTTGTTGTGATAGTAATTAAAGTCTACTGTTTTCGATATCAAGCTGATTATTGTATTTGAACATGTACTATTATCTTTTGCGGATTCTTCAGTGAATATTCGAGTAATTCTTTCCAGCTCACGCATTTCAGCTAGCGTACTTGCTGTAGTATTAGATTTTGGAGAGAAAATATGTGTGGCTGGATGCTGCAGGGAGTAATAGATGGGGCGCTGGTCATTTTCAAAATAAAAATGCGAGGGTTGTAGAATAGTCGGTAAGTATTTTTTTAGTCCATAGGAATTGATAAAAGCCTGTTGAAGAATCTCATTTGGTATTGCTTCATCATCGGATGCGGGAACATAGCCTGGCGCAGCACCTAAAGCAGTAGCTATTAAGTGTTTTGCAGTATCAGCTAAATATGGATTTGGCTTTAAATTACGTTTTTTTTGGATAATCGAAAATGATAAATCATAATAAAAATGACTTCGCTGAAACTCATAATGTTTCCATGCTAATTCAAACAAGTATAATTTAAGTTTTACCCATGCTTTATCGGAATGAATTTTATCTAGCCAATCCTCTGAGAAATAAAGTAAACAAGATTTCCAGTTACTTCTGATAGCATCAGAATCAATTTTAGCAAATATAGGTTCAATTTTTGCAACGCGATCACGAACTTTTTGCCAAGTTATTTTTATTAATCCATTTCTATCGTCATCCGAGCTGATCATTTTCCATTCCTTTAGCAATTACTAAGATTGCATCTCTAAGAGGTGCCTATTTTTAATGATAGTGTGTGTTTTTCTACAGGAATTGCGAATTATGTGCGAATGCCAGAGGACGTGATTTATGATTTATTTATCGGTATTAATAAAACTCCATCTTCATCTTTATGGAATAAAATTATTGAGTTACATAGCACAGTAAGATCTGATCTTTATCAAGAATTAATTAAGATGATTATGTCAAATAATGCTGGGAGGTGATTAGTCAGTATGATTGGCTAAGAAAAAAAGAGGGTCGACGTGCGCTTTTTGCACGACGGGGAGATTTATTTTAGCAACTGTGAAAAATCCCCCCGACATGCTGAAAAACGAATATCGGCCCCCTTTGATAAACAGAGGTCTTTACACAACCGTCGTCCCGCGGCTCGTCCGCGGGATCCAGAAAGCCTTAATGCCGCTCTGGATCCCGCGGACAAGCCGCGGGACGACGAGGGATATGACAGAGTTATTCTTTAACAATATCAACATGGACAGGAAGTTCACATTTATGCTCTCAGATCGCAAAGAAAAATTATTGGTTATTCTTAGTAAATTTCCTCAAACACAAATAGACGCAACTATTGCAAAAATAAAAAGTGATTCACTCACTTTAAATGATTTTTTTATACAAATTAACATTAAAGATGAAATGGAAAAATGTAAAAAAGATTTTCTCAATTATCATCTCTCTTACCTTAATTATTATCTCACCTTGCGAACATTACACGAAGTCAATTGGGCAAAGGAAGATTTTTTTCTCGCTGAAATGGATGAAAAACCAGAGACAACGACACTCGATTCTTCCAAATTAATTCCGCCTATTCATCTTTATTCTCTTATCCCACTCACCAAAACTTTTCGTCATAATGCCTACTGGGATATTTATAATGACATTAAAGATGTTCACTGCATTGCTTATCGTGAACCACATTTTAAAAGTTTTACGGAAACCACCATCAAGTTTAACAGCGAATTATGTCATTTAATCAATCATCATGATTCAAATTACCTGTATTTATACCTACTCGCCAATTTACATCATCATTTGAATATGTTTTTTGATCCGAAAGTAAGAAGCAAACTTTCATTGATTTTAGATGCTTTTAAGGATAATCGCTTTAACATTACCGCCGAAATTTATGTCGCCAAAAATCTTTTAATGTTTATCAAACGCATGTTAAATCCAGAATTTGCAGACATTATTAAAAATACAGATTTTGCAGAGATGATTCCCTTCAAGTCCCAATTGCAACAAAATTTTCCGGAATTTCATCATGCGACACCTGAATATAAAAAAATATGCAAAAAAATTTATAGCAAAGAATGGGATGCGACGACAAAATTACTGAATATTGATGGTCGAAATAAGGCATTAATTTCGAAGTCATTATTAAAAATTGCAGCACTCGATTATTTTAGAGATTTGATCATGTCGGAAAAAGATATTTCGAAAGATCAAATAAGAGACGCGATGACTCGAACTTTTGGAAAACATATTTTTGATACCAGTTTTATTGGTAGAACCCATTTAGAAAAAAGGATTAACGAATGGGATGCGATTGCGCATCCTTCTAAATCGAAATTTTTTCAGGAAGAAAAAAATTCAAAGCCGCCAGTACCAAAAGTGGAGTTCGCGGAGTTGAAGTGTAAATAGGATTTGTCATGCCAGCATGCTTTTATGCTAGTATCATAGATTAAATAATCCTGTCATTCCCGCGCAGGCGGGAATCCATTCATAGCGTATTATCCTTTATCAATGGATTCCCGCCTGCGCGGGAATGACAGAATAGCAACATAACTAAAAGGATAAACTATGCAACGAATAATACGAAGAATCCCCAAAAAAAACATTTTAAAATCCATAGATGCGAAACCCCTCGTTACCTTCACACCACCTTTCAAAAAAAAGCCCTTTACCTCAAGTGCCATAATGGCATCTGCATTGATTGGTACTGCTTTTTGGCATAAAAAAGAAAATCAACGAAAATTGACTCCCGAAGAAAAAGCAAAAGAAGAATTATGGAATGGAATAACATGGCATTTAGATGAACGTGATCAACTGACATTAGACGACATTCCAAATAAAATGGTGGAAGCGTATCTCGCCTTTTCGCATAAACCAGATTTCGCTGAACATTATCGCCAGCATTTACAACTTTTAGTTCGAAAATACAATTATAACATTAAGGATGCATTGCAATTATTACTGGGATATACATCACAGCAACAATATGCCCTTAAACATCTTCATCCTTCTGAAATTGCAGGGCTTAATCTTTACGAATTGAGCGCATTAATCAGAGTCAAAGAATATGGCGTAAAAGCAGAAGATATTCGCCATACCAATAGTATTGGCTGTAAATCCACCGCAAATGTATTTGTGAAATTAGTTGAAGATCAGAAAATGAAACCGAAAGATGCATTAGCAGAAATAATCGGGCTAGAAATTCGTAAAGAAGATCCTAAGAATTCAATTAAACATGATATTTTGAATGCAGTTGCTCTCAAATTTCGACGACATGATATTTTATTATTGTTAAATGGAAAGAGTATTTCAGAGATAGACTCGAATTCTGACTTACAAGCCCTTTTCAAAATAAAATTAGAATATATTACTGATGCCGTGCGTGACAAATCGTTATTCGCTCTATTAGCACCATTAACAAAATTTACTCCCCTGCAACAAAGGGTACTTCATGAATTATATTGGGAATCACATCTCCCATTTAGCATTGGAGTGAATCTCATTCAAACCGGAACGGAAGATGAGTTAAGGATGTTTGATACTCGAAAATATAGAAGGCTTGCCTATAAAATCGCTGGAGTAACTGGAGATTTGCTGCATGATAAGGATCTTTGGTTTAATACCAGTAATCACGCTTATGCATTAGAAAATCTTCATAAAACACAGCATTTAAAAATGGAAGAAGCGGTTCAGACATTAAAATCTATTCAGGATCAAACACAGATTGATTGCATTGCAAAGGGAGCATCGGTTCAAGAAAGTGCGTCCATGAATGAAAATCAAAAACATTATCTTTTATATTTTAGTGAATTCAACTTTAAATATGTACATTCACCAGAGTGCAAGCTTACAGCGTCACTCGCATTAAAAATAAAAAGCGCGGGAGAAGTGGATCATGCTTTTTGGAATTTTGAAAAATTTCTCTCGTCGCGAATTCCTGCTGAAGATTCGATTAAAATGATCAATTTAATGGATAAATCGGCGCATGATTTTTTATATAATGAATCTCATTATCATGGTTTTCCGCTTGAAAATATCGTCCAATTTTTCTTAAAACCAAGATATCATGATACTAAACGAAAATTTATTAAAAGAGATGAGGTAAAACAAGAATGGACGGAAACAACCCGCGATAAGTTTCATCCTGCTGTGATTCTTTCTGCCATTTTGGAAGAAAAAAATCATAATCCATTTTCAGAATATGGTAGTTATGATTTTTCTTATGGTAACAATCCATATGCTGTGTCAGAACTTGCTTTTCATGTCATGGGATCGGGGCGTGATTTTTTTGTTAAAATCAGCGATGAAAAACCTGTATTTAATAAGGAATCCATAGAAAACTTTCATCAAGTAAAAACAACATTGCGAGAACAATTTCCAGAACTTAGCGCTTTTGCTGATGCATTAACTGAAAAGAGCAAAAAAGGATTCCATCCGTTCTTCCAAAAACCGCAAGAGATGTTAGATTTAGTGAAAACCATCGAAGAAAAATTTGGGAAGGAAATGAGTGTGCCGGTTGGGTTGCATAAACCTGAAGAAACTGTGGAGAAATCGAGGGGTTTAAGAAGATAAATCAATATTCTGGTAAATTCGCCCCCTTTGACAAAGGGGGCCGACATGCGTTATTTGCATGTCGGGGGGATTTGTTCGCAGTTGTCAAATCTCCCCGCCACCCTTCGGGTGTCGACCCTCTTTTCCAAAGAGGGTTTTCATACCACAAGAAACCCCGGATTCAACAAACTTTTTTTATTATATAGCAGCGGTAATTTCGTATCGGCGACAAATAATGTTTTACCGACTTCCTGAATTAAAATATGCCCGGCCGCAGTATCCCACTCCATGCTGGGTGAAAATCGGGGATAAATATCCGCTTTTCCTTCTGCAACCAATCCAAATTTGAGGGCACTGCCGATAGAAATTTTTTCGATTTCTTTTCCCTCATTGCGAAGACTTTGTAAAAATATTTCGGTATTTTCATCGATATGAGACCGAGATACCAATGCTGAAATTTTATTATTTTTCGCGACCGTTTTTTGTAAAGCAATAGGATGGTTTTGGAAGTATTTAAAAGCCCCTTTTCCCTCTTCTGCGTAATAAGAGATGCCTAAAACGGGCGCATGGATGACACCGGCCACAGCTCGATTTTTATGAATCAATGCAATATTGACGGTAAATTCCCCATTTTTTTTAATAAATTCTTTGGTCCCATCTAAAGGATCCACTAAAAAAAAATATGAAAATTTCTTTCGTTCCGTAAACGTAAATTGCGTATGAGACTCTTCTGAAATAATCGGAATATGAGGATATTCACGCTGTAAATTTTCATAAATAAAATGATGCGACGCAAGGTCCGCCTCAGTCAGCGGTGACCGATCATTTTTCATCGTAATGGAAAAAGAAGCCGCTTGATAAATTGGCAGAATTTTTTCACCCGCTGTTTCTGCTATTTGTCGTAACTTTTCAATATCCACAATACTCATTGACATTGTTACCCTTAACTTTAAAATTAAAACTTGAAATTCGATAACAACATCTGTCATTCCCGCGGAGGCGGGAATCTATTACAAATGGATCTCCGCCTTCGCGGAGATGACAGTATGCGACTGAAACTACAAATATAATATATCAATGGAGAATGAAATTGAACAAAAAATGGATTATTACCCCTCGCCAGCGTTTCGATCTTGAAATGATACTTTCTGACGGTTTTGCACCATTAACCGGTTTTTTAAATAAAATGGATTATGAATCGGTATGCCACGATATGCACCTCAGTTCAGGCGAAATATGGCCGATGCCAATTACGCTAGATGTGACGGATGAATTCGCAGGATGTGTTGAAATCCATGACACTATTGAGTTATATGACCCTGATAACACATTAATTGCCTATATGCAGATTGAAGATAAATGGCAACCTGACAAATTGCGAGAAGCAAACAGCATATTTGGCACCGATGACTTAAAACATCCTGCGGTACATTACCTTTTTTGTCAGGCGGGCAATTGGTATTTGGGCGGTAAAATTCAAAAAGCTCGTCCTATTATGCATTTTGATTTTCAAGAAATAAGACTCGCGCCTTCGGAATTAAAACAATTATTTCAAAATAATGGAATAAAAAAAATTATCGGATTTCAAACAAGGAATCCAATGCACCGCGCACATATGGAATTAACTTTGCGCGCCGCGCGTGAGATGGATGGTCACATATTAATTCATCCAGTGGTGGGATTAACAAAGTCAGAAGATGTGGATTACTTTACACGCGTCCGTTGTTATCAAAAAATATTAATGCATTATCCAGAAGGTGTCGCAACACTTAGTCTTTTACCACTTGCCATGCGGATGGCAGGCCCAAGAGAAGCGTTGTGGCACGCATTGATTCGTAAAAATTATGGATGTACGCATTTTATTATTGGACGGGATCATGCAGGACCCGGCACTAATTCGTTGGGTAAACCTTTTTATGACCCCTATGCCGCACAGAAATTAGTGGCAGAATTTCAAGATAGGATTGGCATTATCATGCTTCCTTTTCAAGAAATGTTATATGTGAAAGAACGTAAAATATTTTGTAGTGTCGATGAAATCGAACCACACGAAACACCGCTTTCCATTTCAGGCACGGATTTACGTAGCGCTCTCATGCATGAAACTCCCATTCCAGAATGGTTTTCCTATCCTGACATTATTGATGAATTACGCGCGTCTTATTTACCAAAATATAAAAAAGGATTTACGATATTTTTTACAGGCCTTTCAGGTGCAGGAAAAACGGTATTATCTCAAGCGTTATTTGCTAAATTAAAAAATTTGGGGTTAAAAAACGTAAGTATTCTCGATTCTGATGTGACACGCCGTATTTTAGCGAATGATTTAGGCTTTTCCAAAAAAGATCGTGATATTAACATTCGTCGTCTAGGATTTGTTGCATCCGAGATTACAAAAATTGGCGGTATCGCCATCTGTGCTGCTATTGCGCCGTACAAGGAAAGTAGAAACGCGAATCGTCAACTCATTTCACAATATGGAGGATATATCGAAATATATATTTCGACTTCATTGGAAGAATGTCTAAAACGAGATACAAAAGGTTTATATGCCAAGGCAAAAACAGGGGAATTATCCAATTTAACGGGCTGGAATGATCCCTATGAAATACCAGAAAATCCTGAACTAAATCTTAATACGGAAAAGTTATCATTAGAAGAATGTGTACATAAAATCATAGAATTTTTAGTGCATGATGGATATATCAAATTAGCAAAACCAAAAATGCATTCCAATATCGCTTCACACACCACTGCTCGATCAGCGCATTTGCAAGAGGAATAACACAATGAAAAATATTCAGAATAAAAATATATTTATCATTTTAGGGTTTTTACGCTGTGGCACCAGCGTTATTACACGAAGTCTAAAAGCATTGGATATTGATCTTGGAGAAAAACTCGTCGCGAACTCAGGCTGGAATCCCACGGGTTATTTTGAAGATAAAGAAATTATTCAAAACATCCATTCCAAATTATTTGCAACACTTAACCAGCAAAAAAGAAGTATTTTATTGTTTGATAAAAATCAATTAGTGAATAATCCGTCGCTTTCTTCTATCAAAACCGAAGCGATGCAATTATTAAATCAACGTTTTCATAACACCGATTATTTTGGATTTAAAGATCCTAGTATTTCAAAAATTCTTCCTTTTTGGCATTCTATTTTTGATGAAATGAAAATTAAAGATCATTATATTATTGCATTACGAAATCCATTATCTAGTGCGAAATCTTATAGTGATCTCACGGGAACTGATTTAGAATTAGGTTTATTGTTGTGGTTAATGCATTTTATTCCGGCCGTCGATGATTCTATTGATCGACACGCGATTATAGTCAGTTATGATTTAATGATGCAAAATCCAAGTGCTGAATTACAAAGAATAAAAAATAATTTACATATTACGACTCCCGATAATTCGATTGCGGTCCAAGCATTTTTGAACGAATTTTTAAGTAAAAAACTGTATCACAACCGTTTTGACGAAGAAAATTTAAAATCTCATCCAGCAACTTCTGTCATTCCTTTATGCATCAGAACCTATCAATTATTATTGCAATTAGCCAAAGATGAAATATCGTTCCAGCATGAAAAATTTATTATCGAGTGGGCTGAAATCAAATCAGAATTACAAAAGATTTATCCTTTGTATTCCTATATGGATGTTGTTTTAAAAAGACAAAAAGCAATAACCCGAGAATTAAGTCGCATGAAAAAATCCATTATTTTTAAACTATTTTATCCACTTTATTGGATAGATGATAAATTCCGTCAAAAAAGAATAATGAAAAGAGCTAAAACCAAGTTGATTACGGCGTATGAATAATCCTCCCCTCGGAGCGCAGAGAATTGCTACAAACCCTCACCCCTAACCCCTCTCCCCTCGCTAACGCTCCGGGAGAGGGGAACCTTTTTTTTAATTCCCTTCTCCCATTTATGGGAGAGGGGCTAGGGGTGAGGGTTTGTAGCAATTCTCTGCGCCCCGGGTGAGAGACGGAAAACACGCTGTCATGACACCATTTATATTCAATAGAATCAATAAAATCCTAGGTACTCGCTTTAATTTTAATCACGTTTTATAATAGAAATTGAGGTGATTATTATGATGCGATTAATAATAAGTATAGCTTTCATCATACTCACAGGATGTGCGACGACGGTTACCACGGACGAGTATTATTATTCAGGTTATAGCCCAGATTTTCCTATTTATTATCCATCTTTAAGTACAGTTGATGAAGATCCAATGTACTATGACACTTATTTTGGTGGGCCTTTTTATTCTGGTCCATTCGAATATGGAAATTATGGGTTTAGCGCTTATGATTTGAATCGATATTATTATCATTCAAAACATTATCGTTATAGTCATTGAAATCTGATAAACTAACTCCTCAAAAATATATAAAACTGAGGAGTAAGATGAAAGCAACATTAAGAAACACCGAAATTTATTTTGATATCGCAGGCATGCAGCTTGCGCCGGTAAAAAATGAATTTGTCGAAAAACCCGTGCTATTTATGCTACACGGTGGCCCTGGCGGGGATCATTTACGTTTTAAACAACATTCCCTCGAGTTACAAGATAGCGCACAGCTCGTTTTTATTGATCATCGAGGCTGTGGTAGAAGCAAAAAAACCAAAGCAAAAGATTACACTTTAGAAAATAACATTGAAGATATCGAAGCATTACGACAACACCTTGGTCTTTCTAAAATTTCAATTCTCGGCACTTCCTATGGCGGCGTGGTTGCACAAGGTTATGCAGTTCGTTACCCCAAAAACGTTGATAAATTAGTATTAGTCGTGACAGCGCCTAGCTTCCGATTTATTGAAGAGGCCAAAAAATTATTGAAACAACGCGGTACCCCAAAACAAATTAGTGCCGCACAAAAATTATGGGATGGTAGCTTTAAAAATAGCAAAGAAGTCGCAGATTTCTTTACATCCCTCGAATCGCTTTATTCCAACAAAGCCAAAAAGAAATCGAATGTGCTGAAATCCCCTACGATATGGTCGCATGAAGCGATAAATAACGGGTTCGGTGATTTTTTAAGAAAATACGATTTTGAACCGCAATTAAAAAAAATCTCTGCAGATACTTTAGTGCTTGCCGGTGCAGATGATTGGATTTGTCCTCCTTCTCAATCAAAAATTATTGCAGCCAATATTCCGAATGCGAAATTGAAAATCTTCAAAAACGCAAGTCACGCTTTGGCTACTGATCAGCATGCTGATTATATTAAGACGATTAAAAAGTTTTTGAAGCCTGAGAAAACTGCGAAAATTTTGAAGAAAGTGAAAAGTTCTAAGAAAAAATAGTTACAAAAGTACCCTGTCATGCCAGCATGCTTTTAGCTGGCATCCAGGGGACTTCGCTAAATGCTAACTGGATGCCTGCCAGCATGCTTAAAGGTGGCATCAAAGCATCTGGCATGACAGAATTTAAGTTTCAGCCGAGCGCTCCGCGGAGCTGGCATGACAAATGGGTCTCAAGGATGCCAATACCTCCTCCCGATCTCACTAATCGAACCCGTCCTCATCGCATCCAGCTCTTTTTTAGAGGGTAAAATCAAAGAACTGACTTGAAATGGTTTCGCAAACATACAAAAGCGAAATCCAAAAAAGCCAGGATATTTTCGCGCATCCATAATTCCGATATTCTGCATCGTAGCCACGGTATCATTTTTCCCGAAATAAGATCCGCCATAAAATATTTTTGACATGAAGTCATCGCTGAATATTTTTTCGAGATTATTCATCACTCTTAAATGGCAAATATGCGCTGAATCTAGATTTGGATAATAATAGCCCCCTCTTTCAATGAAAAAACTTTCTTTATAAATACTATCCATCAAAGACCAATAAACCCACTTGGCGACTTTCATTTCATCATAAGGAAATAAAAAAAGACGAACCATCCTTTCGTTTTCTATAAGTGTTTTCAGGTTAAGATTTTCTAATTCTTGAGGTAAGATATAATCAATTTGCTTTTTATAATCCAACGCTATCTTTTTTATAACATCTCCATAACCTTTTTTTTCGTCGAATTGACTCTCGTTAATGCCTGTTTCTTTTTTTATAAAATCAGAGGGAAAGTATTGTAATTGCATTACATTATTTGTTTTTTTAGGTTTAACATTTAATTTTTCATCTTCCAAACCAAGAACTTGCATCGCATCTAAGGTACGATGCGTTTTTATTCCGCTCACAATATTATTGACCATCGTACTTTTTAAACACGCACGCATCGTTTTCATTGTAAAATCATGCGCACTTTGCAAAGTATGATTTTTATTAAGATAAAATAATAATAAAGACCAATAAACGAATTTTACATAGTGAACAATTGATTCTCCTTGTAATCTTATCCCCTTGGTTATGCGAAATCGAGCCTTACCATTTTGTCTTATAAAAAAATGAAAATTTTTATGTTGGTAGATACGAATCATTTTATGAATAAGGTGTTTTTGCAACATTTCATTTTCTAATTTTTGCTTGTCTTCCCATTTTTTTCGAGCATCTGACATTTCTTTCATCCTTTTTATTGATTGATCAGCGAACTTATATTAAAAATCAGTTAACATAATAATTTTATACGATATGAAAAGGAGAACTATTTGTCCACGCATTTTTTACGTCGACTTGCCAATAAACTTTCCCCACGTCATTTTCGTTTTGCCATTAATCTTTGGCCACCATTCATTGGTACTGGCGTGAAAGTCAAAGATATTTCTGATGACTTTCGTCATATCGAAACATTTGCAAAATTACATTGGTATAATAAAAATTTTGTGGGAACACATTTTGGCGGCACGCTTTTTGCCATGACGGATGCTTTTTATATGATAATGTTAATTTATAATTTAGGTAAAAATTATATTGTCTGGGATAAAAGCGCGACGATTCATTTTAAAAAACCTGGCAAGGGTACTGTGTTTGCAACTTTTGATTTTACGGAAGAAGAAATTGAAAATATTCGGCATCATGCTGACAAGCAAGAAAAATATATTTTTGAAAAGTCCGTTGACGTACTTGATGAAAATAAAATAGTTATCGCTAGCGTCACTAAAACCATTTATGTTCGGCGCAAAAGTCAAAATGATTAGTCAATAATGTGAACAAAATAACAAAAACGCCCCTCTTTCTGGACTAATTTATAATGTTATAATTTAAGTATCAGCTGGAGGGATCCACAATGAAAACCAAACTGATGCTCATCTTTCTTCTCTCACAAATCATTTTTTTGGAAGGCTGTACTTCCGTTAATGGCACGGGCCCATGTATTACGCAATATGGCTGCAAGCGCAGCATGGTATGCGCGAATGGTCCTAATTGCGAATGCACCGATCCGGGATGCTATTCGGGGAACGGCAATTTTTGCTTAAGCACCGGCAAATGCTGCCGCGCTTTTGGCAACATGGCGGGAACGATGGATCGTCGAATGTAAAAAAGACGCTCTCACTTCAGGCTTTGACTTATATTTTGTGATGGGTCATGGTGATTTTTTTCTGAATTATCTCGAGAACTTGGTTGAAATAATGTCGGTGTAGAAGGAATTCGATAAACACTCGAAGTAATAGTAGGGTGCTTTATTTGAGTCAACCGCTTCATCGCTTGATTTTTTATTTTTATCGCCTCTACCATCTCATTTTGCAATCGTTTTATCAAAGTATCCGTGGATTGTATTGTAGCTTCTAACTCTTGAATGTTCTGCTCGAGAGAAAGATGAGTTTCAACTTTCATTTCTTTAATAGAAGGTACTACTTCTTCCGTATGTTCAATGCTTTTTCTTTTTTTGGCTCCTGATGAAGAAGAGGTTATCGTTTCATCTTCATTGGTTGGCGAAACAAGTCCAGAAGATATTATATTATCCAAAGTTTCATCTAAAAAGCTTACATTGGGGCTAAATATACTGAGAGGAGTTGCTGGGTCTCTGAGTAAATTAATATTTTCACCTGAATTAGAAGACAAATCATCATCCCGACTTAAAAACATATTCGGATCTAATTCAAAAGGAGAAGATGGTGAAACAAGCAAAGGTTCCGTTAATTGCTTTTCAGCATTCACTGGAAGTTCTGCTTTTAGTTCTGTGTCGACCGATTTAGAATTTTTATTTTTAGATGTAACAGAGAAATGTCTCAAGGAATCTTTCGCTAGCTTCACGTGAGTTTTTAAAGATGTATTATCTCCATATTTTTGCCCACAACAACACTCATAAGGTTTTTCTTTGGTATGTTTTCGCATATGTCTTGCTAAGTCACGTTTGTCTACGAAACATTTACCACAATCTGGATATTCACAAACATGCCCCTTACCTTTCTCTAATAAAGCTTCTCGCGTCAGATGAAGTAGTTTATGGTGTATTAAATTACTAATATTGGTATGAGTAGAATTGCAATCCTTATGATCACATTTAAATGGCTTTTGAGAATGTATTGACCGAGGTTCAATTGATGGCTTTAGCACGATAGCTTGGACAGAATGTTCCAATGCCATAGGCTTCTTATCATCATAAACAATTTGAGAATTTGTAGGCTTAAATGGTGTCGACGCTACTTGCGAAATATCATCATCAGTTGGCGAAAAAATTCCAAAAGATGAGCTACCATTAAATATTTCATCTGAAAAGTTTACATGGGGACTAAATATGCTGAGAGGAGTTGCTGGATTTGAAGATACATTATTATTTTTTTCATCCGAATTTAAAAACATATTAGAATCTAACTCAAAAGGAGAAGATGCTGAAGCAAGTAAAGGTTCATTTTCAGCATGAACCGGAAGTTCGGCTTTTAGTTCTTTGTTAATCGACCCAGGTTTCGTCTTTTCAGTCGCTTTACTGCGGTGATGTTCAGGGTCGTCCAGAAGTCGAACGTGTCTTGTAAGATTAGAATTTGTATTATATTTTCCCCCACAAATACAAGCATAAGGTTTTTCCTTTGTGTGGCTTTGCATATGTTTTTTTAAAGAGTCCTTTCTTGCACAAGTCTTCTCACATCCTGGATAGGTACAAGGAATTCTCATAGCCTCTTGTACTTCTGGGGGTAAATGCTTAACAGAATGACGTTTTAAGCTACGTTTATCGGTAAAAGTCTTCTTACAATTCTCATGATTACATGCAAAAGTTTGTTTTGGTTTCTGCGCAGAGTTTCTTACATGCATATCTATCTAGGGCCTCGTTTTGAATGTTTAGAGACTACATTCGAACTTTCTTCATCATCAATCGTGATGACTTCATTCCGTTTTCTTTTATTTTTAAATAAAACAAAGGAATCACAATAATAAGAATGTTCTAAATCAATCGTATGCCAAAATCGTTTGAGAAAATCACGGTTAGTGTATGCGCCTTTAGAATCTTGATAGTCGTACACAGCAGGAAGACAAACAAGCGCAAAAACTACAAATCTAAGGTCAAGTAGGGGTATGTTATAAAGGATACCAAAGCGTTCCAGACTAAGTGCTTTTCTTTGTAAAAAAGTACAGCCTATTTGTGAAAGAAAGTCATTTTCTCTTGGAGAATTACCACTTTCTAATATTTCTTGCAAGCATCCGATTTTTTCAGGGAACTTAAATAATAAATTATTATCATTTCTTACATCCTTAACATATGAAAGAGATTCTCGATAATTAAATTCTCTCCTTTTCTCATTCAATGTTTTGAAAAATTCCCCAGTGACTAGGTTATTCCACTGCTTTAAGTTAGGAGGACTTGCAAGCGTTATAGTCCTTTTGCAGGGCTTAATGTTCATTTTCTGTAAAATAGAATTAGTGGTATTAAATATTATTTTTTTTTGTTCTTTTGGAGGCAAAGAAACAGGGACTTCGATTTTTTTCTCATCTTGAACTACTGGAGTTGGCGCTACAGATTGTGTGGGAATAGGAGATGTCGTGCTTTCTACAACAACCAAAGGTTTTTCTGGATTTCTTGGCGCAGGTTTTGTCGATGCTGGCTGTACTAAAGCCCGAGTGGGTTCTAATGGCGTAGGCTTTGTTTCTTCGGTAACTAGGGGAGATAAGGGTAAAAAATCAATACTTTCACCCGGAATGGGAGATAAAATATTGTTACTTAATCTATTAGGATTAGGAGATAAAGTATTGTCACTAAAAAACGTATCAAAATTAAACGTTCTATCGAACTCATCGAAAGAAAATTCAAATGGAGGCATATCTGGACTTACTTTATTTTCGATAACAATATCAGGTTCGGTTTGTATTCCTGTACTAATCGAAGAGCGCTTCTTTCTAGGAACAGTTTTTACTTCCGACGGGCGCTTCTTTTTAGGTGGCGTAAGGCTGTAATGTTCCCGAGGATCGTCCATTTCCGTAATGTGTTTTTTAAGACTACGATTGTTTGTACATTGTTTCCCACAAATACAAGCATAAGGTTTTTCACCTGTGTGCACACGCATATGTACTTTTAAACTGTCTCTTGTGGCAAGAGATTTATTACAATGTTCACAGGCATATTTTCGACTTTCTCGCGCTTCCTTGGATAAATGCGTGACTGCATGACGTATTAAGCTAGTATTTCGGGTAAAAGTTTTATTGCAATTCTCATGATGACATGCAAAGGTTTTTTTCTGCGATCTTACTTGCATATCTATCTATGACCTCGTGTTGAATGTTTAGGGACTATATTCGAGCTTTGTTCATCATCAATCGTGATGACTTCATCCCGCTTTCTTTTATTTTTAAATAAAGTAAAAGAATGAGAATTTTCTAGATGAATCGCCTTCCAAAATCGTTTTAGAAAATCACGGTTACAGTATGTGCCTCCTAAATCTTGATAGTTGTAGACAGGAAGACAACTCAACGCAAAAATAACAAATTTAAGGTCAGATAAGGGTTTATTATAAAGAAAACCAAAGCTTTTCGGATTTAATTCTTTCATTTCTAGAAGAGTAAGACCTATTTGTGATTGAAAGTTTTCTATTGAAAAAACACCTTTTTCTAATATTTCCTGCAAATATCCGATTTTTTCTTGTAACTCTTCTAAGGAAGTATTATTAATACTTGGAAGAGTTTCTGTGTAGTTAAATTCTTCCTTTCTTGCATCCAATATTATGAAAAATTCCCGATTGGATAAGTACAGATTCCACGAAAATAAATTATCAGAACTTGCTTCTGAAATAGTCCTTTCGCAGGGATTAATTTCCATTTTCTTTAAAACAGAATTTGTTGTATTCAAAGTAATATATTGTTGTTCTTTCGCCTGCAAAGAAACAGGTGCCTCGTTTTTTTTCTCCTCTTGAACTACCAAGGTAGGTGCTACAGATTGTGCGGAAATAGGAGATGTCGTGCTTTCTGCAAAAACTAAGGGGGTTTCTTCTGTGTTTACTTGCGTACTAGTCGAAATGGGCTGATGCTTCAGAGGATCGTTCGCTTTCTTAATGTGCTGTTTAAGAATCTGATTCAATTTAAATCTTGCCCCACAACTACAAGCATAAGGTCTTTCTTTTGAGTGTGTTCGCGTATGTAATTCTAAACTGAAGTTTGTTGCAAGAGATGCATTACATCCTGGATGATTACAAGCAAATCTCATATTTTTTCGCACTTCTTTGGGTAAATGCATGACCGCATGACGTTTTAAAGTGAACTTTCGCGTAAAAGTTTTATGACACCCCTCATGATCACACTTAAGAGTTAGTTTTTTTCTCTTTTTGGGAGTTTGTTTTTGTTCCTGATTTTCGGAAGCGATTGAAACACCGCCCCTTTGAAAAGCAGGCATTGAAACAGGGACTTCGTTTTTTTCTCATCTTGAACTACTGGAGTAAGTGCTACAGATAATAGTGGAAAAATAGGAGATCTCGTGCTTTCTGCAACAACCAAAGGTTTTATTTTTATATTTCCTCTTGCATGTGCTTCCAAATGTCTTTTAAAATCGGATTTATCCTTAAAAAATTTGTCGCATCCCACTTCATTACAAACATGTCCGATATTTTGTGCTAATAACTCAACTCGCGTCATATGTACTTTTTTATGACGATTCAAGGTGCAAATTTTGGCGAAGCTTTTTTCGCAATCTTTATGATCACATTCAAAAGGTTTTTTTGGATCTCTTGGCGCAGGTTTTGTCGACGCTGGTTGCGCTGAAGCTCGAGTGCGTTTTCGAAATGGAGTAGGTTTTTTTTCTTCGGGAACTAGGGGAGATAGGGGTAAAAAATCAATACTTTCACCCGAAGTGGGAGATAAAGGACTAAAAAATGGATCAGGATTAGGAGATAAAGTATTGCTTCTAAAAATTTCATCCAAATTAAACGTTTCTTCGAACGCATTATTTGTGATATTCAATGTTATATCTTTTTGTTCTTTCGGAGACAAAGAAACGGGAACTTCGTTTTTTTTCTCATCTTGAACTACTGGGGTAAGTGCAACAGATAATAGTGGAGAAATAGGAGATGTCGTGCTTTCTGCAACAACCAAAGGTTTTATTTTTATACTTCCTCTTGCATGTGCTTCCAAATGTCTTTTTAAATCGGATTTACCCTTAATAAATTTGTTGCATCCCACTTCATTACAAAAATGTCCGATATTTTGTGCTAATAACTCCTCTTGCGTCATATGTACTTGTTTATGACGATTCAAGGTGCAATTTTGGGCGAAGCTTGCCTCGCAACCTTCATGATCACATTCAAAAGGTCTTTCTGGATCTCTTGGCGCAGGTTGCGCTGAAGCTCGAGTGCGTTTTCGAAACGGAGTAGGTTTTTTTTCTTCGGTAACTAGGGGAGATAAGGGTAAAAAATCAATACTTTCACCCGGAATGGGAGATAAAATATTGTTACTTAATCTATTAGGATTAGGAGATAAAGTATTGTCACTAAAAAACGTATCAAAATTAAACGTTCTATCGAACTCATCGAAAGAAAATTCAAATGGAGGCATATCTGGACTTACTTTATTTTCGATAACAATATCAGGTTCGGTTTGTATTCCTGTACTAATCGAAGAGCGCTTCTTTCTAGGAACAGTTTTTACTTCCGACGGGCGCTTCTTTTTAGGTGGCGTAAGGCTGTAATGTTCCCGAGGATCGTCCATTTCCGTAATGTGTTTTTTAAGACTACGATTGTTTGTACATTGTTTCCCACAA
>JABDCZ010000018.1:28374-31795 GCA_013287885.1 Gammaproteobacteria bacterium
TTTTAGGTGGCGTAAGGCTGTAATGTTCCCGAGGATCGTCCATTTCCGTAATGTGTTTTTTAAGACTACGATTGTTTGTACATTGTTTCCCACAACTACAAGCATAAGGTTTTTCACCTGTGTGCATGCGCATATGTATTTTTAAACTGTCTCGTGTTGCACAAGTCTCGTTACATCCTGGATGATTGCAATCAAGTCTCTTAGCTTTTCGTGCTTCTGGAGATAAATGGATAACCGCATGACGTATTAAGCTAGTATTTCGGGTAAAAGTTTGATCGCATCCCTCATGATTACATGCAAAAGTTTGTTTTGGTTTCTGCGCGGAGTTTCTTACATGCATATTTATCTAAGACCTTATCTTGGATATTTAAAGACTACATTCGAACTTTTTTCATCATCAATCGTGATGACTTCATCCAGTTTTCTTTTATTTTTAAATAAAGTACTTGTGATATTAAATGTTATATCTTTTTGTTCTTTCGCTGGCATTGAAATTGGGGCTTCGTTTTTTTTCTCATCTTGGACTACTACTGTGTCAGGTGTAACAAGAGGGCGATCTAATGCAGGTTGAAGAACTTCTGGAAGCTGTGGTGGTTGACCATTCATATAAACAACTTGGCACTCTCCACTATGAAGTAATCTCCTTACTTCTGGTGTATTAAACTCTTGTGGAGTCAAGTTTAGCATTATAGATATATTTATAGGTACTACAGATGATTGTGCCGAAATGGGAGATGCTGTACTTTGTACAACAACCAAAGGTTTTGTCGATGCTGGTTGCACTGCAGTTTGAGTGGGTTCTTGAAACGGAGTAGGCTTTTTTTCTTCAGTAACTAGAGAAGATTGGCATAATAATTCAATATTTGCATCCGAAATGAGTGATGAAATATCATCACTAAAAAATGTATTAGGATTATACGATTTTTCGAATGCATCGGCAGAAAATTCGAATAGAGGCACATCTGCATTTACTTTCTTTTCAATAACAGTGTTAGGTTCGGCTGGTACTCTTGCCCTATTCGAAAGGCGCTTCTTTTTAGGTTGTGTAAGACTGCGATGCTCCAGAGGATCACCCATTTTTATAATGTGTTTTTTAAGAGTAGCATTAGCTGTATATTTTTCCCCACAACTACAAACATAAGGTTTTTCGCCTGTGTGTGTTAGCATATGTTTTTTTAAATTACTCCTTGTGGAAATGGATTTATTACATCCTTCGTATGTACAGACATGTTTCCGACTTTCTTGCGCTTCTTTGGGTAAATGTATTTTTTTATGACGAGTCAAGATGAAATTTTTGGCGAAACTCGCATCGCAACCTTCATGGTCACACGCAAAAGGTTTTTCAGGATTTCTTGGCGCGAGTTTTGTCGATGCTGGTCGCACTGAAATAGGAGATAAAATATCATCACTAAAAAATGTATTAGGATTATACGATTTTTCGAATGCATCGACAGAAAATTCGAATAGAGGCACATCTGCATTTACTTTCTTTTCAATAACAGTGTTAGGTTCGGCTTGTACTCTTGCCCTATTCGAAAGGTGTCTTTTTTCAGGTTGTTTAACAGGACGATGTTCCGAAGAATCATCCATTTTTTTAATGTGTTTTTTAAAATTACAATTATTTGTAAATCCTTTCCCACAACTACAAACATAAGTTTTTTCTTCTGTGTGCGTTCGCATATGGACGCTTAAAACCTTTTGTGATGCGCAAGTCTTATCGCATCCTGGATGTTTACAAGCAACTCTCGCCTTTTCTCGTGCTTCTCCGGATAAATGCGTGACCATATGATCTTTTAAGGCAAGATTTCGACTAAAAGTTCTTCCGCAGTCCTCGTGATTACATTGAAAACTCTTTTTTTTCCTTTGATTTTTGGAATCGATTGGAGAAGATTGTGGGGACTCTACATTTCTAAAAAACATAATCTACCTCGGATAAATGCGTGAACGCGTGACGTTTTAAGCTACGTTTCTCGGTAAAAGTTTTATTGCAATCCTCACGATTACATGCAAAGGGTTTTTTCTGCGATGTTACTTGCATATCTATTACTGGACTTAGAGGTAAGGGAAAACCAATATTTTCATTCAGCGGAAAATCCTGTGCTTTCGTTTCTGCATTTTTTGGAGGTAGGATGAAATGTTTCAGAGAATCTTTCCCTTTATTCACGTGGTTTCTTAAAGTATATTTATCTAGATATTTTTTTCCACAATTACACATATAAGGTGTTTGTTTGGCATGGCCTAGCATATGTCTATCATAATTGGTTTTTTGTATGAAAAATTTATCTTTACATTGTGGTTCTTTGCAAACATGCCCCTTACCTAGTGCTAATAACTCTTTTGGCGTCATATGTATTCGTTTATGACTATTCAAGGCGTTCTTTTTAGCGAAGCTTGCAGGACAATTTTTATGGTCACACGCAAAAGGTTTGGGAGTGTTAGGTTCGGCTTGGATTCCCGCCCTATTCGAGAGGCGCTTCTTTTTAGGCGGGAGCACTACTTCTTCTTGATGTTCAATGGTTTTTCTTTTTTCTGGCGTTGACAAAGAATCTGACGAAGGAGAAACCATGGTTTTATTTTCCCTTTCTAACTCTAAAATATTAGTTGAATTTAAATTAAGGAAAGACAGAGGGGAGGTTTGTGGTGACAGCCCGAAAAGTGGATCATTAGGATCACAATTAGGTAGCGTATCTATACTATCATGAAGTGCAACTGCTGGACTTAGAGGTAAGAGAAAACCTGTATTTTCATTCAGCAGAAAATCCTGATTGAAAGGCGCATCAGAATTAAATTCAAGAAGAGAGGGGTCAAAAGCAGGAAAAGGTGCACTTGCTTTCGTTTCTGTATTTTCTGGAGGTAGGATGAAATGCTTCAGAGAATCTTTCCCTTTCTTAACGTGCTTTATTAAATTATGTTTATCTGAATATTTTTTTCCACAATTACACATATGAGGTTTTTGTTTGGTATGGGTTAGCTTATGTCTTTCAAAATGGCTTATTTGTGTGAAAAATTTATTTTTACATTGTGGTTCTTTGCAAACATTCCCCTTACTTTCACTTTCTGCTAATAATTCTTTTGGTGACATATGTGTTTTTTTATGACGATTCAATGTGAAATTTTTGGCGAAACTCGCATCGCAACCTTCATAGTCACACGCAAAAGATTTTTCAGAATTTCTAGAAGTGTTAGGTTCGGCTTGGATTCCCGCCCTATTCGAAATGTGCAGACTGCGATGCTCCAGAGGATTTTTCGCTTTCTTAAGGTGCTTTTTAAGATCTTTATTATTTTTATATCCTTTCCCACAACTACAAACATAAGTTTTTTCTTCTGTGTGCGTTCGCATATGGACGCTTAAAACCTTTTGTGATGCGCAAGTCTTATCGCATCCTGGATGTTTACAAGCAACTCTCGCCTTTTCTCGTGC
>JABDCZ010000018.1:31895-38276 GCA_013287885.1 Gammaproteobacteria bacterium
GTGTGCGTTCGCATATGGACGCTTAAAACCTTTTGTGATGCGCAAGTCTTATCGCATCCTGGATGTTTACAAGCAACTCTCGCCTTTTCTCGTGCCTCTTTGGATAAATGCGTGACCATATGAGATTCTAAGTTAGATTTTCGAGTGAAACTTCTTCTGCAGTTCTCGTGACTACATTGAAAACCCTTTTTTTCCCCCTGATTTTCGGAATCGATTGGAGAAGATTGTGGGGACTCTTCATTTCTAAAAAACATAATCTACCTAGGACCTGTTTGTTTACAATTTATGCATATAATACAAAATTTACAATAAAAAGTACAGTCTACGTGTTATTTTTATGCAATATTTTTCACCTTTTTCGCCTAAGATCATGTTGTAAGGTGACTTTTGGATTGCAAACAAGCCATCTTGCGTAGTATTCCAAAATAAATTCGGTTAAAATACGCATCAATCGTATTTATGGAGCATAAAATGCGCATCTTGTGCGTCATTCCTAGCCGAATTCAGTCCACTCGATTACCTCGAAAAGCATTATTGCCAATTCGCGGTAAGCCCATGATTCAATGGGTATATGAGAATGCTGCCAATGCCTCTTTTTTAACAAATGTCGTCGTTGCAACGGACAGCGATGAAATTGCCGATGTCATTCGAGAAATTGGTGGCAAATTCATCATGACAGACCCCGATTTGCCAACCGGATCCGATCGTTGTGCGGTCGTATCGGAACAATTTCCCGAGATGGACGTCATCATTAATTTACAAGGTGATGAGCCTTTTGTGCAGCCCGCTATGTTAAAGCAATTGGTCCAGCCTTATTTAGATGGCGAAATGCCTGACATGACAACCCTTGCTTACCCACTCAATCGTGAACATCATGCAGAACCAGGCTCCGTCAAAGTCATTACCGACATTCATCGCAATGCGATTTATTTTTCACGCGCCCCTATTCCTTATTTTCGAACGGAACAATCGGCACCCGTTTATCAGCATATTGGACTTTACGCTTATCGTCGCGAATTTTTATTACACTATCGCAACTTGAGCCAAACTCCCCTCGAAAAAACTGAGAGTTTAGAACAACTACGCGCACTCGAACATGGCTATAAAATTCGAGTTTGTTTAACGGAAAGAAAAACTCTCGAAATTAATACGCCAGAAGAATATACTCGTGCTCTTGCCTTTGCGAACGAGATTTAAATGGATAAAGAAAAACCGATTGGAATTTTTGATAGTGGAATTGGTGGCTTAACGGTCACACAAGCCATTGTGAATCAACTACCCAATGAAAATATTATTTATTTTGGTGACACGGCGCACTTACCCTATGGCGATAAATCTGCAACGACAATCCAAGCGTATTCCGTCAAAATTGCGAATATGCTTCTTGAACAACAGTGCAAATTAATCCTGATTGCTTGTAGCTCCGCATCTGCCGCCGCATTCGATCTGGTACAAGAATATGTTGGCGATAAAGCAATCGTCATGAATGTGATTGACCCTTTGGTTGCATACCTTTGTCACTCGCATTCCAATAAACGTCTTGGGTTAATCGGCACACGCCAAACGGTAAATTCTAATGTTTATCACAATAAATTTGCCAAGTTAAAATGCAACATTCAACTCACTTCACTTGCAACCAATTTACTCGCTTCAGCCATTGAAGAATTTGGCAATACCAATGTGATCGACGGTTTATTAAAAGAATACTTATCACATCCGACATTACAAAACTTAGAAAGTTTAGTGTTGGCATGCACACATTATCCCGTGGTAAAAGAAAAAATTGCGGCGCATTTTGGTCATCAAGTAGAAATTATTGATCCTTCCCACATCGTTGCGCTAGCTGTCAAAGCTGGTTTAGAAAATGCAAAATTATTAAATATAAATGGTACAGGGCAAAAAAGTTTTTATGTTTCCGACTACACGGATTCATTTGCTGCCAGTACTAAAATATTCTTTTCAGAAAATATTACATTAAAACATTACCCGTTGTGGGGATAACATGAATTATAACCATTCTTTCCATGCCGGAAATTTTTCCGACGTTTTGAGACATTATGTTTTAATGCTTTTAATAAAATCATTATTGCGAAAAGATAATGGCTTTTGTTATGTGGATACGCATGCAGGATTTGGTTTTTACGATTTATTTTCACCGACTGCCAAAAAAAATGAAGAATTTAAATTAGGCATTGGCAAATTATATTCTAAAAATCCCCCTCCCCTGATTAAAGAATACGTGAATATCGTTCAGCGAATTAATAGTCGTTTAAGCCAATCTCAAATGGCATCTATCCATTATTATCCGGGATCACCCATGATTGTGCGTCATTTTTTGCGACCGCAAGATCGAATGATCCTGTCTGAATTACATCCAACGGTCTATCAAAAACTGAAATCGCAATTTGCGAAAGATATCAATGTCAGCGCGCATTTGATGGATGGCTATCTCGGTTTAAAAGCTTTTTTGCCACCGAAAGAGCGCCGCGGACTTGTGTTCATCGACCCTCCATATGAGAGACCTAATGAATTAGCAACGATGCCAAGCATTTTACCCATTGCGTTGAAACGCTTCGCGACGGGCATCTATGCCGTGTGGTATCCCATCAAAGATCGTCCTCCCATTGAACGTTTTTACCGAAACTTGCAAGAAAACATTCAATATCCTATGTTAATCGTAGAGTTAAGTATTTATCCTGAAAATAGCCCATTGCATTTAAATGGCTCAGGGATGCTCATCATTAACCCCCCTTTTCAATTAAAAAAACAGTGTGAAGAAACGATTCCTTGGCTTTGGAGAGCACTAAGTATCGAAAAACAAGGACAATTTCGTGTACAAATGCTAACCACTGGAAAATAAAGTAATTTTTTATCCCTTCATAGATTCAATGAGTTACAGTTTCTTTAGAATTGCCCATTTTTAGATATGTTAAGATGAAATCATGATGAAGCAAAATAAAACAAGGGAGGATGTTATGAAGAGGCTAATTAGCATTTTGTTAGTGATGTTTGCTATAGCTACATCTGTTGGTTGTACCACAGGTGAAAATCAAGCATTGGGTATCGGTGGGGGTGCAGTCCTCGGTGGTATCGCTGGTAGCGCCTTAACAGGTGGCAGTGCAGCAGGCACGATCGTCGGCGCAGGTGTCGGTGGTTTAGTAGGATACGAAGTCACCAGATAATTATAACAACACAGTTTTAAGGGCAGCATAGTTTTTGTTTTGCTGCCCTATTTTTATATAAATTCATTATACTTTTAAAGGCACACGTCTGCGGGCACCTTCGAACCAAAATGACCCCAAAAAATACTCACATACTAACGTGTATGCTCCGTTTTTTTGCGTCCATTTTGGTTCGAATCTGCCGCACAGCCGTGCGCATATCTTAAAATCTATCCCGCATATGACGAGCATTTCCTTTTTTACCGCCCCCTTTAACAAAGGGGGCCGGCATGCGCTTTGGGCATGACGGGGGGATTTATTAGACGATGACAAATCTCCCCGCCGGGCTTCGCCCGTCGACCCTCTTTTTCAAAGAGGGTCAAACCCGCCCTCGGCGGTAAAACGGTATCAACCGTCATCCCATCATTTTTAAATTCTTTTCGATAAAACTGCTTCACTTGACTGATGAAATCCGTCACATTTTCAAAATCATTTTCATCTAAAATGTATTGCAACATTGCATCAATCAATGCGAGCGGCATATTTTTTGGCATGATATCCATCAAAATAAAATGAAAAAATTCTCTGACATAATGCGCTAAAAACATGGGGTGCAACGATTTGAATTGCGACTGATAGGCACCATTTTGAATCAGTAATAAAATAAATTCAGCATGATTTTTTTGATAAGCTAATTCGAGCGGGGTTCTATTATTTTTATCTTTCACGTTAAGATTTGCATTTTCTGAAATAAAAAATTGCAACAATGATAAATGATCATTGGCTATCGCAAGATGTACCGGGGTTGTGCCATATTGATAAAAAATACTTTCATTTAATGACGCGCCTTCATGAATCAAAGATTTCACTTTATTAACTTCATTTTTTACAATGGATTCGTGCAATGCCTTATCTTTCGCCCGCAAATTAACCGCTAAGTTAATTGCGCCGAATTTTTTTTTCAAAAGTATATCGGAAATGGGCTCTTCATCCTGCAGGCCATTGCGAGCTCTTTCTATTTCAATTTTTAACGCTCGAACGATCCAATCCGTGTCAACGTACGTGCAAGTTTTCAAATTTTTTTTGAGCGTTAGCGCATCGTAACGATGCAAACAATATTCTACAATATTCTCAGTATTATGACCTCTCTCGATGACTTCAAATTTGCTCTCAAGGTTAGTAGTTTGAGGATAAGTTGGTTTTTCTGCACCCTCACCTAATTGCAATAAAACAGTTTGCACGGCGTTATTAATCGCAGAAGGAATAGCAATTAATTTGCTTAAATTAATCTGTAATTGCTGCTTTAATCTTTGCGGAGGCAACGTATAATCCACTTCATTAAAAATACTTTGGATTATTGCTTTATCATTTTTATTTTTAAAATCTGAGAACGGTTTAAAAAGATATAAATAATATGCTTCTATAAACTTAATCACTGACGTAAAATCAAATTGTGGATCGGTTACATCAGGTAATGCATATTGAATGATAGTTTTTTGAATGGAAGAAGGATAAATACCTTGCATTGCCGCTTCAAAAAAATTACTCACATAATGCTGTATATAATAAACTTGTGAGTTCAACCTTCGAGGAAATAATCCGTTTGCTAAAAGACATTTTCCCATTGCAGCCGATCGCACGGCGCTAATGATACGCTGCATTTCCATCGTTGAATATGGATTCAACGTTGCAGCGCCATGAATTAATAATAAATTCACCATTTCAATATAATTACGAGTAATTGCTAACACTAAAGCGTTATGTCTATAATCACTTTTTGCACCAGAAAACAACAATAATTTAGCAGCTTCCACTTGATTATGTTCTATTGCAGCATAAAGCGCTGCACGCAACACAAATGTATTAAAGGGAAGATTAAGCGTTAATAACTCTTCTATTGTCACCATGTCGCCATATTTAGCAGCGGTAACAAACTCTTCTTTACCAATACCATCCCTATCCCAAAAAGATTTCCATTTACCACCAATATGATAAATAAAGGATAAATTATATTCTGGATTTAACGAATCATCGTTAATATAAATCGCATCATTATCTTTGAGATTAAGGCCCATCGTTTTCGTAATACAAGCATTTAAATCTAAACGCGTGAAGTAATTTCCTGCAAATAATTTTTCTCCATTTTCATTGTTAAAAACAGGATAAAAATTCTTTAGGCGTGCAGGGAGTATTTCATCTCGAGCACGAGTTAGTTCGTTATATTTTACTGAAATTTTTGCGATGAGTTGACGTAAAGTCGTATTTGCCGAAACAAAAAGTGCGAAAAGTGGAATATTGTTGACGTATATCCGTAATTTGAGCATGTGAACTCCTTTTTTATTATTTAATTTGCATTATATTAAACAAATAAATGCACTTTGTCATCTTGAGTAAAACCATCGTCATCAACTATGTTGATGACGATACATTACCTGTCATGCCAGCATGCTTTAAGCTGGCATCCAAGAGGCAAAATTTTATTGCAGCAGTTCTGTATTTTTTTAACATTAATCAATTCGGGATCTAATGCTTTTTCAGTTCGTAAAAAATAGTATAGCGCATGAATATCAGACAATTGCAAACTTTCTAAATTAATCAATGCGTCAGTCTCTGGCAAAAAGGTGAGGATTAATAAGCCTAATAATTTAGGATTAGAAATGAGGGGAGAATCTAATTTTTCACAATCACTAGGTACTGATATGAGATGTGAAACAATAGACCGCCCGAAAAACTCATTGTCTTTCAGTTTATCAATCGCTTGAACAAAAAGATTAAGCATCTTATATTCACGCTCTCCCATTAATATTTGAAAAGCCTCAGGCAAAAACACCTTTTCTGAAATTAAACTAAAAAAAGCACGATGATTCTCAAATTGTTTTTCACATAAAAATTCTACGTATGATGCATTTAATAATTTACGTTGTGATAATTGAATAATCGTATTTGCGATATTAAAAGGTTTATCTTCGAGAATTCATAGTAAATAGGCTCTACCACATAAATACTAGGCGAATCTTTTTCAACCTTCATTTTTTTAGCAATATGCATTGCTAATATACAAGCATGTGCACCTGAATTCGCGGGGAGTGCGATATTTTGGTAGAGTGTTCATCAACATCGCTTTTATCTTCTAAACCAAATTTCGAAATAGCAAATGATTCTGCATCATTTCTAAATGTTTCAAAGTTTATAATTTTATTAAAATCTTTATTTTGAATAA
>JABDCZ010000019.1:0-38026 GCA_013287885.1 Gammaproteobacteria bacterium
TACAATTAAAATGTACAGAGGAGATTTTTTTATGCAAGAAGTTAATGTAACTAAGTTTCGTAATCATTTGCAAAGTTATTTAGAAAAAGCACACAAAGGTTCTGAAATTTTAATTACCTCGCATGGACATGTTATCGCTCGTATTCTTCCACCCATCGATACGCAAGAGTCTGCTAAAAAAGCTTTAAAAAAATTACAAAAAAAATGTAATGTTTTGGATGTGGTGTCTCCAATTGATGAAACATGGGATGCTGAAAAGTGATTATACTTGACACCTGCGTATTGATTTATGATGCTTTGACACCGCAGAAATTAACCCCTAAAGCTAAAAAATTGCTGGATTCTGCCGAAAAAGATAACAATCTTTTTTGTTCTGATATTAGTTTATGGGAAATTGGAATGCTGATACAAAAAAAACGTCTTGATCCCGGAACTGATACTGAAAATTTTCTTTTATTATTATTGCAGGCTAGAAAGATAAATGTTTTGGAGATCAATATCCACATTGCTTCTATTGCGACTACAAAGGAAAGATTTAGGCATTTCGATCCTGCTGATCGATTAATAGCGGCAACAGCAATACATTATGATGCAACTTTAATAACACCAGATCAGTATTTAAAAGAAATATCCGAGCTATCTATTGTTTGGGAATGACAGAAGCCCTAGGTTTAATCACAGTAATAAGCACGCAATTCTTCTCTTTGATTCAATGGATTTCTTAATAATACTTTTTATTTTTTAATATTTTATGTAAAATAGAAGTTGAACTTCTAATTTGCATAAAAGGTAAAGCCGTGTGGAAATAATAACGAGAGATTTAGAAAAAGAATTCCTTGAGATGTCAAAAAAATATCCAATTGTGACGCTTATTGGTCCAAGGCAATCAGGGAAAACGACGTTAATAAGGCGTTTATTTCAACACAAAAAGTATGTCACTTTAGAAGATCTGGATGAAAGAGATTTGGCGAGAAGTGACCCCCGTGGTTTTCTTGCACGATTTCCAGATGGTGTTATTTTAGATGAAATTCAGCGGTTACCAGAATTATTATCATATATTCAGGGAATTGTTGATCAAACTGATAAAAAGGGTCTTTTTATCTTAACCGGGAGTCATCAGTTATCGTTACATGAATCAATAGCGCAGTCCCTTGCTGGACGTACAGCTATTTTGAAATTACTGCCATTTGAAATTTCAGAAATTGCAAAGATCACAGAGAATTTTTCATTGGATGATTATCTTTATCACGGCATGTATCCGAGAATTTATAAAGATGACTTGAATCCAACAAAATTTTATCGTGATTATATGCAAACATATATTGAGCGCGATGTAAGACAAATGGTTCACATTAAGGATTTAACTTTATTTCAGCGTTTTTTGAAGTTGTGTGCAGGAAGAGTGGGTCAGTTATTTAATAGTCATCAGCTGGGAAATGAGTTGGGAATAAGTTATCACACGATTAATAATTGGCTATCTATTTTGGAAGCTTCTTTTGTTATTTTCCGGTTGAATCCTTATTTCGAAAATTTTGGAAAACGTATTATTAAGTCTTCAAAAATTTATTTCACAGATGTGGGGCTTGCCACTTATTTATTGGATATTGTTACAGTGGAACAGGTTTCGAGAGATCCTTTGCGTGGAAATTTAGTTGAAAATTTTATGATGACTGAATTTCTAAAACAACGTTTAAACCAAGGGTTCGAACCTAATTTTTATTTTTATCGAGATAGCAATCAGCACGAAATTGATTTAATTTTTAAAAATGGCAATATGTTAATTCCTATTGAAATGAAGGCGGCGCAAACATTTCATCCTCAATTTTTAAAAGGTCTTGAGTATTTTAAACAATTGGTGGGAAAAAAATGTGAACTAGGCTATTTGGTATATGCTGGTTTGCAAGAGCAAAAAATTAATGATTTCTTTGTTGTGAATTTTAAGCATATAGAAAAAATTTTATAGGATTTTAATCTTCATATTATCCGAAATTTTTACGGCTCATTTTGTGTATGTTTACAATAAGCCGGTAACAAAGAGTTTTTTTTATAATATCTAATAGCTTTAATCACTTCTGGAGAATGATTCAACTGTTTAAAAATTTTATCTATAATATCGATAAAAATGAGCTGTTGTTTCGGTTTAATATTATATGCCAAAGCTAAATAAATCCCATTACATGGATTATAAGCATAAAATGCTTCATAGCCAGGAGTTCCTCCGGCATGCACCCACGTTAATCCATTATTTTTTAAATAAACAAGCCCAATCCCAGCGCCAATACCTATTTCAGTGAATGGTTTGTTTCTTGTTTCATTAAGTTGTTTCTTTGAGAGGTTCTCAAGATTAATAATTTTAAGATTTTTTTCGCTGATTACTTGTAACATATCATTTAATGATTTTTTTGTAATAATCTTTCCATCAAAAAGATAGATTAACCATTTGATAACATCATTAGGTGTAGCAATTAATGCGCCTGCGGATTGATTAAACGATAGACTTACAAGAGTAACGTCATCGTTAAATTTAAATGTACCATCTCGATTATATCCATGTGCTATTCGATTCGTAATGATGGAAGGAAATTGGTATGTGTAGTAGAAAATATTTTCTAACTTATATTTTTTAAAGTAATTATTAAAAACTTGTTGAACGGGCTGATGCGTAATTTTTTCAATAATTAATCCTAATAAAATATAATCAGTGTTGGTATAGTTATATTTCTTACCGGGCGGATATAAATCTGCACGTTGATAGGCTAATTCTGCTAATTCATTAAGTGTCCAATATTTTTGAGGAAATTTATTTAATAAATTATCAAAAGTCTTGTCGTGTGTATAATTGTAAATACCTGAAGTGTGATGTAATAATTGATATATCGTTATATTATTCCATCTTGGATAGTTAGGTAACCATACTGCTAAATGATCATTTACTGTTATTTTCTTTTCATCGATTAATTTATAAATTATTGTTGCGGTAAAAGTTTTAGTAATACTTCCCATTTGAAATAATGTCTCTGGTGTAATATTTTTTTTAGAAGAATCTGTATCATAACCATCTACATAATTATAAATTTTATCTCGATTGGGTAATTTAGCGCTAACTGAAATAGCTGGTAATTTATACTTTATTCGGCTCTCAATAAGTATATTATGAATATTATTATTTAAAGATAAATTATTTTCAGTTGCAGATGCTTTAAAAAAACATAAGATAATGCTTAATAGGATAGTTATTGAATATTTGATACATATATTTAAAGTCATCAACGCCTCATAAAATAAATAATATATTTTTAATCAAAACTTCCTTAAACGGTTGGATACCGCTACCATAAATTTAACGAAGTTAAATTTTGTACCGAAGGTACTCATTATTGACTATTCATTTCTTTGATGGGCTCCGTTGCAAAAATATTTTTAAATACTTTATATGTTATCTTTAACAAGAAAAAAATCACAATATATTGGGTTTCAAAATATTTTTGCAACAGAGGGAGCCAAAACCGTAATTTTTAAGGTTGAATCAATGTTTCCTATTTTTATTTGTTTTTTCTTCACATCCATCTACAAGTGAAAAGTAATGGGAAGCAATTAACGTAGGTTTAAGAACAGATTTATTGATAAGACAAATTTCAATATTCATTGTATCAGAGCTTAATTTTTTACGGGAAACGTTCGATTCCAATGTTTGAAAGTTGTCTAAAAGTATTTTAATAAATGCTTTATCTTTAGATGCTTCCCCAATTGGCCTGAAGTCAAGTGTATTTTCATCTTTAATTTCTATCTCATAGATTGCATGATCTGCAATTGGATAACCTTGTGATATTGCTCCTTTTTGAAAATCAGGCGTGATGTTACCGGTTGAAATATCCAAAAAACGTAATTGCTTCACATCATCTAAATTTTTGCAGACAATAAATTCATTTGTTGTTTCGAATGCTGTCTGCATTCTTTCTTGAGTGATAGGTAATTTTCCGAAAATGGGTGTGCCAATTAACGGTAAGTTATCAAAAAAATTTTTCGAATAAGCTAACTTAACCAGCGGAAAACAGTCTCCAATACAATAATATTTCATATAAACTCCATTTATTTTATTATAAAACGAACGAATCTTATATGAATAAAGCTTAACTTTCAATAAAACAGTATTTGTCTTTTTGGAAAAAAATTCAGTTTGAATGCAGGTGTATATATATCACTTCTTAAATCAGGTCATTTATACTTTTCATTTAAAAAGATTCGTACTATTATATATTCAATTATACAAAATAAATTTAATGTAGTAGATCAAAAAAACCATGAAAATAGTTCTTTACAGTCAAAAAAAATTAAAACTTAATATACTCTCTGATTTTGAATTTTCAAATCTGCTGTCAATCATTTCCGTTTTTAATATATGAATACCGATTAGGATATAATAATGGCAAATGGACGTAGTGATGAATTAGAAAAAAAGGACAATGGGCAACAAAATTCATTATTAAATTATCTTCCATTTGATCTAAGAAAAAAAATAATATCCTTTCTTCCTCATTGTGGCGCAAAGCCCAAAAAGTTTAAAAAAACGGTATATTCATTACTTTCTTATAATACTCTTTTTTTTGATATTAATGTTTTCTATTTTATTAATGCGACCAAAGCCACTCATAATTTATTAAATCGCATTCAAGTAGAAAATACACTTAGCTTAATTAGACAAAACCCACAAATCTTATTTATTTCGGTAGAAGTAAAAGATCATCATGGCCAACGATTGAAAGGAAAACTTGTACAGGTACTTGCTTCAGCAGGTGAATTTAATCCTATTGAACTAGAAATAGGAGATACACCTTATGGGTTAGTTCATATATTAGAAGCTTATTTTCCCAATCGAGATGATTTTACTAGTCAGCTAGCAGAGCGATTTAAACCAGGGCATGAGATTGTCACACAAAAAAGAATGGAGCGTATTGAAAAGGCGATAGAAGTATTGATTAATGACGCTATAGAAAATAAAGAAATATTACAAGATATGGCGTTAGAAACATTGTTAAATTTACCAATTGCCAGAAAATTTAGAGCATCCATAAATCCTGACCCTAATGACGTGGTTGAATCAGGACTGGTATGGGACTTAAGAATTTTTATTACATTTATTAAGTTATTCGAAGAGAAATATGAAGATTTAGATTTTATGTGGGGAAAAAAATGTGACTTTGTTGATGCACTGATATGGTCTTCGTTACAAAAGCGAAGTTCACTTCCTGATTTCGAAGTTTTTAAGAAGGGAATTTATAATGTGAAAAAGATGTCCTTGCCGGATCGATTAGATCTCGCGGTTGATAATAGTCTCTTGTCAGAACTGGGTATCACCCATTTTTTTGGTTTTTACGGTTTAAAAAAATGTCAAGATGTACGTTTTGCATGTAGGACCGAGGGAGCACGGCGTATGGCACCTTACATGTCTATTTTTGAAAAATATATCAAACTAAAGCATCAACATATCATCGACCTAGGAACCCGTAAGAGTAACAACCTTTTTGGGAAAATTGCAACTTAATAAATGTATCGTTCTTTTACATAAAAAAAGCTCCGTTGCAAAAAACTTAGATTTAAAAAATGTATAATCGTTAAGAAAATTTAAAAATGATGTTATAACTTACAGACCTTATTTGCAAAAGGAAATAAACTATGAATAAAAATAAAGTAATATTATTAACTCCCAGCGATATGGTGGACTGGGGAAGCCCTAAAATATTAACAATCGGCGCAAAGGATATTCTTCTTTATGGTAATCCCGCAAAATCTGAAAATTATGTATTTAGATTTAAACTTCCGAAGCACTTTGAGATTAAACCGTTTATGCTGAATTCCATATGTTTTTTAACAGTAATAGAAGGTGAAATTTTATTTGGGGAAGGTGATATATTTATAAAAAAATCAATGAGTATCTTGCCTGCCAAAAGTTTTTGCCATATTCCAGACAACTATCCAGTTTATTTTGTGAGTAATGAGCCAACCATTTTACAATTTCACGGTACAGGTCCAGTTGATATTAAATATATTAATCCAACAGATGACCCTCGAAATCATTCAATTTAATAGTTAATGACTTTGTTTGAAAATCCGAGATAGCCGGTGCACTTTTTCATACAAAAAAATCGTAGTAATTTTTCACTATATACTGCGACAATAGCTTACAGTAATCCTCTTCAGCTGCGCATTCTCGAATGCGATTCAACATAGCGCACAAAAAATATTTATGAATAATTATTTTACCCACATGTGATTATAGAATACAATTATTGGCTGAAAATTTTATGTTAGATCAGATTGTATGATAAATACGGGTAATGGGGAGATTTTATTATGCTTATACGTGGCATTAAAGAAGATAAAGACGATAAAGAACTATTACGGTTAAAAAAATTAACTAATGAATATTATTATCATGTCATTGATGAAGCAGGTATTTTTGTTGCTAATACAATCTCAGATATAGAGTTAGCCAACGATGTTTGGTCTTCTATGCAAGATTTAAAACGATTAGAACGATTAATTGATGAAACCCTTGGTACCCGAGGCGTCTCCAAGGATGTGATTGCTTCTGTGGAGCAAAGTTTAACAGAACAACAGCGTATTTTTGAAGCACAAGTAGTCCCTCTACAAAAAACTCTTAATACTTTTCTCTCAAAAAATCCTAAAGACAAGTCGGTTACAATACTTAATCAAAAAATAAACGCAATGCATCGACTAAAAGAAACTCTCGATTCAAAAAAGGAAAATGGAGCTAAGTTAAACGATTTTCATACTCAACTAAAGAAAGAAAATTACATACTTCGGCAACATCGCAACAAAGGTTGGGATATATTTTTCAATACTATTTGCCTTCTTCCTTTTGCTCCTATTCTATCGATATTTAATCGGATATCGTACGGAACATGGAATCCAAAGGTTATTCAAGGCGATGAATTCATCACTGCCGCAAATAAACGAAACTCTTACTAGTTGCAGCCATCGAATTAAACCGATCCTTCACTTCGTTCAGGATGACCTCATTTATGCAACAAAGCCTTTTCAAAGAGGGTTAAATTGAGAAATAAACTTTAATCCTCATAAACTTCTTTCCGATGTTTAATCGCAATAATAAGCACGCAATTTTTCTCTTTTTCAATTCGATAAACAATCCGGTAATCACCGACTCGTAAACGTCGGTGTCCTTTTAAGCTATACCGCAAGGGTTTCCCAAAGCCAATCGGATCTTTCATCAATCTTTCTTCAATCGCTTTTTTAATAATACTTTTTATTTTTTTGGGAAGAGAGGGAATGTCTTCTTTGACTACGGTAACCAGATATTCTATTTGGTATGATTTATTTCCATGCGTCATCATGTCTCACTCTTTTTACTTTGCTATCATCGCGAATGTCTGCCATTGCAGAAAGGCTCATATCTTCACGGCGTTCCAAAGCTTCTAAGACGAGTTCTTTGGCGAGACTTGCCACGGATTTATGTTCTTCCGCGGCGATGCTTGCTAATAGCCTTGCGGTTGATTTTTCTAACGTAATATTAATTCTAGGATTTTTAGTAGGCATAAAAGTTACCTCAGTCAATAATGAGTACCTTCGGTACAAAATTTAAGTTTTAGGTGGAGAATGAACTCCACCTAAAACCCACGCCACCAAACAAAACTTCGTTAAATTTATGGTAGCGGTATCCAACCGTTTAAGGAAGTTTTGATGAGTTTAATGAGTCTAATTTAAGTGTAACACCAGTGTATCACCTTGTCAAATACCCCGTCACCCCTTGCTTTGATTTTCCAATTACGCTATATATTCCTTCGTTTCCCCCATGAAAATATTTAATCCAAGGAAGTACTATGTTTTCACATTCAAATCATGAAGAAAAAAAGCGTGTCTCTTTACCGAGTCAAGTAGACTCAATCAGTAGCCATATCAATAATCTTAAAGAAGAGTTTCAGCGAAACGATTTCTTAAAAAAATTAATGTTATTGGTAGCGGGGGCTGTAGTCATTGATACAGCCAATGGTACACATACTGCAAAATTATTTTTAATAGTCGCGTTATTGGGGTATGGTTTTGTTAAGGCAAACTTGCAGGAAGAAAAAATAGCGCCTGATATCAAAGAACCGATGCCGAGGACATTATTTATGAGAGATAAAACATTTGGGGATGAAATGCGAAAGAAATATAACATTCCAAAGCGTGTCAGTACGGAAACATTACCGCAGAAAACCCCAAAATTATTACCGCATGCGAATGAGTTTCAAGAATCCGCAAAGTCATTGCGCATGAAATTCTCGTAATATCGAAAAAACTTAATGTCATTCCCGCACGGGAATGACACATCTCCGAACGCCCCTACTCTTAAATTTTCCTCAGTGTTTTCAAGCAGTTAATAGGCTTAAAAAATGCTATAATTATAGGATAACGAGGATAATTTGTATGAGTGAAACCAGACAAAAACTAGAAGCCGACGTAGTCATTGTCGGTGCAGGTCCTGCAGGTTTAACCGCCGCGTTAACGCTCGCCAACTCAAATAAGAAAGTCATTTTGCTTGAAAAAAGAGAAGAAAAATATGCGTTCATTCGTCCGCAATTAGTTCACCTGCAAGGAAGTGATGGAGATATTCTTGAAATGCTTGAGAAAATGAAATTAGAGGATCCTGGACTTAAGGAGATGGAAATAAGAGATCCTAGACAAATTCTTGCGGAAATGGAATTAAAAAATCCTAGACTAAGTGAAGACGACAAGCGCGCTGAGGAAAATTTCCAAGATCAACTTGAAGATAAGACAGATCATGTTGCCATTAAAGACATTCAACGTTTTATAAAAAGACGAATTGATGACAACAAAAATGTTGATTGTAAATTTGGAATGAAATTAGAAAAAATTGATCTCGATAATGGTTTGCTTACTGTTGATTCACCTGAGGGAAAGATTGATATTCAATTTACCGATCTTATTTCGGCAGATGGCAACGCGCATGGAAACAAGAATCATACGGTACAACTATTAAAAGAAAATGGACATACTATCGAATTCGAACAAAAATTTGATTCTACATTTAAAGATTTCCTCAGTGGTTATCTTACCGTAAAAAGGAAAGATGGAGGACAATTTGCTATAACCGATAAATTTGTAGATCATTACAAAGGAAAAAAAGGATTTGATTATGTGTACTATCATCATGCGTCTTTGCAAAAATCAGATTATAAGCAGTTAAAGTTTTGTGTAGCTTCTTGTATTTCGGATAGCGATTTAAAAAAATTTGAAGAAGATAAAGAAGCTGGATTCCAGCATATGATAGAAATTGCAAAGCAAACTTTTCCTGATGATGAATATGAAATTACGCCTGTTAAAGGAAGTGAAAAATATGGCGCAATAAAAGATAGTTTAAAATATCAAATTTTTCAGCGAGAATTTTATGAAGCCGTAGTTAATAGTGAAAGGACATCGTTTTTGTCTTATTGGGGATGCTTATAAAAATCCGGATTTCTATCAAGGAATCGGGACTAATGCAGCCCTTATACATGCGATCTTAGTCGCAGCATTATTGATAGGTCACATTGATTTAGAACATTTTAATGAAATATCCAAAGCAATAGGCGCTGAGCAACTAGAATCCACGACTATATTTGAAGAAAGCTTCAAACGAACGATAAAATACGATTCATTCTTAAATTCACTCAAGTTAAAGTTAGATGATAAAATTGAAGAATTAGAAAACAAAAAGGAAGAAAAGTCTAAAACCAGTATATACGCTCCGGATATTGAACAATTAGAAAAGGCAAAACTTATCTTGCTAACCGCTGAACTAGATGAAGTTGAAGGTGAATTATTGGCGCTCGAAAAAGAAGTTAAAAATTCCCCGACACTTTTTAAGCAAGACATTTCTGCAAGTACCAGAGAGTTAATAGAATCGACTCGGCAAAAAGTAACTTTATATATTAGAGATTTAAAGCTGCATAATGAATTGCGAGAAAAAGCTAAAGAATTTGAAGAAAAAAGAAGTGTGAAAAAGAAATAATATTTTAAATATTCTTGTCACTTATCCTCCACATCATATACAATCACGCGACTAAAAAACGCTTGAGTGAGACTATGCGAAAAAAAATCGTCGCCGGTAATTGGAAAATGAACGCGTCCCGCCATGATGCGCGTGAGTTATTAACGTCGATGAAAAATAACGCGGGCGATTTTAAAAACGTAGACGTCATTGTTTTGCCAAGTTTTGTACACTTACAACTCGCCGAAGACATTTTAAAAAATTCTGGCATTGCGCACGGCGCACAGAATTTGTACATTGGCGCGTCAGGCGCATTTACGGGTGAAGTATCGGGCCCCATGTGCAAAGATTATGGATGCCAATATGTGTTAGTGGGTCACTCAGAACGCAGGACCATTTTCCATGAAGATTTGGGTGTGGTAACGCAAAAATTTCAGTCCGCCATTGAATTTGGTTTAATTCCAATATTATGCGTAGGCGAGACATTGGATCAACGCGAGCGTAGCGAAACAGAAAGAGTTATTTCTGAACAATTGAGCGCAGTCATTAAGACCACGGGTGTTGATATGTTGCGCAAAAGTATTATCGCCTACGAACCCATTTGGGCGATCGGAACTGGCTTAACCGCGACTCCGGCGATAGCGGAAGAGGTTCACGCCTTTATTCGTGCATATTTATCAAAAGAAAACCTTGAAGTTGGCGAAAGCATGCGTATACTTTACGGCGGTAGCGTGAAAGCGGATAATGCGAAAGACTTGTTCGCGATGCCCAATGTTGATGGTGGGCTAGTAGGAGGTGCTTCGTTACAGGCACCCGGTTTTTTAGAAATTTGTCGAGCAGCAGGTAGGTATTGAAACATGGATCAATTAGCTTTACTGGTATTAATCATACATGTGCTAGCAGCAGTGTGTATTATTGCATTAGTATTAGTACAACAAGGAAAGGGCGCCACCACTGGGGCGGCTTTTGGTGCAGGTGCATCTCAAACTGTGTTTGGCAGCCGAGGCTCAGGCTCATTTTTGCTTAAAATTACTATTGGTTTTGCAGTTGTGTTTTTTGCAACCAGTATTGTATTAAATAATTTGGCATCGAAGTCAGTACATCGTGCCAATGAGGTAGATTTACCAATGAATTTACCGGCCGAGCCAGTCAAAACACCGGCTCCGCCTGCAACAAGTACAAATATTCCTGATCAATTACCAGGAAACGCGAATTAACTGAAATGCCGAAGTGGTGAAACTGGTAGACACGCCATCTTGAGGGGGTGGTGGCGAAAGCCGTGACGGTTCGAGTCCGTCCTTCGGCACCATAAAATTAGTCTGTTATCTAGCCGTCGTCCCGCGGCTTGTCCGCGGGATCCAGTAGCACTAATAATGTGTTCCTGGGTCCCGCGGACAAGCCGCGGGACGACGGAGTATACTGACAAGGGCTACCTCGGAGAAAACAAATGCTAGATAACTATCTTCCCATTTTAATCTTCATCGCCATCGGTGGCGCGTTGGGTGTTATTGCGCAGATTATCGGGCATATTTTGAGCCCAAAACGTCCCTACGCCGAAAAAAATTCTCCTTACGAATGCGGATTTGCCGCATTCGATGACGCACGTTTGCCATTTGATGTTCGTTATTACCTCGTTGCGATCCTTTTCATTATTTTTGATTTAGAAACGGCTTTTCTTGTTCCATGGGCAGTCGTTTTCCGCAAGATTGGTTGGTTTGGCATGATCAGTATGGGCATTTTTTTAGGGTTACTTGTCATAGGTTTTATTTATGAATGGAAAAAAGGAGCCTTAGAATGGGAATAAACCAACAATTAAAAACCCAAGGTTTTTTATTGACGAAGCTTGATAGCATTATTTCTTGGGCACAAAGTAACTCTCTTTGGCCAATGACATTTGGTCTCGCTTGTTGTGCGGTTGAAATGATGCAAGCCGCAGCTGCGCGATATGATTTAGATCGTTTTGGCGCAGGGTTATTTCGCCCAAGTCCGAGACAATCCGATTTGATGATTGTCGCAGGCACTTTATGCAATAAAATGGCGCCTGCGTTACGCAAAGTATATGACCAAATGGCAGAACCTCGCTGGGTAATTTCCATGGGGTCTTGTGCGAATGGCGGCGGATATTATCACTATTCTTATGCTGTCGTCCGAGGTTGCGACCGCATTGTGCCAGTGGATATTTACGTACCTGGATGTCCACCGACGGCAGAAGCATTATTGTACGGTGTGATACAATTGCAAAATAAAATTAATCGGCAAAAAATTATCGAGCGATAAATTATGGCAGACATCGAAGTTTTACATGCCAAGATTGAAGAGCGCTTTCAATCACTTTATTCAAAAGCAATCATAGCCAACGGCGAACTAACGCTCATCGTTCCGAGAGAACATTTAACAGAAATTTGTTTGTGCTTACGCGATACACCAGAGTTAGATTTTAAAATGCTGATTGATGTTTGCGGCGTTGATTACTTGCAATATGGCATTGGCGAATGGGAAACCGAGTCTGCAACCAGTACGGGTTTTGAGCGTGGGGTGAATCAATTTAAGAATGCGGATCCTGATCAAAGACATCGTTTCGCAAGTGTTTATCACTTACTTTCTTTAACACAAAATCATCGTATTCGTCTTAGAGTATTTTTAGATACTGAAAATCCAGAAGTGACCACCGTCACCACCATTTGGCCCGCGGCTAACTGGTTTGAACGTGAAGCTTTCGATTTATTTGGCATCATGTACACGGACCATCCCGATTTACGACGTATTTTGACAGACTACGGTTTTGTCGGTCATCCTTTCCGCAAAGATTTTCCACTGATCGGCAAAGTCGAAGCACGTTATGATGCGACAGCAAAACGCGTGGTATATGAACCCGTCAGTATTGAACCGCGCGTCCTCGAGCCTAAAGTCATACGCACCGATCCTCGTTATGAGGTAGGAAAATAATATGAGTGAAATGCCAGAATTTCGCAATTACACTTTTAACTTCGGCCCGCAACATCCCGCGGCCCATGGTGTATTGCGCTTAATTTTAGAAGTGGATGGCGAAACCATTGTTCGTGCTGATCCACATATTGGGCTATTACATCGCGCAACCGAAAAATTAGCAGAAAGCAAACCGTATAATCATTCCATCGGTTATATGGATCGTCTCGATTATGTGTCGATGATGTGTAACGAACACGGCTATGTATTAGCTATCGAAAAATTATTAGGGATCGAACCACCGATTCGAGCGCAATATATCCGCGTGATGTTTGACGAAATTACACGCCTTTTAAATCATTTATTGTGGTTGGGCGCGCATGCACTAGATATCGGTGCGTTGACCATGCTTTTATACACCTTTCGTGAAAGAGAAGACTTGCTGGATTGCTACGAAGCCGTTTCCGGCACGCGTATGCATGCGACTTATTATCGCCCGGGCGGCGTTTATCGCGATTTACCGGCTACAATGCCGAAGTATAAAACTTCTCGCTGGCATAATGAAAAAGAAGTCGCAAAAATGAACGCGAATCGCGAAGGTTCATTGCTCGATTTTATTTGGGATTATACGGAACGTTTTCCGAAAAGGGTCGACGAATACGAAGAATTACTGACCAACAATCGCATCTGGAAACAACGTACGGTGAATATCGGTATTATCGATCCAGAACATGCCATTGCGATGGGATTGACCGGACCCATGTTACGCGGATCGGGCGTGCCTTGGGATTTGCGTCGCAAACAACCTTATGAAGTGTACGACAAGCTCGCTTTCGACATCCCTGTTGGTGTAAATGGCGATTGTTATGATCGATATCTTGTGCGTGTCGAAGAAATGCGTCAATCGAACAAGATTATTCGTCAGTGTGTTGAGTGGCTCCGAAAAAATCCAGGTTCTGTGATATCGGATCATCGTAAAGTCGCACCGCCCACACGTGTGCACATGAAAGAAGATATGGAAGCTTTAATCCATCAATTTAAATTAATGACAGAAGGTTATTGTTTGCCGGTCGGCGAAGCTTATGCCGCGATTGAACATCCTAAAGGTGAATTTGGTGCGTACATTATTTCGGATGGCGCGAACAAACCTTATCGTTTAAAAATTCGTGCGGCCGGTTTTCCGCATTTAGCAGCGTTAGAAACTTTAATCAAAGGTTATATGATTTCAGATGTCGTTGCGATTTTATCCAGTTTAGACATTGTGTTTGGGGAGATTGACCGCTAATGCTCGAACAAAAACACATATTGTCAGCGGAAGTTCGTGAAAAAATCGATCATTGGATGACAAGATACCCGCCGGACCAAAAACGTTCCGCGGTGATGCAAGCCCTTATGTTTGCGCAAGAAGCGAATCAAGATTCTTTGACGATTGAAATCATGGATGCGGTTGCGGATTATTTAAATTTACCTAAAATTGCGGTTTATGAAGTTGCATCATTTTATACGATGTATAATGTAAAACCGGTGGGTCGGCATATCATTAATATTTGCACCAACATTTCTTGTATGTTGTGCGATGCCGAAAAAATCTTAGCGCATACTGAAAATCGATTAGGTATTTCAGTCAATCAAACCACGAAAGACGGCAAATTTACATTACGTGAAGTGGAATGTTTAGCGGCTTGTGTAAAAGCGCCTGTCGCGATGGTTGGCAAAAAATATTATGAAAATCTTACCCCCGAAAAAATTGATGCCATGATAGATGAGTTGGAGTAACGAATGGCAAATGAAATTTGTTTCCGCACATTGCATTTAGACAAACCTTGGACGCTTGATACCTATCGAAGCGCCGGGGGATATGTGCAATGGGAAAAAATTCTCAAAGAAAAAATAAATCCTGCCCAATTAATTGATGCTTTAAAACTGTCGACCCTGCGTGGACGGGGCGGCGCTGGGTTTCCTACCGGTTTAAAATGGAGTTTTATTCGCCATGATCTACCCGGTCAAAAATACGTATTATGTAATGCCGATGAAGGCGAACCTGGTACCTGCAAAGACCGTGAAATTTTATTAATGAACCCGCACCAATTGATTGAAGGAATGGCGATCGGTGGTTATACGATGGGTGCGACGGTCGGATATAACTACATTCGCGGCGAATTTTTTGAGCCTTATGAACGTTTTGCAGCGGCATTAAAAGAAGCGAGAGAAGCCGGTTTTTTAGGCAAAAATATTTTCGGCAGCGGTATCGATTTTGATATTCACATACATCTGGGTGCAGGCGCTTATATTTGCGGGGAAGAAACCGCAATGATGGAATCACTCGAAGGTAAAAAAGGGCTGCCTCGATTCAAACCGCCATTTCCTGCAGCGAAAGGTTTGTACGGTAAGCCCACTACCATTAATAATGTCGAAACATTTGCGTCAGTGCCTGTTATTTTAGAAAAAGGTGCGGAATGGTTTTTACAATTAGGCAAACCAAATAACGGCGGCTGCAAAATTTTTAGCGTGACCGGACATGTGAATAAGCCCGGCAATTATGAAGTACCGCTCGGTACGCCTTTCAAGGATTTATTAGCGATGGCAGGTGGTGTTCGCAATGGCCATCGTTTAAAAGCGGTGATCCCTGGTGGAACGTCGATGCCAGTGTTATCCGCTGAAATCATGATGTCCCTCGACATGGATTTTGATGCGATTCAAAAAGCAGGGTCTGGTTTAGGATCAGGCGCTGTGATTGTGATGGATGAAACGGTTTGCATGGTACGCATGTTAGAGCGTATTTCAAAATTTTATATGGAAGAATCTTGTGGCCAATGCACGCCATGTCGTGAAGGTACAGGTTGGTTATTTCGTTTAGTGCATGACATTGAACACGGTAGGGGAACGATGGAAGATATCGAAACCTTAAGACGCGCTGCAAAAAATATCGAAGGACGTACGATTTGTGCGTTTGGTGAAGCGGCTGCATGGCCGGTGGCTGGCATGCTGAAATATTTTTATGATGAGTTTGTTTATCATGTAGAGCATAAAAAATGTCCGATATAGAAATCGAAATTGACGGAAAGCCGTTTAAGGCGAAGCCGAACACCATGGTCATCCAAGTTGCGGATGAAGCGGGAATCTATATCCCACGTTTTTGTTATCATAAACATTTGACGGTGGCGGCAAATTGTCGAATGTGTTTGGTCGAAGTCGAAAAATCACCGAAAGCCCTTCCCGCGTGCGCAACGCCCGTTGCACCAGGCATGAAAGTTTTTACACGCTCATCCAAAGCGTTAGCCGCGCAAAAAGCCGTGATGGAATTTTTACTCATTAATCATCCTTTAGATTGCCCCATCTGCGATCAAGGTGGCGAATGTGAGCTACAAGATTTAAGTATGGGTTATGGTTCACCCGATTCTTATTACAATCAGCCAAAACGTTCCGTCAAAGATCAAAACATCGGTCCCTTAGTTGCAACCGATATGACGCGTTGCATTCAGTGTACGCGGTGCGTGCGTTTCGGTGATGAAATTGCAGGTTTACGAGAATTAGGCGCAGTGAATCGCGGCGAACACATGGAAATTAGCACGTATGTGTCGCATGCGCTGCATTCCGAAGTGTCAGGCAATATCATTGATATTTGTCCTGTTGGTGCGTTGACTTCGAAGCCCTTTCGTTTTCGCGCACGCGCGTGGGAACTCGAACAATTTCCTTCGATTGCAGCGCATGATTGTGTCGGCGCAAATATTTATGTACATACACGTCGTGGCACGGTGATGCGTGTCGTGCCACGTGAAAATCAATCCATTAACGAAACCTGGATTTCCGATCGCGATCGTTTTAGCTATGAAGGTTTATATCACGCAGATCGCATCACGCAACCGATGTATCGGGAAGGTGATAAGTGGCATGTGACGAGTTGGGAAAAAGCGTTAAGCATGGCGGCTTTCGGATTAAAAAATGCGGGCGCGGATATTGGTGCACTCATTTCCCCCAATGCAACGTTAGAAGAATGTTATTTATTACAAAAATTAATTCGCGAATTGGGCAGTGAAAATATCGACTATCGTTTGAGACAGGCGGATTTTGGTGGTGAGAATGTAATGTGCGTTTCTCGTCGTCCCGCGACTTGTTCGCGGGATCCAGACTTCTTCAACGACTTAGAAAACGCCCCGCACATTATTTTAATTGGTTCAAATATTACAAAAGAACAACCCAATATTGGTTTACGTATTCGAAAAGCCACGAAAAAAGGCGCGAAGGTCACTGTCATCAATATGATGGACTATCATTTTCATTTTCCCGTAGCCGAGAAAAAAGTGGTGGCGCCACATCTTTTGCTCGATGCATTGAAAGGTATTGAATCCGAACCCAATACGCATATTTTATTAGGTGCAGGTGCATTAAATCATCCTCAAGCATCAGACATTAAAGCAATGGTTGCGAAATTACCCGGAAAAGTGACTTATCTTACTGAAGGTGCCAATGCGAATGGTGCAATCTTGGCAGGCGCAGTCCCTGGTGAAAAAGGGTTGCATGCACGCGCGATGTTACAAGAAAAACAAGAGGCTTTCGTGTTATTCAACGTCGAGCCGGATCTTGACTGCGGCAATCCCGCAGCCGCGATTGAAGCGTTAAATGCCGCAAAGTTTGTGCTTTCCTTATCGATTTTCAAAAATCCTGTTTTAGAACAATATGCCAATGTCATTCTACCGATTACACCTTTCACAGAAAGTGGCGGTACTTTTGTCAATGTGACGGGAGAAAAGCAAACCTTTGCAGGCGTCGCAAAACCTTACGGCGAATCTCGCCCCGGTTGGAAAGTGTTACGCGTATTGGGGAATTTCTTGGAGTTGGATGGGTATGGGTTTGAGTCGGTGGATGAGGTGTTGTTGTCAGTGCCGTCGTCCCGCGACTGGGTTGCAGGACCCAGTGGGTCTTCGACAAATCAGAGTGGTACCCAACTCTCCCGCATCGGCGACATCCCAATGTACTCAATGGATAGCTTAGTCCGACGGTCAGCGCCATTGCAGGCGACGCAACAAATTATTGACGGTGATGTGTCAGCGGCACGTTTAAACTCCGACACTGCAAAACGACTTCACATTCACGAAGCGGACATGGTCATTGTCAAACAAGGCGAAAGTAAAATCGGATTAACGGTGATGTTTGACGCACGCGTTCCCGTTGATGCAGTTTATATTCCGGGCGGAATTCCGGAGACGAGCGGGTTGAGTGAGTTATTTGGCGCAGTGGAAGTGATTCCGGCATGACAAAACAAAACCCGTCGTCCCGCGGCTTGTCCGCGGGATCCAGAGCGACTTTGCGGGTCGCGGACAAGCCGCGGGACGACGAATTAAACAGAGGCAGAAAAGAGTATAGATGGAAGCACTATTTGTTGTAGGTGAAATAGTTTTAAAAATTGTCGCAATCATCTTAGTATTGTTGCTGATGGTGGCGTACATTACTTTTTTAGAACGCAAAATTTTAGGCTATATCCAATCTCGTATTGGCCCCAATCGCGTGGGTCCGCGTGGTTTATTACAACCGATTGCAGACATTATAAAATTACTATGTAAAGAAATTATTATTCCGACCGCTTCGAATCGTTATCTATTTGTCATTGCACCAATTATTAGTTTAGGAACGTCTCTTGCCGCATGGGCGGTGATCCCATTTGATCGTACCGCTGTGCTTGCGGATATTAATGCAGGTGTTTTATACATTTTAGCGTTGTCATCATTAGGGGTGTACGGGATTTTAATTGCAGGATGGGCGTCGAATTCCAAATATGCAATGTTTGGTGCATTGCGAGCCGCAGCACAATCGATTTCCTACGAAATTTGTATGGGATTTGCTTTAGTCGGCGTGATGATGGCGGCGGGTTCTCTAAATTTACAAGCTATAGTGCATGCACAAAACGGCGGGATCTTGCATTGGTATTGGTTGCCATTGCTACCACTTTTTTTGGTGTACTGGATTTCGGGGGTTGCTGAAACGAATCGTTTGCCTTTCGATGTCGCGGAAGGGGAATCTGAACTCGTAGCCGGTTTCCACGTTGAATATTCAGGCACCGTATTTGCATTGTTTTTCTTGGCAGAATACGCCAACATGGTACTGATTTCTGTTTTAGTATCGGTATTATTTTTAGGTGGCTGGTTGTCACCTTTCCAAGGCATTCCTTATCTCGAAACATTTTTCGAATTTGTCCCTGGTATTTTTTGGTTACTTTTTAAATTAAGTTTCTTCTTATTTTTATATATTTGGGTGAGAGGTACATTTCCACGTTATCGCTACGATCAAATCATGCGTCTCGGCTGGAAAATATTACTGCCGGTCACCATTGTGTGGATCATTGTGATTGCATTTGCGGTTAAATTTAACATAGGTCCGTGGTTTGTATGATAAAACGATTACTGTATTATATTAAAAGCTTTTCCTTGTGGGATTTACTAATGGGTTTAAAACTCACGGGGCGATATATTTTTGTCGGAAAAGTCACCATACAGTATCCGGAAGAAAAAACACCGACTTCTCCGCGTTTTCGAGGTATTCATGCCCAACGTCGTTATCCGAATGGAGAAGAACGATGCATCGCATGCAAACTATGCGAAGCGGTTTGTCCCGCCCTTGCGATTACCATTGAGTCAGAACCGCGCGAAGATGGTTCTCGCCGCACGACTTTATATGAAATTGATTTGTTTAAATGTGTGTATTGTGGTTTTTGTGAAGAATCATGCCCCGTCGATGCGATCGTTTTAACGCGCTTTGGTGATTATCATATAGAAAATCGCGGGGAAAATATTTTGACGAAAGAAAAATTACTCGCATTGGGTGATAAGTACGAAAAGGTTATTGCGCATGATCGGGCGGAGGATGCGAAGTATAGATAATTTTGTACTTCAGCATGTACTTAATAGTACTGTCATGCCAGCATGCTTTTAGCTGGCATCCAAGCGGCTTCGCTAAATGCCGACTGGATGCCAGCTAAAAGCATGCTGGCATGACAGAAAAGTGCAGAGTGGATGGGGGGTCTAGTGGAGTTTATAGGTATTAAAAATGACATACATTGAACTAATATTTTACGCATTCGCAACCGTCGCGGTTTTATCCGGCATTATGGTTGTCGCATCCAGCAACCCCGTTCGGGGGGTGCTGGCGCTCGTCCTGACTTTTTTTGCGATGGGCGGAATCTGGATGTTATTACAAGCTGAGTTTTTGGCTTTAATCCTCGTATTAGTTTATGTTGGTGCGGTCATGACTTTATTTTTATTCGTGGTCATGATGTTACGAGTAGACTCGATTGGTCTCCGTGAAGGTTTCGTTAAATATCTCCCATTCGCTTTACTGGTCGTTTTTTTAGTCATGGGATTATCGATCATCGCGCTCGATCCGAAACATTTTGGCCCCGACATGATCCCCATTCCAACCTTAAAACCTGAGAACTACAGCAACACGGGTACCTTAGGTATGTTGCTTTATACCGACTATGCTTACCCATTTATCATTTCAGGCGTGATGTTATTAGCCGCGATCATTGCAGCGATTAGTCTTTCGCATCGCAAACCCAAAGATCGAAAAGTGCAACATCCAAGCCAACAAGTGGCCATTAATCCCAAAGACAGAATACGTGTGTTATCCATCCCTTCTGAAAAGAAAATACGACCGAACGGAGCGAAGGAATAGATATGCTTTCTTTATCACATTTTTTAATTTTAGCCGCCATATTATTTGGCATTGGTATTGCGGGTATTATTATCAATCGCAAAAATATTATCGTATTACTCATGTCGGTTGAGTTGATGTTGTTGGCGGTGAATACTAACTTTATTGCGTTTAGTTATTTTTTGAATAACGCAACGGGGCAAATTTTTGTATTTTTTATTTTAACGGTCGCAGCGGCAGAAGCTGCGATTGGTCTTGCGATTTTAATGGTATTATTCAGACGAAAGAATACGATTGAAATTGAAAAATTAGATACATTAAAAGGATAAAACGTGGAAAATCAGCTTTTCATGATGACTGCACTTGTGATTTTACTGCCGCTCTTCGGATCCTTGATTGCAGGTCTCATTGGTAAAAAAATTGGTTCATTCGCAACATCGTGGGTGACGATTGCATTAGTTGCAGTCTCTTTTTTGATTTCGACTTATTTATTTTATTTGATGGTTTTCTTAAATCATCCCACGGTAGAAGTGACTTATTATGCCTGGATTACCAGTGGTTTATTTAAATTTGATATCGCCGTTTTACTCGATCGATTGAGTGCCACCATGATTTTTATCGTGACTTTTGTGTCACTCATGGTGCACGTATACACGGTCGGTTATATGGAAAAAGATCCAGGATATGAACGTTTTTTTAGTTATGTATCGCTGTTTACTTTTGCCATGTTAGTGTTGGTGTTAGCCAATAACTTTTTATTACTATTTTTTGGTTGGGAGGGCGTGGGTTTAGTATCTTACCTTCTCATCGGTTTTTGGTTTAAACGCGAATCAGCGATTTTTGGAAGCTTGAAAGCATTTTTAGTGAATCGTGTCAGTGACGTCGGATTTATATTGGCGATTGCGGGCGTGTTAACTTATTTTAATTCGCTAAATTACTTAGAAGTTTTTCAGCATGTACCAGATATTTTTGGTCAATCTATCCATGTATTTCCCGGTATGGAATCTCCGGCGATTACGGTAATTTGTATTTTATTATTTTTTGGCGCTATGGGAAAATCAGCGCAAGTGCCACTCCATGTGTGGTTACCTGAATCGATGGAAGGTCCAACGCCTATTTCTGCGTTGATTCATGCGGCAACCATGGTGACCGCAGGGATTTACATGGTGGCGCGCATGTCTCCGTTGTTTGAATATTCCCCCATTACCTTAAGTTTTATCGTGACGATTGGTGCGATCACGGCGTTTTTTATGGGAATTTTAGCTATTTCACATTTTGATATTAAACGCGTGATTGCTTATTCCACGTTATCGCAATTGGGTTACATGACTGTTGCATTGGGGATTTCGGCTTTTGATGCGGCCATTTTTCATTTAGTGACACATGCATTTTTCAAAGCATTACTTTTCTTGGCGGCAGGTTCTGTGATCGTGGGACTTCATCACGAGCAAGATATGCGAAGAATGGGCGGGCTTGCCACGAAGATGCCGGTTACCTATATTACTTTTGTCATTGGTGCACTTGCGCTGTCGGCCATTCCACCTTTTGCGGGTTTTTATTCAAAAGATGCGATTATTGAAGCCACCGCTTTATCAACTATTCCGGGAATTGCGTTTGCAAAGTTTTGTGTTGAAGCAGGGGCTTTTATTACACCGTTATATATTTTCCGCGTCATATTTTTGACTTTTCATGGCAAATTCCGCGGCGATACTACACATCCTGTACATGAATCTCCGTGGGTTATTTTGGTCCCGCTCATTCTGCTTGCCATTCCAAGTATTATTGCGGGTGGATTATTGATTGGACCAATGTTATTTTCGACTCCCGATCTTTTAGGAAACGCTATTTTCATTTTGCCGCAATATAATGTATTGCAAGAACTTAGCAAAGAGTTTCATGGTGCGGTCGATATGGCTTTTCATGCGCCGTTGACGCTTACTTTTTGGTTGGCAATCGCTGGCATTGCGACAGCGTGGTTTTTTAATTTGAAAAAACCAGAATATGCAGAAAGTTTAAAAAAACGTTTTGCATTTCTCTATTGGATCATGGTGAAAAAATATGGTTTTGATGATTTTAACCAACGCGTTTTTGTGCATGGCACTCGAAAATTAGGTAATTTTTTCTATGTTTTTGTAGATCTTAAAATGATTGATGGTATTTTTGTGAATGGTTCCGGTAGATTGATTCGCTGGTTTTCTCTGTTCGCAAGACAAATGCAGACGGGTTATGTATATCATTACGCATTAGTAATGATAATTGGACTCGCAGTTTTTCTAGGTTGGTTTATGCTGGGAATGAAGTAGTATGTTACAAAATTCTATTTTAAGTATTCTAATTTGGCTCCCAGTTTTTGGTGCGGTTGTCGTGCTTTTCACCGGCGGTGATAAAAATGCGAATGTCGCTCGCATCATTGCCTCGATTGTCGCATTGACGAATTTATTACTTTGCATTCCACTTTATTTGGGTTTTGATGTCACAAGCCCACATATGCAATTTCAAGAAATGCATCTTTGGATTTCTGCGTACCAAATTTATTATGCAGTTGGTGTCGATGGTATATCGATCGCGATGATTATTTTGACGAATTTTACGGGACTTTTAGTCATACTCGCAGGGTGTCAAGCAATCAAAGTACGCGTTTCGCAATATATGGCTGCATTTTTGGTGATGCAAGGCATGATGATTGGCGTATTTGCCGCAACCGATGCGATTTTATTTTATGTGTTTTGGGAAGGGATGTTAATCCCGATGTATTTAAGTATTGGGATGTGGGGAAGTGCGAATCGTAATTATGCTTCGATAAAATTTTTCTTGTATACTTTTTTGGGCTCAATCTTAATGTTGATTGCGCTGTTGTATCTTTACAACTATACCGGTGTTTTTCATATTTCTGAATATTATGGTTTGCATCTCCCGATCGACATTCAAAAATATATTTTCTTCGCTTTTCTCTTGGCATTTGCGGTCAAAGTTCCTATGTGGCCTGTACATACATGGTTGCCAGATGCGCATACTGAAGCGCCTTCCGGTGGTTCCGTCGTTCTTGCTGCGTTGATGTTGAAGTTAGGGATTTACGGATTTTTACGTTTTAGTTTGCCCATTGTTCCCGATGCTTGCGCGGATTTAGCATGGGTCATGATAATTTTGTCATTGATTGCGATTGTATACATCGGATTAGTTGCGATTGTGCAAACAGACATGAAAAAACTGATCGCCTATTCTTCCATCGCACACATGGGATTTGCGACGCTCGGTTGTTTTATGGTGTATGAAATTGTGAAAGACCGCACGAATTATTTTGATGCGTATATGAGTTTGGAAGGTGCAGTGATTCAGATGATTTCACATGCCTTTGGGTCTGGTGCGATGTTCCTTGGTGTTGGGATTATGGCGGATCGTATGTATAACCATAGTCGTTTAATCCGAGATTACGGCGGATTGGCGTCCCCCATGCCAATTTTTGCGGCATTTTTTATGATTTTTGCAATGTCTAATGTCGGGTTGCCTGGCACCGCCGGTTTTGTCGGCGAATTTATGGTAATCATGGCTGCTTTCCAAGCGCAATTTTGGGTCGCGCTGATTGCGGCACTCACGATGGTACTAGCCGCAGCTTACACATTATGGATGTATAAACGCGTCTTTTTTGGGCCTATTGCCAATGAACATGTTGGCACGATGAAAGATCTGACATGGCTTGAAAAAGTGAATTATACACTGCTCGCGATCGGCGTATTTTTTGTGGGATTGTATCCAAGCGCTGTATTGAATGTATTGCATGCCACCATTGCGAATTTGTTGATTGTGAGTTTGCCGGGGGTAAAATAATGCCGGCGGACCTATACATAACTCGTCGTCCCGCGGCTTGTCCGCGGGATCCAGAAAGCCTGCGATGCCGTTCTGGATCCCGCGGACAAGCCGCGGGACGACGAGGGTACGGTACGCGGGATGACAGGTTCTTGAAGTTTAAAAAAGGTTAACTAAAACCATGCCAATATTTTATGTTGCCATACCAGAAATTTTTGCACTCAGTATGCTGAGTGTTATTTTATTAGTGGATGTTTTTTTAAAGCCACGCTTTCGTTATTTCACCTATTTTTTAGTGCAAATTACATTAGTCACGACTTTTATCATTGTATTGGATCAATACGTCGATTTACCAAAAATCATTACTTTTAATGGCCACTACATTTTAGATAAGCTCGCGATTCTCACCAAACTTTTTATTTTAATCACGAGTATATTTGCATTTATTTATGCACGTCCTTACATCGAACAACGAAATATTTCTCGTAGTGAATATTATATTTTGGGATTATTTGCAGTCATCGGTATGCAAATTATGGCGTCCGCTTATAGTTTTCTTACGATTTATTTGGGCCTCGAATTATTATCGCTCGCTTTATATGCCATGGTCGCATTATATAAAGATTCTAGCAGTGCAACCGAAGCGGCGATGAAATATTTTGTGATGGGCGCATTGGCCTCTGGTTTATTGTTATATGGCATTTCTATTGTGTATGGTGTCACAGGCTCCATTGAAATTGGTGCCATCGCGGATTTAATTCGTCAAATTCCAGCCAATCAAAATATTGTAGTGGTGACGGGTCTCATTTTTATTTTATCAGGATTGCTTTTTAAATTTGGTGCAGTGCCATTTCATATGTGGGTGCCTGATGTGTATGACGGCGCGCCGACGAGTGTCACACTTTTTATTGCGAGTGCCCCAAAAATCGCGGCTTTTTGTATCACGATGCGTATTCTCGTGGAAGCAATGCCAGGTGCATTCACTATTCCTTGGCAAAATATTTTAATCGTGGTGGCTGTATTATCGATGTTTGGTGGCAACGTGCTTGCAATTGCGCAAACCAACATCAAGCGCATGCTTGCCTATTCTTCGATTGCGCATATTGGGTATACGTTATTAGGTGTTTTAGCAGGGCCTGAATCTGCGACGGGTTATTCGGCCGCGATGTTTTATATTGCCACCTATGTGATTGTTGCAGCGGGTGCTTTTGCCATCATTGCCATGTTAAGCCATGATGGCATTGAGCTTGATAAAATAGAAGATTATCGCGGTTTGAATGCTCGCAATCCGTGGCTCGCTTTTATGATGTTATTGCTTATGTTTTCCATGGCGGGTGTGCCGCCAACGGTGGGATTTTTCGCAAAACTGGGTTTATTGCAAGCCTTAGTCCAGGCACATTATGTATGGCTCGCCGCATTATCATTAGTTTTCGCCATCATCGGTGCTTATTATTATTTACGAATCGTCATGTACATGTACTTTGAGGAACCGAAAGATTCCTTCATTGGTACGCATATCGCGATTCAGCCGGGCATTCTGACCGCTATTACCCTGAATGGCGTGGCGGCGCTTGGTTTAGGTTTATTGCCCAGTGGCTTAATTGATATGTGCCGGCTCTCTATTGCATAGCTACTTGAATAATAACCATTAAATTTAAGTGTATTGGCGTTTTGTCACCCCTCGTTTTATAATGAAAAGATACTATAGCGAGAGATGTAATGATGAGTCAGTGTCCTTGCGGTTCCAAAAAAGATTATGAACAATGCTGCGGCATTTTTATCAGTGGCGAGCAAAAACCGTCAACGCCAGAGCTGCTCATGCGTTCGCGTTATACTGCCTATACCAAAGGCGACATGCAATATATTATGGCGACCATGCAAGGTCCTGCTGCACAGGGTTTTGATCCGGTGTCTGCTTTGCAGTGGGCACAAAGTATTACATGGAAAAAATTAGAAATTCTAAAATCCGACATGAATAAAAATCGTGGGTTTGTTGATTTTATTGCAACGTATGACGATGAACATGGCAAAGAAAAAAATATGCATGAAAAAAGCCAGTTTTTTTTAGATGAAGAATCTGGACAATGGTATTACGTCGATGGTGAAAATATCAGTCACACCCCTTATGTCGCAGAAGCTCGCCCGGGTCGCAATGATCCTTGTTCATGCGGTAGTGGTAAGAAATATAAAAAATGTTGTATGACTTAACATCTAACCATTGATGGACGCGTTTCAATTTCATCCGAATTAACATTAATATTCACATCCCCCAGCAATAACGTAAGTGAATGCTGGATTTGTAAAAAATCAGCGGTATCGGTAGATTTAAAAAATCGATTATTTGGCGCAAGTTTGGGTTGGCATTCACGTAAGATATCGAAACTTTTTTGTAAAGGCGTTTTGCCAATATGACAATTGATATGTAATGTTTTAAGAATACCTTCGAGCTGAACGATATACCGACGTGCAATTTCTAAAGTTTTTCCAATAGATTTTTCTTCAGTGCCCGATACAACTTTCAAAGATTTTATGGCTACCCTCAAGCCTTCTTTTCCTTCCGCTTCTGTTTTTAAAAAATGAAGCAATGGTTCGAGATCTTGGCGTTTCACTTCAATATTGATTTCACACTGAGGGGTAGATTGTCGCAAGTCGGTTGAAGGGATATTTAAAATGGTCGCTAAATAATCCAACATTTGTACTAGGCTAGTTTCAACATTAAGATTATCTTTTCCATATCGCGTTTCTATGACAAATCGTCGAATAAAATCCATCGTGAAAGCAAAATATTTATTTAAAGCATGTCGTTCTGGGACTGATTCTAATGATCGAATGGCAATATCAATTTTTTTGAGGCGATCGAGGGATTGGAAGCGAATTTTGGCCTCACTAACGCACTGTTGATATTCATCATAAGCCGTCATTGACATGGTGCCTAAGGCAGTTCCGCCCGTCAATAAACCAAGGGCTAAAATAGTACCGACGCCAGTGAATCCTAAAGCGAGAGATATCGATGCAGAGATACCTGTTAACACCATCGATTTATTAAAAACTGCTTTTTGGATTTTAACAATTAGCGTATCTCGCCAAAGGTAACTTAAATCTAAAGAAAGTTTGCAGTCATCCTTAGGCGTTTTGATATTTTGTTTACCTGCAATAGCAATTTTCATTTCTTTGTGTGGCGATTCTTCTTCGGGAAATTCTTCATTATTCTCGCTACGGGTCGGTGATAGCGTGTCGGCAACTTTTTTATAAGCTGTTTTCCCACCAATTTTAACAACTGTTTTAGTGGCAGTTTGCAGTTTATCCATGAGCATTGCATTTTGCGCTAAATCATTGGGTAATAAATTTGCCCCTGGCAGCACAATGGCAAGCATGGTAAAAACAGCGGGTGAAAAGACTCGCATGGTAGTAGATACGACATATGAAGTTGTTCCCGTACGCCAGCTAATAAGTTCATCTCGTGCGCGTTTGATATCAGCGCGACAGTGTCGAATAGCTTCAAAAAATTTTGGAGAATGCGTATGAATAACATCAGAAGTTTCAAGATAATGTAGCCATTCAAGATATTTTTTAATAGGTTTGTTTAAATCTTCTTCATGAATAGTGTTGTTAATAAGTATGGAGGCAAATTCATTTTTAAATAAGGTAATGCCGCTATTATCACATCCTGCACTCTGTAATTCATCTTCTATGATCGTAAGATTGTCATAAATACTTTGTAATAAATAATTAACACGCAAAATTTTATTTTGTTCATCTCGAAAGTTTTCAGATTTTTCTATCGTAAGAATTTGATAACAATTTGCAAAATGTTTGGTATGCGCTTTTAATGTTTCCTTTAGTTCTTCGCATAGTTTCATTTCCTTTGAAAACTTATTATTACATTTTGTGTTTGCATCTTTGAGAACGTGATGACAAGCCTTTGCTTCGTCTTCTAGACTCATCACTTCTTTGAGAATAGTTTGATATTCGTCTGCGAGTGCGCCAAAAATTTTTTGAAACTTTTGTTTTTTATCGATTAACATGCCATGAGATTGACTAACGTACGAGTTTAATTCCTTAGTTCCATGCTGAATTTTATTTAATAGAATAGCTAAAGCTTTTTTATATTTATCCATTTTTTGCAAGAGCATCGTAAGATGATGATGTGACTCTTTCAAGGTTGGGAATCTGTCTAGCGAAGCCAGAGGATTTAATTCATTTAATTTTTTGTCTAATGTGTGGAAGTGAGAATCGCGTTCTTTTAATTTAATAGTAAGATCATCATACTGTTGAATGAGGCGAGGAATTTTACGAGTCCATCGTTCAAATTTGAATTGCATATCTTGAATTAAGTTTGATGCTCTTTGATTTTTTCCAATGACAATTTGTTCAGAATACTTGGTTAATAATAATATTTTTTGTTCTATGATGTTTTTTATATCTTCTAAAAATGTAGTGTTTTCCGCAAATTCAGGGTTGTTGAGAAGAGCGAGAAAAGCAATCACGGTTTTTTGTAGCGAGCGTTCATGAGTCAATTGTGTGGTGATGGATTGTTGTAGCGTATTAAAGATATCTTGATAGGTTTCATCCATATGAGCATCTTTCAGATCTTTTAATTGTTTTTCGAGTATTGACATCTGATGATTGAATTGAAAAAACTTCTGATCCATGTTAATTGCTTCGCTCGATTTTAAATATTTTTTAAATTCGAGATCCAATGATGAAGACACTTTTTTTAATTCAGCGGAGGATTTTGCTAAACAGAATTTTTTATCCAAAAGCGAAATATCTCTACGCCAACCAGCCACTGCTGTACAATAATCTGTCAGTAAAACGCGATCATTCTTTTTGTATTCCAACTTGGGGCGTGAGGAACTTGCCATTGATTTTTTCTCTTGTTAAATATAATTTAAAATGAATCGTATTGTGCATTTTAAATTCATCTCGGTCAAGCTATTTGTTTAACTAATAATCAGAAATAGGTTTTTTGATTATTGTTTCCAAGAAGAAAATTCTTGATTCAATCCAATAAATCAGTGACATTATTATTTCACTTAAAGGAGGATACACGATGACAATGGATGTTATAGGCTACGCTGCAAAATCCCCCAAAGATAACCTTGAGCCTTTTCAATTTCAACGCCGTGATCCACGACCTGATGATGTCGTAATCGAGATTTTATTTTGTGGTGTGTGTCATTCCGATTTACATTGCGCACGCAATGATTGGAAGAATAGTTCTTATCCCCTTGTTCCTGGTCATGAAATTGTTGGACGCGTATTAAGTGTGGGCAAAGATGTGACGCGATTTAAGGCCGGTGATTCAGTTGCGGTGGGTTGCATGGTCGATTCTTGTCAACACTGTGATGCGTGTAAGGCGAGTGAAGAACAATATTGTAAAGAGCGACCTACTTTTACTTATAACGGCAAAGATCGTATTGATCAATCCACAACATATGGTGGTTATTCACAAAAGGTGGTGGTGAAAGATAAATTTGTTTTAAAAATTCCCGATGGATTAGATTTAAAAGCAACCGCACCATTATTGTGCGCTGGCATCACGACGTGGTCGCCACTGCGTCATTGGAAAGTAGGAAAGGGGACAGAAGTTGCGATCATCGGCTTAGGTGGACTCGGTCACATGGCACTCAAATTGGCGAAAGCATTGGGCGGGAATGTGACGTTATTTACCCGATCTCCTGGAAAAGAAAAAGATGCGCGACGTTTAGGTGCGGATCATATTATTCTTTCGTCAGATGCGGCACAAATGTCCAGTGTGCAAAATCGTTTTCAAGTCATTATTGATACGGTGCCTTATGATCATGATATTAATCCTTACATTTCAACCCTCGCAATCAATGGAACATTGGTTTTAGTAGGATTTTTAGGTACTTTAGACACCTTAATCAATACCGTCCCTTTAATTTTAGAACGTAAATCGATTGCGGGTTCAGTGATCGGTGGTATTAAAGAAACCCAAGAATTATTAGATTTTTGTGGGAAACATGGCATTGTTTCAGATATCGAAATGATTCAGATGGAAAAAATTAATGAAGCGTATGAACGCCTATTAAAAAGCGATGTGAAATATCGTTTTGTGATTGACATGGCTTCATTAGGATAAAAAAGGGAAGTAATATGCAAAGAAATATTCATTTTGCCTCCGTCAAAGGTGATCTTCCATTACTCACCACATTGCTTCAGCAAAATGTATCGGTAGATTCCCGCGATAAATACGAACGAACGCCTTTACATTATGCCATTATGTGGGGGGGCAAAGGAGCATATTGTTGATAAATTACTGGAATGTAAAGCAACAGTCGATGCGCAAGATAACATTAATTTCACTCCGCTGATGTATGCGTGTAGGTGCCATCATTTCTCCATTACAAAAAAATTAATGGATAACAAGGCGGACCTTAATCTTATTTGTAGTATTAAACAAACTGCATTATACAAAGCGAGGGACAATTTGGATTTAATGCTTTTATTGATCGATGCTGGCGCTAAAATTATTCCGAATGATTGGCCTGTTTTGGAAAAAATAATGCAGCCAGTGGATTGGAATTGGGAAGCAGAAGTGGAGACTTGTAATAAAAAAAGGATGATTTTAGAAAAATTCCATGAAAATATCATTACGTATGGTGAGAAATGCTTTGATTTAGCTAATCAAATTAAAACATTCATCGATAAATTACAGAAAGTTTCAGAAATACCCGAGATGGTATGGGAAAGTGTTTCATCATTTCCGTTAGAAAATGGAAGAGTGCCGTTAGATGTTACTAATCTTTGTGTGAGTTATTTGGGGTTTTTTAGTGATAAATATAAAACAGAAGTGGAAACTCCGCCCCTTCAGCCGTCGCACTATGCAGGGCGGAGAATGACTACAGACCCTCACCCCTTACCCCTCTACCGGAGCGCTTTTTGCGAGGGGAGAGGGGACTTTTCTTTATATTTCCCCTCTCCCACTCGTGGGAGAGGGGTAAGGGGTGAGGGTTTGTAGTAATTCTCTTACCCTACATCGTTGATGTATAATAGCTCGCAATCCAATACTGAAAAAAACACCCGAGGATGGTTGTAGTGTCCAATTTAACATTAGCTGATTTTGATTATAATTTGCCCCCTGAATTAATTGCTAAATACCCATTGAAAGAGCGAAGCGCGAGTCGTTTATTGAGACTTGATCGAAGTACGGGCGCTTTGACTCATCGACAGTTCCAAGATGTGGTATCAATGCTGAATCCTGAAGATCTTTTGGTTTGCAACAATACGCGCGTGATACCCGCAAGATTATGGGGACAAAAAGCGACGGGGGGTCGTATCGAAGTATTGGTGGAACGTGTTTTAGATACTTTTACCATTTCAGCGCAAATCCGTGCGAGCAAATCACCGAAACCCGGCAGTATTTTATTTTTGGGATTTCCAGTTGAGGTGATCCGTCGAGAAAACGAATTATTTATTTTACAAGCTCGCGAACCCATTTTACCCCTTATCGAATCTTTCGGTGAAATTCCCATCCCTCCTTATTTTCAGAGAAAACCCGATGCGAATGATCGTGACCGCTATCAAACCATCTATGCCTTACACAAAGGTTCCGTCGCAGCTCCCACGGCGGGGTTGCATTTCGATGAAAACGTTTTGGGGAAATTAAAACAAAAAGGTGTGGCGATAGAATATTTGACTTTGCACGTGGGAGCCGGGACTTTTGCGCCAGTGCGGGTGCAAAATATTACCGAACATCGTATGCATAAAGAATATATCGAAGTATCCGTTTCTCTCGTCAAAAAAATCAAAGACACAAAAGAAAAAGGTGGCCGAGTCATTGCGGTGGGCACAACGTCGGCCCGAAGCTTAGAAACCGCCTGTTTAAGCGGTGATTTGCAACCATACCAAGGCGATACCGATATTTTTATTTATCCTGGATTTCAGTTTCGATGCATTGATGCATTGATTACTAATTTTCACCTACCGGCATCCACCCTCATGATGTTAGTGTCTGCGTTTGGTGGGTTTCAGCATATTAAAAATGCTTATGAAGTCGCGGTGAAGGAAAAGTATCGGTTTTATAGTTATGGGGATGCGATGTGGATTGGGTAAAGAAATATGACTTTTATTCGAGGTATCTTTTGAGAGAAGATATTTTTTTAAAATCATTGTCTAACGTATATAAGGAGTAACCAGTCCTTATGCATAAGGCTCCGATTAAACAGTCTGTAGAGGGGATTGTAATCCCTTTTTGTCGCAATTGATTAAGGATCATTCCAGCCGAAATAAAATCTTCTCGAGTTGTTTCAACATAATGCAAAATTTTGAATAGATCTTTTACGATATTATGTTCCTTACCTCGTAAGCCTTGTAGAATTTCAAGTTCAACCATTCCGCATAACGCTGCACGATCTGCATCCAATAAAATATTGACTTCAGTTGCAACGAGACTTTTTCCTGGTCTAAAATAATTTATCCATACAGAAGAATCGATTAACACTTTGCTCACTTAAGATTCTCCAATTTTTTTAATTCTTGTTGTCTCAATTCTTTAATATTGTTAGAAATATCTAACTTGCCGCATAATTTTTTTAGTTCAGCCACTTTTTGAAGTCGAATCCATTCTTGAATGGCAATCGTTACTGCAACGGTCGTTTTTTTGGTATGAGCATAATGTTGTAATTCTTTTAGTAATTCGTCAGGAATAGTGATAGTAGTGCGCATAAAATTCACCTTAATCGTGCATCAAATATCATATATTTTTATGATAACATATTACATAAAATAATGATACATTATATCGCGAAATAACTATTTTAATGGATGTTGCGACTCTACCCGCATCTACACTCATGATGTTAGTGTCTGTATTTGGTGGGTTTCATCATATTAAAAATGCTTATAGTTAAGGGGATGCGATGCGGATAGGGTGTCATGCCAGCATGCTTTTATGCCACCTTTAAGCATGCTGGCAGTGCCCACTAGATGGAAGCGGAAAGCATGCTGGCATGACATGTACTTTTTTTAATTTCGTAGCAGCGACTAGAATTATTGCGATCTCTTTATTAACAAGGTACATTAGACAACCTGATTTTATGCCGAAAAGGAAATAATCCATGCAAATTATAAATGACTTGTTGAGTTTTTTTATTCCAAACGCACATGCGGCTGATGCAGCGGCAGCGCAACAAGGTGGTGGTATGTCATTTATCGTCATGATTGGCGTTTTGATTTTATTTATGTATTTTGGTGTGTGGCGTCCACAAAGCCGTCGTGCAAAAGAACATCGCAATCTGATTAATTCTCTCGCGAAAGGTGATGAAGTGATGACCGCAGGCGGAATTTTAGGTCGAGTCGTTAAAGTAAATGATAATTACGTAACATTATCTTTGAATGATACTGTCGAAGTCATGATGCAAAAAAGTTCTATCGTCAACGTTCTCCCGAAAGGTACTTTAAAAACAATTGCGTAATCTTTGAGTAAACATGGAAGAAAGCTATGATAAATCGTTTTCCAATGTGGAAAAATTTGCTGGTTCTCGGGATCATTATCATTGCGTTTTTATACGCGATACCTAATATTTACGGTGATGACCCCGGTATTCAAATTATGGGAAGTAATGCGACTATCCCGGTCGACGCGAATACAGAAACAACATTAAAAAATACTTTAAATAACGCTGGGATTCAATATAAGAGTATAGAGCTTAACGATCATCAATTGTTAATCCGCTTCCTTTCTACTGATGTGCAATTAAAAGCAAGAGATGAAATTCAAGCAACCTTAGGAAGAAATTATTTAGTTGCATTAAATCTCGCACCGCGTACACCGGAATGGTTAAAATCCGTGGGCGCTATGCCGATGAAATTAGGTTTAGATTTACGAGGCGGGATTCATTTATTGATTGAAGTCGATGTTGACTCGGTTTTAAAACAACGTGTCGAAGGCGATTTAAATAATATTTCTCAAAAATTACGTACCGAACGCATTCGCTATGCTGGTCTTTCACGCACCGGCAATGATAGTGTGACTTTACAATTTCGTGACAGCGAATCGTTAGACAATGCTTATTCTGTTCTTTCTGATCAATTTAGAGAATTTGCTTGGACGAAAGGTGATTTAAGTTTACAAGGCATATGGTCAGGGAATGCATTACAGTTTGCACGCCAAGAAATTATCGATCAAACCATGAATACCCTCCGCCATCGCGTCAATGAATTAGGAGTATCTGAAGCGATCGTGCTACAGCAAGGCGCAAATCGAATTGCGGTCGATTTACCAGGTATTGATGATACCGCCCAAGCGAAAAATATTCTAGGTAAAACCGCGGCACTAGAATTTCACATGGTCGATATCGAAGATGATGCGCGTAATGCAGTGAACGGTGTCACGCCACCCGATACTAAATTATATTACGATGAAAAAAATCTCCCTATTTTACTCAAAAATCAAATTATTTTACGCGGTTCATCCATTATCAGCGCAAGCTCTGGTATGGCGGAAGATGGTCGTCCGTCAGTCAGTGTGCGATTAGGAGGTAGTGGCGATAGTTTATTTACGCGTACGACATCAGAAAACGTCGGCAAACCCATGGCGGTGGTATACATTGATATACGCCCCAATACGACAGTAGAAAATGGCAAAAAAATTATTACTTACGAAACCGACAAAAAAATCATTAGTGTTGCAACGATTAATCAGGCACTCGGTAATGCATTCCAAATTACAGGCCTTGGGAGTCAAGAGGAAGCGAGGACGCTTGCCTTGTTATTACGCGCGGGCGCGCTTCCTGCACCTACTGCTGTGATAGAAGAGCGTGAAGTCGGGCCTACCCTCGGCAAACAAAATATTGATCGCGGTGTTTTATCAGTCGTGGTGGGATTTTTATTAGTTGTTTTCTTTATGGGATTGTATTATCGCACGTTCGGGTTTATTGCGGATCTTGCGCTTGGCCTCAATTTAGTGTTAATCGTTGCGATTTTATCTTTATTGGGGGGCACGCTGACACTCCCGGGGATTGCAGGTATTGTATTGACCGTCGGCATGGCGGCGGATGCGAATGTCTTAATTTTTGAACGTATTCGTGAAGAAATGCGCAATGGTTCAAGTATCCAAGCAAGTATTCATGCGGGTTATGAAAGAGCGTTTGTCACTATTGTGGATGCGAATTTAACTACCTTAATCGTGACTATTGTTTTATTTAGTTTAGGATCCGGTGCGGTGAAAAGTTTTGCGGTCACTGTGACGATCGGTTTGTTAACCTCTATGTTTACAGCAATCACCGGTACTCGTGCGTTGGTGAATTGGTTGTATGGCGGTCGACAAGTGAAAAAGATTTCAATTGGGATATAACACATGGAATTTTTCAAACAAAATACACAAATTGATTTTATGGCGCAACGTAAAGGTGCAGCGATTTTATCAACGATTTTATTCGTCCTCTCTATTGTTTCTCTTTTCGTTTATGGATTGAATTGGGGTTTAGACTTTAAGGGCGGCACGCAAATTCAAATGAGTTTTCCCTATGAAGCGAACTTAAATCAAATACGTGATACCTTGCAAAAAGGCGGTTTTAAAGAAGCCGAAGTGAAAAATTACGGAAGCTCCAAAGATGTATTAGTGACATTGGCGGCGCATGATAATGAAGAAAAAGATATTGTGGTGCGCGCAGTTCAAACATTATTGTCTGATGCTAAAATCCAACAAGTGGATTATATTGGTCCGCAAGTCGGACAAGAATTAGCAACGAAAGGCGCACTCGCAATTTTCGTCGCGTTGTTGGGTACGATGATTTACATCGGATTTCGATTTGAATTTCGTTTTGCGATTGGTTCGACTGTCGCGCTCATTCATGATCCCGTTTTAATTTTAGGTATTTTTTCATTTTTTCAAATTGAATTTAATCTTATTGCCCTTGCAGCTGTTCTCACGGTCATTGGTTATTCATTAAACGATACCATTGTCATTTTCGATCGAGTCCGTGAAAATTTTCGCAAACTTCGGAAAGCGTCGCCTGTTGAAGTCATCAATCAATCCATCAACCAAACCCTTTCACGTACCATTATGACTTCGGTACTCACATTGCTTGTTGTGTTAGCACTCTTTTTCTTAGGTGGTAGCATGTTATATGGATTTTCCCTCGCATTGATCATTGGTATTGTCGTCGGAACATACTCCTCGATTTATGTCGCAGGATCTTTATCTTTAGTATTAGGCTTAACCCGCCAACATTTATTGCCAGTCGCGAAAGAAGTATTGGATGATCGTCCGTGATGTTGTCATAATGTGATTAACCTTTCATGGAAATAATCAATGGATACTTTTTCTGATTATGAATCTTTTGATGGACTGGGATTGGCGGGCCTGATTAAAAGTCATGTCATTTCCCCTCATGAATTATTAAATGCAGCGATTGAACGCATTGAAGCTTACAACCCCAAATTAAATGCCGTCATTTTTAAAATGTATGATATAGCGTGTCAACAAATTGAATCTTCCGATTCTGAAGGCATTTTTAAAGGTGTCCCTTTTTTGTTAAAAGATTTATTCGCCGACTGTGCGGGCGCACCGATGAATTTTGGGAGTCGTTTCGCGAATGGATATATTTCGCATTACGATGGAGAATTGGTAAAACGCTTTAAAAAAGCGGGCTTAATTATTGTAGGGAAGACGAATACGCCAGAATTTGGTTTAAGTCCGACAACCGAACCCGAATTATTTGGACCCACCACCAATCCTTGGGATCAAACACGATCAGCGGGTGGATCGAGTGGCGGATCAGCGGCCGCTGTTGCATCACGCATGGTACCGATGGCGCATGGGGGTGATGGTGCGGGATCCTTACGTATTCCTGCCGCATATTGCGGCGTTTTTGCATTAAAACCGAGTCGTGGTAGAACTCCGCAAGGATCGCATTTGATGCGCATTTGGCAAAATATGGTGGTCGAAAATGCATTAACGCGTTCTGTTCGAGATAGTGCAGCCATGTTAGATGTTTTATCAGGCCCAGAACTTGGGTCGCCTTTTGCTTTACCTTTACCTTCCGAATCTTTTTTAGAAAGTCTCGACAAACCGCTCAAACCTTTACGAATTGCTTTTTCCGAAGAACCTTTTTTCAAAGCAGCGCTCAATAAAGAATATGCGAATGCATTACAAAAGACCGCAATACTTTGTCAAGATTTAGGGCATAGGGTGGAGTCTCAATTTTTTTCTATCGACAGTGAAGAAGTTGCACTCGCCAATCTTATTATCGTTGCAGCAGAGACTGCAGCAAGTCTTAAACTATTGGATAAAGTGTTACCCAAAGTAGATAAACAATCGTTAGAAACATTAACAGCAGTTTTATGCGAAATTGGCGAACATTTTAATGCGAAAGACTATGCTTGGGCGAATCATATTGTCGATACGGTAGGAAAAAAATCGTCAGAATTTTTTGAAAACTATGATGTACTATTAACGCCAACCATGGCAATTCCTCCACCGCACCTCGGCGGTTTTAAACCGTATGGTTTAGAAAAAAATATTTTAGAGTTTTTGCGACGCATACCTTACGGGCCATTGTTACGTAAAATAACACAACGAAGTTCCGCCAAATATTTTGGATTTATTCCTTTTACGCCAATTTTTAATATCACCGGACAACCCGCGATGTCTGTTCCGCTATTTTGGGATGA
>JABDCZ010000020.1:0-38009 GCA_013287885.1 Gammaproteobacteria bacterium
CGATATTTGAAACTTTAATACCGCCGTCCACCATCAACTCAATATCGCGATTGGATTTATCAATGATATCTCTAATTTGTTTAATTTTTTCGAGGGAGGATGGAATAAAAGCTTGTCCACCAAATCCTGGATTTACTGACATGACCATAATGGTGTCGATGTCATTCATAATTTTATCTAAATATGAAAGCGAGGTTTCCGGTTTCAATGCAATACCAGCTTTGCAACCTTGCTCATGGATTAAGGCAATGCTTTTACTCACATGTGAAGAAGCCTCGGGATGGAAAATAATGCTATTTGCTTTCGCTTTTGCAAAATCAATAATTAAACTATCCACGGGTTTCGTCATTAAGTGCACATTGATTTCAGCTTGAATCCCATAATTTCTTAATGCTTCACAAATTAAAGGACCTATCGTGAGATTCCGAACAAAATGATTATCCATTGCATCTAAATGCAGTGCATTGGCACCAGCTACGATTACTTTGTTGACGTCGTCACCAAGACACGCAAAATTAGCCGCGAGTAGGGAAGCTGCGATTTGAAAATTTTTCATAAACATTTGTCCTTCCAAAAAAACTAATAAAATACTGTCATCTCCGCGCAGGCGGAGATCCATTCATAATGGATTCCCGCCTACGCGGGAATGACAGAATCTTTTATCGGATACTATTCAGCTTTCGCTGGCATGACAGACCACTTCTATTAAATGCTCCCGCCCATCATCCACTAATAAAATGCGATTTTCTTCAAATTTCTTACCATCAACAATAATATAATTATTTTCGGTAACACGTTTAAATAAAATTTTGTAGTGAGAAGAACCAAAACGATAATAAACAGAATATTCATTCCACTCGTTAGGAAATAAAGGAGTGAACGATAAATATTTACCCTCCAATAATTCCATTCCTAACAATTTTTCAATAATCAACCGATACATCCATCCCGCAGAACCGGTATACCAACTCCAACCTCCACGGCCTGCATGTGGAAATACACTATAAACATCACCCGCTGTGACATAAGGTTCAATTTTGTAACGATGAATTTCGTCAAAAGATCGACCGTGATTGACAGGATTAATCATTCTAAAAAGCTGCCATGCGGTTTCACTTTCTTTCAATAAAGCAAAAGCGATTATCACCCAAGCGGCAGCATGAGTATATTGACCCCCATTTTCTCGAATACCAGGAACATACGCTTCTATATAACCGGGACAGGGTTTGAATGTATCGAAAGGAGGCGCTAACAGTTTAATTAATTGATTATCTGAATCTACTAAATATTCTTTCAGACTACACATGGCTTCTTTTGCGAGATCTTGTGATGCACCTTCTGAAATAACACTCCAGCTTTGCACAATGGAATCCATTTTACATTCACGATCGGAAGCCGATCCTAATTTCGTTCCATCATCAAAATAAGCACGAAGGAACCATTTTCCATCCCAAGCATGCATCGCTAAATTTTGTTGTAATGTGTCCGCCTCTTTTTTACAAATCGATGAAAATTCGTTATCACCAGTTTGATTTGCGATTTTTTCAAATTGCGTAAGCACACTATATAAAAAGAACCCTAACCAAACACTTTCACCCAATCCCTGAATGCCTACTAAATTCATGCCATCATTCCAATCACCCGATCCCATCAACGGCAATCCATGCACGCCAAATCTTAATCCATGCTGTATAGCACGTTTCGCATGTTCATAAAGGCTAAAGGCGTCTTCAGTCACGGCAGGTAATTCGTAATAGGATTCTTCATCCGGACGCAATGCACGTCCCTTTAAAAAAGCCGCTTTTTGATTTAACAATTCTTTGTCGCCGGTCGCCTCAATATATTGACAAAGCGCAAACGGGAGCCATAAATAATCATCAGAACAACGTGTACGTACTCCGCGATTCATCGGAGGATGCCACCAATGCTGAACATCCCCTTCTTCGAACTGATGATTCGCGCACAACAATAAATGCTCTCGTGTTAAATGCGGAGCGTGATGTAAAAGCGATAATACATCTTGTAATTGATCACGAAAACCAAAGGCACCTGAGGATTGATAATACCCTGTGCGTCCCCACAATCGACTTGATAAAACTTGATAGAGCAACCAACCATTTGCAATTACATTTGTTGCAGCATCCGGCGTATCAATACGTACACGATTCAGTTTTTCATCCCAGAATTTTTTAGTTTCTTGCAATACTTCTTCTGCAACCGTCATATCGCTGTAGCGTTGAATTAAATCCAAAGCATGTGATTTATCTACGTCTGCGCCTAGCGTAAATATAATTTCTCGTGATTGACCATCTGGAAGATCAAAGGTTAATTGAATAGCAGCTGAAGGATCTAATCCTGCGCCAACTTTATTGGAGAGATATTGATTTTTTAATATGGCAGGTTCTTCATAAGATCCATTTCGTCCAATAAATTCTTTTCGGTCAGAGGTAAAGGTTCGTTTAATTAAATTTCTTTCTGCAGTTGTCGCATTAAAAAAAGCGACTCGACCTACAAAATCCGTATTATAATTATTTCTGGCAAGAATTGCTTTTTCATCCGTTAATTCAGTCACAACATACATAAAATTATTATCGCGAAGGCTTCCTAAAACCCATGAAACAAATCCTATGGCAGACAATTGACGTGCGCGTCCTGACAAATTATGAATGATTAATTTAGAAAATTTAACTGAGGAATCACTTGCAATATAAACCCACAATTCGGTACGAATACCTTCTTCGATATGTTCAAATACACTGTACCCAAAACCATGACGAATTTGATAATCCCCGCTGCCACGTCGTGGTAATATCGTGGGTGACCATGCGATTCCTGTTTCTTCATCCCTTATATAAAATTTTTCGCCAGTTGAATCTTGCAACGGATCATTTTCGAAAGGTGTCAAACGGAATTCATGTGAATTTTGAAACCAAGTAGTTGCAGCACCGGCTTCAGTGATGAAAGTGCCAAATTGTGCATTCGCAAGAATATTTACCCACGGTTCAGGTGTTGTCATCCCTTCTTTTACATGAATAATGTATTCACTCCCATCTTTTGAAAATCCGCCGAATCCATTAAAAAATTGCAAATCCTCTGGCAGGTTCAAATTTTTGCGAGGGTAAGAAATATTTGATTTTTTTATTTCTAACAATGGAGTAGAACGTTTAACACTTTTTCGATGGCGAAGTTGTTCTTTAATCGTGCCAAATTGATCTGAAAGAACGACACGGGCGACGGTTTCTAATAAAGTGCGATTTTCCGCAGGAATTTGATCGGAAATTAAAACATAAACTTTACTCGGATGATTTTCCGTCGCGCCTTTATAGGGAGCAATTAAATTTAAAATGAGATCTTGTAGGGATTGCTGATAGGATGTGCGTTCTTCATTTAAGATGACGACATCAACTTCTAATCCTTTTAATCGCCAATACGCTTGTGCTTGAATTAATTGGCGGACTAATTGGATATTTTCACTATCCGCTATCTTTAATAAAACAATCGGTAAATCACCTGAAATAGAGTATCCCCATAATCCAGACTGTCCTTGACGATTATTTTCAATAACGGACGGCTCTGCACGTTTCGCTTGATTGCAATAAATAATATAACTTGCGAGGCGCTGATAAAGTTCAGCATCGGCGTTACTCATATTGAGCTGATGCACTAATATTTGGCTGTGTGTCCAAGCTAAACCAAAAAGACGATTCGCAAAGCGACGATCTTGATATTTATGCACTAATGTTAAAGTATTTTCTCGACTGTCAGTAATGCCAAGAACCACATCAAATATCACTAACTCATCTGGATCAAGCGTCATTTGACAACGAATCGCTGCAATGGGATCTAATACGGAACCGAAAGTATTCGATAATTTATCTTTCTTTTGCATCGCAAGTGGTGCGACTAAGGTGTGATCTCGACCAACAAACTGTGCGCGATCTGTTTCATAGGATAACGCATATGAATTTTGTGTGTGGACATTGAGAATGTGAAATAAATGTGGTGTCGCAAGACTCTCATCCGCAGAACGACGTTTTGCTAAAATCGCGTGCATATCTTCTTGAATTTCCGTTTCAACAAATAAATTACTAAAAGCAGGTTGTGAAAGATCTGTGCCAAGCGGCGCCATGACAATTTCAAAATAGGTGGTAAAATCAATTTGTCTTTTTGACTTAGATCGATTATGAATTCTCACACGACGTAATTCGATATCCTCTTCTGGAGAAACAACAATTTCGGTATTGATGTCAAATTTATTATAACCGAAGCTCATTTCTGCATGGCCTTCCGTTAAGACGGCTCTAAAATTTTCAAGATTTTTAATGCATGGTTGATATTGTGTAGAACAAAACACACCGGTCTCTACATCGCGTAAAAATGAAAATATTCCCCAATTATCACGCGTGCTATCTTCACGCCAGCGCGTTAACATCAAATCTTTCCAACGGCTATAACCTCCTCCTGCTTGTGTGATCACGACATGATAACGCCCGTTCGACAGCAGTTGAACTTGTGGAGAAGAAGTATTGGGCGTGTGATAAACACGAATAGAAGTTCCCGGTTCCGTTGCAATCGTGTGCTGAACGGGCTCTGGCATTTTAAAATAATAATTAGCGGGTTTTGGGATACGTTCTTGTAGTAATAATAAAGTAGATTGAAAGATTGGATCCGCCATGAAACGCCGTTGCATCGGCTGATTATTCAAAAAATATGAAATTGATAATAAAGTCATTCCTTGATGATGAGACATAAATGATTTCACAATTTTTCTTTTTTTCTTACCAATTAATCGTCTCTGCGTATAATCAATGGCTTCATAAAAGCCAAATTGTCCTACGAATCCTTCTTTTTCTAACCGTTGTAGATTTAAACAAGCAGCCAGAGGGTCTATCATTAAAGCCATTGCACTTGCGTAAGGCGCAATGACGAGATCATCTTCAAGACCACGCTTGAGACCCAATCCCGGTACACCAAAAGCGCGATATAAATAATTGGATTGTGAATCCACCATGTTAAATCCGGATTCAGATATTCCCCAAGGTACACCTTGTTCTTTTGCATATCGAATTTGTCGTCTGACAGCCGCTTTATAGGTTTGATCGAGTAAAGTGAAAGGATAGGTCGGCATCACAAGTAATGGCATCAAATATTCAAACATAGAGCCACTCCAAGACATGAGTACTGGCTCTTTTCCGCTTGCAGATAATAATCGTCCCAATGAAAACCAACTTTCTTGAAATAATTGTCCTTCTGCAATTCCAACAAAAATTCCTAATCGCGCTTCAGAGGATAATAAATCATAAGTCCCTGGATCTTGACGTTTTTCATCCACATTAAAACCAATCGTCAATAAATGAGAGACATTATTATAAAGAAAACTTAAATCCATCTGCGATAATGCATGCGCATGTTCCGCTAATGTTGTGATGGTTTTTATGCGTTCTAACGCGATTTGAACGATATTATCATTCGTATTCAATTGCGAAATTTGTCGTAGGGTAATAGTAGAAGAAATATCTTTCAATTGAGAAAATAAATTTATTTCATCATAAAGTGCTGTCGTTTGAAAAAATAAATTATTTAACCATCTTTCAATTTCATGATTTTTTTTATTGGGAGGTAATGAAATTTTTTGCAGTTTTTCTGCAGAGTCACGTAATGCATAAGAAGTTTGTAATGCGTCTTTCCAATTAGTAAAAGCATTTCGCGTCTCGGATAAAAGTTTTTGAAAATTTTTTGTCAATAACACAGTTGTTAAATCATTAATGATACTCAGAGTATCTTCAAGACCATCTAAATAACGCGTCGAGAATATTGGCTCGTCTGGTAAAGATAATAATCCCTGACGTAATGTCAGTAAATGTCCTGCTAAATTTCCACTATCAACGGTTGAAATATATCGCGGTAATAAAGGTTTTAAAGTTTCTGTGTCATACCAATTATACAAATGTCCGGAATATCTTTGTAATCGCATTAATGTTTCGAAGGTGTTATGTGTTCGTTCCAATAATTGTTTTCCATTAATATAGCCAAAGTCATAAGCAGTCAAATTAGCTAATAATGCCATTCCAATATTAGTGGGCGATGTTCTTCTCGCAAGCACGGTGACGGGTGTTTCTTGAAAATTATCCGGTGGTAACCAATTATTTTCAGCATTGACATAAAAATCAAAATAATCCCATGTAACTCTCGCTATTTTATGTAAAAATCGAAATTGCTCCGCCGAAAGCTTCGGAATTTTTTTAAGGATTGGTTGACTTAACGCGCGCATTAAAAGAGGAGAAAAAAACCAAAGTGCTAATACAATAAATGAAATTAACAAATATTGTATTTCACCATCCAAGATTAATAATGCAATAGCGACAACTGCTATCAAAGGTCCTATCCACATTAACCTTACCCACTTCATAAAAGCGTAATCGGAGTCATGGTTAATTTGTTCTGATGGAACCCATTCTAATAAATGTTTTTTGGAAATCTTCATACGCCAACGAGTTTGTAATATGGCGACTACGCTATACCATGCTTCATAAGGTAGACAGGCGAGATAAATACATTTTTTTTCTATCTCTCGACTAAAACCGCGAGAAATAAAATCAAAATGCTGATGTAGCACTCGATTATCAGGTTTTTGTAATAACGCTATGAATGTGTGCATGCATATTGGAAAAAATATTATGATTAAAATTACAAAAAACCAATAAATAGGAGAAGGCAACATTGTCCAACTAAGAATAAACATTATCATGAACGCAATGGGAACCAAACTACGTCTTAAATTATCAACGAGCTTCATCTTCGATAAAAATGAAAGTGGATTGGGTAACCATTCATTTTTTGCATTTTTGACCGAAGAAAATAACCAATCGCTAAGTTGCCAATCGCCACGAATCCAACGAATTCGTCGTTTGACATCTGCGATATAACTCACAGGCGATCTTTCAAATAAAGCGATGTCGCTTAAATATCCTGATCGTAAATAACAACCTTCTAATAAATCATGGCTTAAAATATTATTTTCAGGAAAACGATTGTCGAGGACGGTTTGAAAGATTTCAACATCATAAATTCCTTTGCCGATGAAGGATCCTTCTTGGAACAAATCCTGATAAACATTTGAAACGGTTCGCGTGTAAGGATCTATACCGAATTCATTACCATATATTTTTAAATAATTTGTGAGATGATCTACGGGATAGCTTTCCGCAATGCGTGGTTGCAATATACCAAAACCCTCGACCACTATTTGTTTTTTGCTATCAACTATCGGAATATTCAACGGATGACTCATGACTTCAATCAACTGGCGAGCCGTTTCTCGAGGCAATTCTGTGTCTGTATCCAATGTAATAACGTATTTAACGGTTTTTAATATTTCAATATTCCCAACCACTAATAAAAATTGCGTTTTGATATTATTTCGCAGCATTTGATTTAAGAGAGCTAATTTCCCACGTTTACGCTCTCTTCCCATCCACACACTTTCACTTGCGTTCCATTCGCGAGGCCGATGACTGAAGAAAAAAATATCGCCTTCTTTGCGATGATATTGTCGATTAAGTTTTTTAATTTTTTCCTCTGCATACTGCAACAAATAATTATCATTCGGCATCTCTTTTGCATGCGCATCATTAAAGTCCGTTAATAACATAAAATGCAAATGCGCATCGCGCGAACCTAAGTAACGAATTTCCAATGCTTCAATTAATGCATCAATATTTTTTGGACTGGTTAACATCGCGGGGACCGCAATCAAGGTACGATATTTTTCTGGAATACCTTTGGAATAATCCATACGCGGTAGTCTTTTTGGTTTTACCCAAACCGTTGCAAAAAAATCGACGAGATCTTTCGCTAATTGACTAGTGATTAAAGCGAGCGTAGGAACTAATACTATCAACCAGAAAAGAGAAATGTGATGATGCGGTGCGAGATTTCCAAAAATATAAATAAAAAATAACGTCAAAAAAACAATGCTGCCAAAATAGATACTCTCAATCCATTGTTTATTTACATTTTGAATTTTTTTCCAAATAGATTGTTTTATACCTAAATGTACCTCAAACTGCGCTAAACCTTTATCGATGAGATAGTAACCTATGTGGTTATATCGAATATTTTCTGGTTTTTCATCGCTATTTTTTCTATTCAATTCTGCAAATTGTATAACGCTTTCTGCGACACGCTCTTCTGATAATGTGGTTTTTCTTGAAAGATCTTCTATGACATGACGATAATGATCGCGTGTATTAAAATCCATTTTGCTATAAATATTTGCTGGATCTTTTTCTAAAATGGCATTAACAATACTGACTTCTTCAACAAAAAAGCTCCAATCAATATTCTTTAATTTGCGCAAACTATCAATACTATTACTGACTCTGGTTTGTATTGCCGCTTGTTTTTTTGCTTCTTCTTGGATAATGGATTCTGTAGAAGACCCTTCATCTACCAGATGTTGCTCAATCCAGCTAAGTGGTAAAGATAATGAAGCATTTTGCAAACGTCTCGTTAATGCAGCGATAAAAGTATGGCTCATTGATGCCTCGGAGCGAGCCATATTCGCAATAATTAAGATTAATTTTTTGGGATCAGTGAGATTGGTTTCAATCATTTGATCTGCCCACGCATGCGCAAGCTGCCTATCATTTTTATCTGCAATAATAAGCATGCTGGCAACACTTAGCGTTTCAATCAGCACGACTCCCAAAACGAGAGGAATGGCCCATAATTCTCCCAGGGTCAATGGTTTAATTTTTTGATAAGCATTGACAAAATGCGTTATATTTTCTAAATCGGCACGACCATCCCCATGTGAAATTATTTGCGAGGCGATATCATATATTCGCGGACAATTGGAATGACCATTGGCAAGTTTTGGTAAACTTTTGTCATAATTTTTAGGAAGGTTCGTGCAAATAATTTGAATTTGCTCTTGAATAAGATAAAAATTATCTAAAAACCATTCCCTTGCTGGTGACACACCTTCAATGATATTTTCCATGCTCAATGTTTGATAAGCATTAACGAGAATCTTTTGACTATCCGATAAGGTTTTAAATAAAAAAACGCAAGAGGATTGCGTTGCGAGCGTGTGCGATAGCGCAACATTCGTGGCTAGTCGCTGCATTTCCGGTAAACTTAAAATCTTGCTGGAAATACTGGATATTTTAACTTTATGATTTTGATTCTTATCGTTTAAGTGTAACCATTTTTGTAATTTGTCCAGTAACATTTTATTATCCCTAACAAAATATTTTTAAGGAAGTGTCATGCCAGCATGCTTTTATGCCACCTTTAAGCATGCTGGCATGACATAGGCTTTGCGACATCGACCATTTAACTACTAGATAATATTCCACTCTTCGAATCTTCTTTGATAGAATTATATATGGAAATGTGACCTTAGACCATGTAGGGAAACCAATGTCTCATCAAAAGTTCAATGAAGACGCAGAGCTCACCCAAATTCAAAAAGAAGCCTTTAATTATTTTGCGAATGAAATAAATCTTTCAAACGGTCTAATAAAAGACAAAACGGCCGAGAATTGGCCTGCAAGTATTGCCGCCGTCGGATTTGCTTTAGCAAGCTATCCTGTAGCGGTAGAACGTGGATTTATATCACGTGCGAAAGCCGTGGAAAGAACACTCACTACCTTACGTTTTTTTTGGAATAGTAAACAAGGCCCTGAACCTGATGCAACAGGATACAATGGGTTTTATTATCACTTTCTTGATATACAAAGTGGAAAACGCATTTGGAATTGTGAAATTTCCACGATCGATACGACTTTTCTCATTGCGGGAATGTTAACAGCGGCCCATTTTTTCGATCATAAAAATCCAGAAGAGGAAGAAATTCGTCACTTAGCAGAATCACTTTACCAACGTGTGAATTGGTCATGGGCACAAAATTCAGAATATCAAATTACGATGGGATGGAAACCTGAAGAAGGTTTTTTAAAATATAATTGGGAAGGTTATGATGAGGCTTTATTATTATTTATATTAGGATTGGGTTCGCCTACTCATCCATTAGATGCGAGAAGTTATGATGTATGGACAAATAAATATTCGTGGAAAAAAATTTTTGATATTGAATATTTATATGGTGGGTCTTTATTTATTCATCAATTTTCTCATATCTGGATCGATTTTCGAAATATCAAAGATAAATATATGCGTGACAAGAACTCTGATTATTTCGAAAATAGTAAACGCGCCACTTACGTCCAGCACCAGTATGCCATTTCAAATCCATTGCGCTATATTGGATATAATGAAAAATGCTGGGGTATTTCCGCAAGTGACGGGCCCGGTCCGATTCATAAAAAAATAGAAGGGATCCAACGATGTTTTTATGATTATATCGCACGTAGTGCGCCATTTGGTCCGGATGATGGCACACTTGCCCCTTGGGCTGCTATTGCTTCATTGCCATTCGCGCCAGAAATTATTTTACCGCTTATCGATCATTACACGCATCATTTACAATTAAAATGCAAACATCTTTATGGATTCTCTGCAACCTTCAATCAAACTTTCAAAAATGATTCTCAGTTGGGTTTTTGGATATCACCCTGGCATTTTGGCATTAATCAAGGCCCTATTATATTAATGACTGAAAATTATAGAACCGGTTTAATTTGGCAGTTAATGCGAAATTGTTCTTACATCAAAAAAGGATTGAAGCTAGCGGGATTTGTTTAACTGGATCGCCATGGTCAAACGCTTCGCGGCCGTAGCAGAGACGGAGTCTTAGTAATTCGTCATAATATTTCGTCATTGCGAGCCCTGCGATTTTTGCGGGGCGTGGCAATCCAGTAAGCTTGTCATCCTGAGCGTAGCGAAGGATCATCATAACACTACGATGATTCTTCGCTACGCTCAGAATGACAAGCTTGTGGCATGACAATAGTTTTCGCAACAATAACGAATCACTTGTTGCAATCCCTCTTTCAAATTCATCTTTGGCGTCCAATCGAAAAATTTTTGTATCGAAGAAATCGAAGGCGCGCGATGTAAAATATCTTCATATCCTTGGCCATAGAGATCAACACTTTTTTCTGCTCGAATCACCGATTTTATTTCCATCAATTCTTTCATTAAAAAAATAATTAACTCCCCAAGTTCTGCGATCGAAATTATTTCATACGGATTGCCGATGTTAAAAATTTTTTGATGCGCATTATCATTTTTATTTTCAATAATTTTAATCAATGCATCAATACCATCATCAATATAAGTGAACGAACGTTTTTGTGTACCACCATCTGATAAAAGAATATCTTCGCCACGTAAAATATTTCCTATAAATTTTGTGATGACACGTGCACTTTGATCATTAATATCATCTAAACGTGGCCCGTACCAATTAAAAGGTCGAAAAATAGTGTAGTTCAATCCTTCGTGTTTTCCGTACGCATAAATGATTCGATCCAATAATTGTTTTGCATTCGCATAAATCCAACGTTCTTTATGAATCGGTCCTGTGATGCAAAAACTTTTTTCTTCATCAAAAAATTTATCCGCACACATTCCATATACTTCTGAGGTGGAAGGAAAAATTAATCTTTTTTGCAATGCATGACACTTTCGAATGATAGATAAATTTGCTTCAAAATCTAATTCAAAAACTCTCAGTGGATCTTGCACATACTGCAAAGGATTGGCGATAGCTGCAAGAGGAATCACGACATCAGATTTTTTAATATGCGTTTCTAGCCATTTTTTTTCAATTGTCATACACCCTTGACGCAAGTGAAAACGCGGATGTGACAAATATTTTTCGAGGTATCCCGTCTTGGTATCTAACGCATGTATTTTCCAATCGGTTTTAGTAAGTATTGCGTCACAAAGATGGCTGCCGATAAATCCATTGGCACCAATCATCAAAATTTCCATATTTTTTTCTATTCAATCAGCCATTTAGGAACATGCATCATAGCATGTTTTCATGTATAATATGTCCTCGTTATTTTATCGGATAAGGTGAGGTTTATTATGAGTATATTAGTCGGCAGGAAGGCGCCTGATTTTAATGCCGCTGCAGTTTTAGCAAATGGTGATATTGTTAATCAATATCAATTAAGCGAACACATCAAAGGTAAACATGCGATTGTATTTTTCTATCCACTCGATTTTACATTTGTTTGTCCTTCTGAATTAATCGCTTTAGATAATCGTATTGATGAATTTGATGCTCGCGACACCGTTGTGGTTGGTATTTCGATTGATTCCCAATTCACACATAGTGCATGGCGCAAAAAACCTGTGAACGAAGGTGGCATTGGTCCAGTACGTTACACTTTAGTCGCGGATGTGAATCATTACATTTGCCAAGCTTATGGCGTTGAACATCCAACTGCACATGTTGCTTTACGCGGCGCTTTCATTATTGATAAAAATGGTATCGTGCGTTCACAAATTGTGAATGATTTACCATTAGGTCGTAACATTGATGAAATGGTACGTATTGTTGATGCATTACAATTTCACGAAAAACATGGTGAAGTTTGTCAAGCGGGTTGGAATAAAGGAAACACTGGTATTAAACCAACAGAAAAAGGCATTGCAGATTTTCTCGCAACAAATGCAGGACAATTATAATTTCTCACAAACCCGCAATCCTTGCGGGTTTTTTTCTTCTTCAATATTTTTTTTTATAATTTTTTATTTTTAACTTTCAATTGCATTTCAATTTAATTAAAATGCGTACTCAGAATGGTTAGTGAAAATATCTCGCACATGAGCAATGACACAACTATCCATTTTTTTATCAAGATCTGGCTTAAAATTGCGAACAAGTTAACTTAATGTCACATTTCTGTTCGTGGCTTCGTTAGATTCCGCTTGCAATATTGCATTGGTTGCTTGTAATTTTTACTACGTCCGGATCACATCAAATCTCAAGGAGATAAAGAAACATGAAACTTAAACTCGTTGTTGCATCAATGAGCGTGTTAGGCTTGATTAGCTGCCCAGTTTTTGCAGCCACCACAACCAAACACAAATATCAAAAGCATCAAGAAGAAACAAGTTATAAAGGTGAAGAAGAAGTCGCAAACTACAAAGGCGAAGCTTTCCCACGTTTAGTCACTTGTCCAAAAGTAGATATGTATCAGCCTCTTTTGGATCTGATGAATCAAAACATTTATCGCGCTAAACCAACAGTTGATTGTGATAAACCCATTCAATTCGCTGGCGGCATTAACTTCGACTACCAAATGGCGGGGCCTCTAAACTTTGGTTACATGGGTGAAAACAACAATCGTTTTGCCGTGAATGATGCATATTTAAATGCAACAGGCCATGTGAATAATTGGGTTCATGCATTTTTAGAAGTTTCCTTCAGCAACATCAGAGGAGTTCCTTTACATGACAGTGACTTCTTCGTTGTAGGTCCTGATGCATCTGATACACCAAAACCTGGTATTTATAGCGAAGCATATCACACCAATACTTTGACCTTACAACAAGGTTATATTTTCGTTGGTGACCTAGAACATTTCCCATTATTTGCTAAATTGGGTAAACAATTTGTTAACTATGGCCAATATGTGATTCATCCGATCACACGTACCATGACCCAAGTCATGACCGAAACCTTACAAACCGCAGCGCAAGGTAGCTTTATCTCTGGCTGGAGCGGTTTTGATTTCCACGGTTCCGTTTTCGCATTTGAAAATGAAATGGGCATGGTTGATGAAGATGATGAGTTCATTTTAAGCAGCAACGGACATCGACACACTAACTACGGCGCTCAGCTTGGATTTGGAAAAATTAGCGATCAATTCGGATTTGATGTAGGTGCTGGCTGGATTTATGACATGGCAGGCATTAATGATGTCGCTTATGCAATCACCAGATTCCACAATGGTGAAACCGGTGATGATGGTACATATGAGAAACGCGTTAACGGTTTTACCGTATACGGTTTACTTAACACTGGACCATTCAGCTTGAGCGGACACTATGCGACAGCATTACAACATTTTGATGCTGACGATTTAGGCTTCTCTGATGATGACGATGACGATTTTGATGATGATGGTGCTAAGCCATGGGCATTCGATGTCACCGGTGCTTACAACTTCAACTATTGGGGTAAAGCACAAAATCTGTATGTCGGATATCAACAATCGGGTGATGCTGTGAACTTATTGCTCCCAGAAACTCGTTGGACCGCAGGTTATGGTATCGATGTGTTGAAAAACACCAATCTCACTATCGAATACTCACATGACAGCGATTACGATGATGATGATGGCGGTACAGGTGAAGACAGCAACCGTGTTGCAGTTCGAATGGCTGTTAAATTCGGCTAAGAAACTGCTAGACTGTGCCAAAAATACAAAGCCCGTTACACGCGGGCTTTTTTTTATCGCATCAAACCCATCGAATGATTATTCAAAATGTGACAGAACAACTCTGCCGTACGTTCCGCATCGTAAATCGCAGAATGCGCATCTTTGACATCGAAAGGAATTTTGGAGGCACGCAAAGCCTTCGCAAGCACTGTCTCGCCGAGCGCAAAAGCGGATAACGTCGCGGTATCTAATGTCGTAAAAGAATGAAATGGCATCGTTTTAAAATGACAACGTTTTCGAGCGGCTTGCAAAAAAGCGAGATCGAACCACGCATTATGGCCAACCAAAATGGCGCGGTGGCAACCCGCTTTTTCGACTGCGAGGGAAATTTCTGTAAAAAGATTATGCAAAGCCTGTTTTTCTGGAATGGGAAATCGTAAAGGATGATGCGGATCAATGCCAGTGACGGCAAGACTCTCAGGATCAAAATCCGCTCCCACATACGGTTCTACATGATAAGCCACTGTTTTTTCACGATAGAATTTATTTTCGCGGCTGAGAGCAAGGGTCACGGCCGCAATTTCTAACAATGCGTGAGAGCCTGGATTTAACCCCGACGTCTCCACATCGACCACGACGGGCAATAATCCACGAAACCGTGAAGCAATTTTGAAAGGAGTTTTTTTTACTGGCAAAATTATTTCCTCTTTATTAAAATGTTGACCGCAACTTAGCAATTCACCACGGATAAAATCTATGATCTTCGAGCATAATGTCTACCAGCCCAATCCTCTTCGCGACGCGATGAGTAAAGCTTATCGCGCCGACGAAACAACCCTTATTAATCAATTACTCAAAGACGCCGCATTAGATCAAGCTGCAAAAGTTCGCGTCCAAGTTACCGCTCAAAAATTGTTGCTCGAAATGCGCCAGCGACGTGCGAATGAAAGCGGGCTCGAAGCTTTTCTTCATCAATATGATCTTTCAAGCGAGGAAGGGATTGCGCTCATGTGTATGGCCGAGGCATTGTTACGTGTGCCCGATAATTACACAATCGATCGCTTAATTAGCGATAAACTTTCTACTGCTAATTGGGACGAGCATCTCAATAAAAGTTCTTCTTTTTTTGTCAATGCAGCTACCTGGTCGTTATTATTAACCGGTAAAATTTTCGCACCCACCCTCGATAATCAACAATCTTTATTTGCTTCGTTAAAACGCACATTCAGTCGTCTTGGCGAAACTGTCATCCGTCCTATCATTTTACAAGGTATGAAAATGATCGGAAATCAATTTGTGATGGGAACTACCATCACCGATGCTCTCAAACGTGCTAAAAAATTAGAAAAAAAAGGATATCGTTATTCATACGATATGCTTGGTGAAGCAGCACGGACAGCAGACGATGCTGAAAAATACTACAAATCGTACTTAGATGCAATCCAAGCGATCGGTTTAGCATCGGTCGGGCTTGATCCTATTCACGGCCCAGGCATTTCTGTCAAACTCTCGGCACTTCACCCAAGATATGAATTAGGCAAAAAAGAACTGGTTTTCAAAGACATGGTGGCCAAAGTCCTCTCCCTCGCCGAAGCTGCCAAAGAACACCGTATCGGCATGACCATCGACGCTGAAGAAGCGGATCGCCTGGATTTTTCTCTCGATATTATCGAGGCCGTCTTCAGCAGTCCAACACTTGCGGGCTGGGAAGGGTTTGGTCTTGCCGTGCAATCTTATCAAAAGCGTGCCCCTTTTGTGATTGATTGGCTCGCTGATTTATCGAAAAGGCATCAACGACGTCTTATGGTGCGTTTGATCAAAGGGGCCTATTGGGATACCGAAATTAAAGTGAGCCAGCTAGCTGGCTTTGAAGGTTACCCTGTTTTCACGAGAAAAAATGGTACCGATGTCTCTTTCATTGCTTGTGCCAAAAAATTACTGTCAAAACCCGAATGTTTTTATCCTCAATTTGGCACGCATAATGCCCATTCCGTTGCGACGATTATCGAACTGACCCAAGGCCGCAAAGATTTCGAATTCCAATGCTTACATGGCATGGGCGAAATTTTATATGATCAATTAATCGGTGAATATCCTTGCCGAATTTACGCACCGGTTGGTACTCACAAAGATTTATTGGGTTATTTAGTGCGACGTCTATTAGAAAACGGCGCGAATACTTCTTTTATTAATCACATTTCAGATACGAGCACTCCATTGGAAAAAATTATTGCAGACCCTGTCGAAAAAATGTCATATGTTGAACCCAAATCACATCCGAAAATTCCGTTACCGCGAAATATTTTTATGAATCCGAGCACGCACCCGAATGTCGCACGCATCAATTCTAAAGGACTTGATCTTTCTAACTTATTAACGCTGAAAGAATTACAAGCTTCTCTCGAGAAAGCGGACAAAGAAAGTTATGAAGCGGGCTCAATCATTAATGGAAAAATGCTAAAAAATGGGGAAAAAGCGCCTGTTTTATCGCCGAGCGACACGCAACGCACCGTCGGATATGTTTATTCAGCGAAACCAGAAGATGTCGATCAGGCTTTTGAAGTTGCAATATCCGGTTTTAAAGAATGGTCGAAAGTTCCTGTGGATCAAAGATCAGGTATTTTAGAACGTGCCGCAGATCTTATCGAAGAAAATATTCCGACTTTAGCGCTATTGTTAAATCGTGAAGGCGGCAAACATCTCGTCGATTGTTTATCTGAAATTCGCGAAACTGTCGATTATTGCCGATATTATGCTGCACGCGCACGCGTTGATTTTATTCCACATGAATTAGATGGACCGACAGGTGAAAAAAATATTTTTTCATTACACCCGCGCGGCGTTATTGTTTGTATTAGTCCTTGGAATTTTCCTTTTGCCATTTTTGCAGGACAAATGCTTGCCGCGATTGTCGCAGGTAATGCCGTACTTGCAAAACCTGCTGAGCAAACCCCTTTAATTGCAACCTACGCCGTCAAACTTTTTCATGAAGCCGGCATTCCAAAAAATGTTTTACAATTATTAATAGGTCGCGGATCAACCATCGGTGCAAAAATGGTTGCAGATCCGCGGGTTTCTGGCGTGATGTTTACTGGATCGACTGAAACCGCGCAAATTATTCAACAAAGTTTGGCTGCGAAGTCCGGTCCATTAACTCCATTTATTGCAGAAACCGGCGGTCAAAACGTGATGGTGGTGGATTCATCAGCCTTACCTGAGCAAGTGGTTTTTGATATTATCCAATCTGCTTTCAATAGTGCGGGTCAACGTTGTTCCGCAGCACGCGTGCTCTGCATTCAAGAAGATATCGCAGATAATGTGATTCATATGTTAAAAGGTGCCATGGCAGAACTCGTCGTGGGTGATCCCAGTCTCCTTTCGACCGATGTCGGTCCCGTGATCGATAAAGATGCATTACAAATGTTATTGAATCATCGTGATCGCATGTTGACGGAAGGCAAATTAATTTTTGAAGTACCGATGCCGCACAATCTTTCGGGGAATTTTTTCGCACCCGTTGCTTTTGAAATAAAAAGTTTAGATATTTTAAAAACAGAAGTTTTCGGACCGATCTTACATGTGATTCGATATGCTGCGAAAGATTTAGATAAAATTCTACAAGATATCATTAACACGGGTTATGGTTTAACATTCGGTATTCACAGCCGCATTGATGCGACGCAACAATATGTACTGGATCGCATGCCAGTCGGAAACATGTATGTTAATCGTAATATGATTGGTGCGGTAGTCGGCGTCCAGCCTTTTGGTGGCGAAAGATTATCTGGCACCGGACCAAAAGCCGGCGGCCCGCATTATTTGCCACGATTATGTGTCGAACATACCATTTCAATTAATACAACCGCCGCCGGTGGAAACACTACACTGATATCACTACAAGAGGACGATTAATGGAACAACATTCGCAGTCAATTATTTACATTGTTTTTTTAATTTTTACTGGCACTGCGATTTTGTCGACGTTGGCTTTATATACACGTCAATCTTTATTAGTCGCCTATATTTTGTTGGGGGCAATGATTGGCCCCTGGGGTTTGGGTTTGGTGAGTGATTCAAACCTCATTAAACAAACGGGTGATATCGGCATTATCTTTCTCCTATTTTTGCTTGGATTACATTTACATCCACAAGATTTGTTTCATTCATTAAAAAAGATGAGTTGGATTACTTTTGCGAGTTCAACCATATTTTTATTCGTTGGATTTTTCGTCGGTTTATTTTTTCATTTTACCACAATGGAGTGCTTGATCATTGGCATTTCCATGATGTTTTCGAGTACCATCATCGGTTTAAAACTTTTACCTACGACGATTTTACACCATCAACACACGGGTGAACTCATGATTAGCATCCTGCTATTGCAGGATTTAATTGCGATTGGTGCACTTTTATTTTTACAGGTCTTTAGTGATCGTGTACTGACGGTATATGAAATTGCACTTGTCATTTTTGCATTCCCGATTTTGATATTAATTGCCTATCTTTTTGAACGCTACCTTTTAGCAAAATTACTGATGAAATTCGACAAAATTCACGAATACATTTTTATTTTGTCGATCGGTTGGTGTTTATGTATGGCAGAACTCGCGCATCAACTGGGACTTTCTGAAGAAATTGGCGCCTTTATTGCAGGCGTTGCGCTCGCGACCCATCCCATTTCTTTATACATTGCAGAAAGTTTAAAACCATTACGTGATTTCTTTTTAGTCATGTTTTTCTTTACGATTGGCGCAGGATTTCATTTTGATTACCTACCGCAAATTGCACTGCCAGCGGTTATCATCGCTGCATTTATGTTAGTGATAAAACCTTACACCTTTAGCTGGTTATTACATAAATCAGGTGAAACCAAATCGGTTGGATTTGAAGTTGGTGTTCGATTAGGCCAAATTAGCGAGTTTTCCCTCTTAATCGTTTATCTCGCGATGCAAACCAATTTAGTTTCAGCAAAAATGAGCTATATGATTCAAGCCGCAACCATCCTTACTTTTTTTGTGTCGTGTTATTGGGTTGTGCTTCGATATCCGACACCAGTCGCATCATCCGATAAATTAAGGCGAGATTAATTTTTATGTCTCATGATCATTCTCATGCACCCGCATCTTTTAATCGTGCTTTTATTATCGCGATATTTTTAAATTTGGCTTTTACACTTGCTCAAATATTTTATTCATTTGTTGCAAACTCCATGAGCTTAATGGCCGATGCCATGCATAATTTTGGGGATGTATTTGGATTGGTTTTAGCATTTGCTGCCAATTGGTTACTGACATTGCCAGCGCGTAAACGTTATAGCTATGGTTTCAAAAAGGGAACGATATTAGCAGCACTCACCAACGCATTAATTTTGGTTGGCACCTCCGCCATTATCAGTTATCAGGCGATTTATAAGTTTTTTCACCCAACTGCCGTGAATGAAATGATTGTCATTGTCGTGGCGCTCGTAGGAATTGTCATTAATGGTGGTACCGCATTACTTTTTATGAAAGGCGCGCATCATGATTTAAATATCAAAGGTGCATTTTTACATTTGCTGAGTGATGCCGTGATTTCTTTCGGGGTCGTCGCATCGGCTATTTTAATTTATTACACGCACTGGCAATGGGTGGATTCCATTGTTGGATTGCTCATTGTTGCTATTATTTTATGGGGTACGAAAGGATTATTGCGCGATTCTGTTCGCATGATTTTAGATGCGGTTCCTCATCACATCGATCAATCTGGTATTCTACAATATTTGCAAAAATTTCCCGGCGTAGAAAAAGTCCATGATTTACATATCTGGGGATTAAGCACCAAAGAAATTGCGCTTACCGCGCACTTGGTTATTCCAAATGGGAATTTATCTGATTCAGATTTTCTAAAAATTAATCAAGATTTAAAATCGCTTTTCCGTGTTGATCATGCGACATTGCAAGTAGAATCAGGCAATGCCGCGTACCCTTGTAAGCAGGAGGAAGTCTGTTGATGCACATACTACGGTTATTTATTTTATCGATTTCAATCGCTGCATCTTTTTATATCTTCAATCACTTTCTCGATTTACCCTTTGAAGCGAATGTTATTTGGAATAATGGTTGTTGGATTGGTCTTACGATATTATTTTTTATACTTTTCTTTTTCTTTAATGATTTCAAAGCAAATTTCACCGAAAAAATTCAGGCCGTAAAAACTCGTAAATTTTTAATAAATATTTTAGTATTTTTAGAATTATCATTAAATGCTATTTTTGTTTCGTTTTTTGTTTTTATATTATCTGCTTATTCCACCATGTATTTTGCAAAAAATCCTTTCACGGAAAACGTCACCATCGTCCGTCTCGAATGTAATTCACATTTTAATGGGAAATATGAAGCACTCCCTGCATACACCCACGTACGTTTTGAAGATGAAGAAACGTTAACGCATTATACGCTGACCTTTCGTGATAATATCTGCGATGAAAAACCAAAAATTGCCGATAAGTTACCTGGAAAAAAAGCGGTGCTTTCTGGAAGGAAAGGCATGTTTGGGAAGTTTTATGAGGATATTCGGTTAATTTGAAAAATCAGTTAAGAACTGGCAAAGGATTATTGAAATGCCTGCGGTTTGGTATGCTTCTCATTCATTGTCCATTGTCATTCCCGCGTAGGCGGGAATCCATTTTGAATAGATTCCCGCCTACGCGGGAATGACAGAAATCTTGCAAGGACGCCTATGAACCCATCCAAAAAAGATTTAAATATCCGAGTAATGGACATCAAAGATTTACTCATCGCACCTCCCGAAGATCCATTATCTGATATCGATTATATTCAAAGTGGCGAAGCCGCTTTACCGCGCGCCATTCGATACATTAATCAAAAAGAATACAAAGATATCTCGGCAATAAATATTTATTCGCCCTCACTCGAAACGGATGTAACAACTTTAGAAAAAGTACGACATATGATTCATCATTATTTGCATTTTCAGATCAAAGAAGATGATAGAAAAATGATAGTATTCAAGCGAAATACGGCACGAATTTTTCGGAATGCTGTCATTTTTTTAGTAATCTGTATGTCCATTGTTACTATTCTCGGGATGGAATCGTTTCTCCCAAATCTACCGCCTTTAATGCGTAGCGTGTTGGTGGAAGGGTTTACGGTGGTGGGTTGGGTTATCATGTGGCGGCCTATTGAACTTTTTATGAATCAATGGACAGGGCTTAAACTTGAAAATCGGATGTATCAGCAGTTGTTGAAAGCTGAAATAAGAGTTAGTTCAATTAATGAGTAAACTAACCAAAATATGCCAATGTACCAGCAAAAATCTGTAGAAAAAAATTGTCATTCCCGCGAAGGCGGGAATCCATTCAAAGCGGAGACTTAATAAAAATGGATTCCCGCCTTCGCGGGAATGACAGAAATTTACGACATTATTGTCTACAAAATACTCATTTCATACAATAAAATCTTTTTCATTTATAATATTAATATATACCGCGCTTCATGGATTGAGGCTTTATGAATAAACTCTTGCTCCTCATCAGTCTTTTGCTGCTCTCCGCTTGTCATCAAGATAATGGCGATCTTAATGCTGTCATAAGGCCCGTCAAAGCTTTAGAAATTGGAAATGCGGAATCCACCAATATGCGCATTTTTCCGGGAGTGACGCTCGCCACGAATGAGACGATCCTTGCATTCCAAATACCGGGGCAAATTATTCAATTTCCTGTGTTAGAAGGAGATCACGTTGACAAAGGTGCAATGATTGCAAAACTTGACCCAGTACAATACCAGGAAAAAGTGAATGAAACGCAAGCTAAATTAACTCGCGATAAAGGTAACTATGATCGCGCGAGCATACTGGTGAAAAAAGGTCATTTGTCACAAGCGGATTATGATAAAGTCAAATCATTATTTCTCATTTCACAAGCAGATTATAATACTGCGAAAAACGATTTAGATAACACGCAATTAATGGCGCCTTTTGCAGGCGTTGTTGCAAGAAAAAATGTAAAAAATTATGAATATATCACTGCAAAACAACCTGTTATTTTATTGCAAGATGTAGATACGATTGATATTGAAATTCATGTTCCTGAAAATGTCATTGTGAGCCTCAAAAAAAAATCGATCGAACATGAAAAAATGTTTGCGACTTTTGATGCGATCCCAAATCAAAAATTTAATATTCAATTAAAAGAATTTTCCTCGCAAGCAGATTCACAAACACAAACTTTTCGCGTTGTGTTTACAATGAAAAGACCAGAAAATTTTAATGTACTCCCTGGCATGACGGTATCTGTGCATGCGTCGCTTGGAAATGCAAAAACCGATAATTTTTATATTATTCCTGCAAGCGCGGTTTTTCAAAATAACAAAAATGAATCTTGTGTGTGGGTGATCGACACGAAAACAATGAAAGTCAAAGAAACGCCTGTGACGGTTTCAACATTGTCGCAAGATAAAATTCGTGTGTTAAGCGGACTGCATTCGGGAGAATGGATTGTTTTTTCGGGCGTGCATTTTTTGCAGGAAGGACGTCAAGTCAAAATCCTAAAGTAACTTTTAAAGGTACTACTTAACACATGAATATTGCAGAATATAGCATAAAAAAAAGCGTTATTACCTGGATGACAATTGTTATTGTCATCATTGGTGGAACGAGTGCTTATTTTAAATTAGCAAGATATGAAGATCCTGAATTTACCATTAAAGAAGCTTTGGTCAGAACCTATTATCCGGGTGCAACACCTATCGAAGTCGATCAAGAAATTACAGATAAATTAGAAAAAGCGGTACAGCAACTTTCGCAATTAGATTATGTCGAATCGACATCAAAACCAGGATATTCTGAATTAAATGTATTAATTCAAAAAAAATATACACGCACTGATTTACCACAAATTTGGGACGAATTAAGACGAAAAGTGAATGATGCACAAATACAATTACCTCCCGGGTCAAAACACTCCAGAGTGATTGATGACTACGGAGATGTGTATGGCATGTTACTTGCGATTACGGGAGATGGATTTTCTTATCAAGAAATTGAAAAATACGCGGATTTCATCAAAAAAGAATTGAATTTAATTCCAGGCGTTGCAAAAATTGAAATCGACGGTATACAAGAACAAGCCATTTTTATCGATATTTCTCGTGCAAAAATGGCATCACTGGGAATTTCTCCCGATCAAATTTATAAAACACTCGCTTCACAAAATGTCGTAACTGAAAGCGGCAGCATACGTGCGGGTGATGAATATATACGCATCAGTCCGACTGGCATTATCAATTCAGTCGAAGCCATCAGTAATTTATTAGTAAAAAGTACAGCAACCGAAAAATTGATTCATTTAAATGATATCGCGACTATTACACGCGGTTATGCAGAAGTTCCTACTAGTCTTATTTTTTATAATGGGAAACCTGCGCTCATGATTGGTATTTCTATTTCGTCAGGCGGAAATATCATTACGATTGGGAACGCGGTGAATAAAAAATTAAAAGAATTACAAAATCAAATTCCAATTGGTATCAATGCAAATTATGTTTATGAACAACCGAAAGTTGTGCAAACCTCTATAAAAGGCTTTATCGATAGCGTCATCGAAGCGTTAATTATTGTGATTGGCGTGTTGTTAGTTTTCATGGGTTTTCGTTCAGGATTAATTATTGGTGCGATTCTCTTGTTAGCTATTTTAGGTACATTTCTTTTGATGTATCAATTGAATATTGCACTCGAACGAATTTCACTAGGCGCTCTAATTATTGCGTTAGGAATGTTAGTCGATAATGCCATTGTGATTGCTGAAGGAATCCTCGTAAAAATGGAGCAAAATATCGATGCGATAAAAGCTTCTCAAGATATGGTAAAACAAACCATGTGGCCTCTACTCGCCGCAACCGTCATCGGGATTATTGCTTTTGCGCCGATCGGATTATCACAAGATAGTACAGGTGAATATACCCGTTCTCTTTTTTATGTCATTCTCATTTCATTAATGTTGAGTTGGTTATTTGCCATTTATTATGTACCATTATTTTGTTTTTTATTTCTTAAAACAAAAAAGAAAGAAGAAACAAAAGAACTTTATTCTAATATCTTATATCGTCAATATAAAAAATTACTGAAACTTGGATTAACTTTTCGAGTAGCGACGATGATCCTCATGGTTGTTTTACTGGGGTTTGCCATTTTTGGTTTTACTTTTGTGAAACAAAGTTTTTTCCCCGACTCTACAACGCCTATGTTTTTTGTCAATTATTGGCGATCACAAGGAACGGATATTCGCGCAACTGAAAAAGATATGGAAAATATCGAAAAATATATTGCTAAAATCGATGGCGTACAATCCGTCACTACCATCGTTGGCAAAGGTGCGTTACGTTTCATGCTAACTTACACACCTGAAAAAGCGAATACGGCTTATGGGCAATTTTTAATTTCCGTGAAAAGTTATGAAATCATCGATAAAATTTCAGCACAAATAAAAAATTATATTTTAGTAAACTATCCAGATTCCGAACCTAAAATTGAAAAAATTCGTTTAGGTCCTGGTGGCGGCGCAAAAATTGAAGTGCGTTTTAGCGGCCCTGACCCCAATGTTTTACGCGAAATATCTTCTAAAGCTGAAGCAATCATGCAAAACAATAATAATGCGACAGATGTCAGAAATGATTGGCGTCAAAAAGTAAAAGTGATTCAACCTGAATATTCTGAAACGCAAGCACGAGTCACTGGGATTACGCGCGCCAATTTAGCAGATACTTTGCAAATGACATTTTCCGGAAAAGAGATAGGTTTATATCGAGAAGCAGATAAATAGAGTATAGTATTTAATGAGATTCGACCAGAAATTGAAGCCATTCCTTTACCCATCGGATATGAAATGGCATGGGGAGGAGAATATGAAGATTCACGTGATGCGCAACGCGCACTGTATTTGAATCTCCCGTTGGGAATGTTAGCAATGTTTATTTTACTCGCGGTACGCGAAGCATCGTCGCAATGGCTGTGCTGGAATCGACAAATAAATTGCCACCTTTTAAAACCAATATGAGCCCAATAATAAATAAAATCACTTGAATGAACATAACTTGTCCTTAAGTTAAGCGCTTTGCTACGCTAATTCAATGTTATAATAAAACAGTCTCTTTCACCAAAGCCCATAAAAAGGAGTTTTTTATGCGTAAAATTTATATTTTAGCCGCCATATTTTCCTTATTTTTATCACAATCTATTTTTGCTGATATGGGTGATAGCAAAGCATGTATGAAAGTTGCACATGCCTGTAAAGCCGCTGGTTTTGGCGTACATGAAAGATTTTGGAAAAATTGCATGAAACCAGTGTTATATGGAAAAACGGTTAAAGGTGTAAAAATAGATGCAAATGATGTTTCTACCTGCCGCAGCGACAAAATTGCAAAAATGAAGAAAGAAATTTCTGAGTTGGAAAAGGTGAAGTAATTAAAACGCTTCCTCTGTCATGCCAGCATGCTTTGATGCCACCTTTAAGCATGCTGGCATGACATGGTTGCTGACGATTTGCGACAAATCAATGCGTCGTTAACATTTTTGGTTTCACTAAATCAATAAAATCTTGGTATGTCATTTGTATTAATTCAGAATGTGAACCGCCACTAAAAGCAATACTATCACGCGCTAATTCTGCTGAAATATAGACTGGTAATCCATATAGACTTCCAAAAGGTGGCATTGCTCCTACTTCGCATTCTGGGAATTTGTTTTTAAAATCAGATTCACGTGCGAGATCTATATTCGTTTCACCAGTTAATTTTTTTAACGTAGCAAAATTGACATGACCATTGGCGGGTACCACAACCATTGCTAACTTATCACCGATTTTGACAATCACCGTCTTCGCCATTTTTTTCCCTGAAATATGTGCGCTTGCTGCAATTTCCTGCGCGGTGTAACTTGGCGAATGTGCAATTTCCTTATATTGAATATGGTGTTTACTCAAATACTCTCTAATTGTTTTGTTTAACATAAAAACCTCCGACTTCATAAAGCCCACTACCTCATCTTTATTATAAACGACGTTTGCTTTTTTATAAGCTTATGATAAAAAGGTATTTTCAAACTTTTAATATTAAAATCATATGGTTAAAACTGAACGATTATTAGGGATTTTTATTTTTCTTCATGTGGCAGTATGGACGCTCGCGCCAGCGCTCATGCGTTTTAACCTTCCATTGGACACGATAGAAGGCACGATTTGGGGCAGCCACTTAAGTTTTGGCTATGATAAAAACCCTTATTTAAGCGCATGGCTTAACTCGCTTGCCATTCAATTGGAGAGCACTTCAGGATTGATGACTTATTTGATGAGTCAATTATCCGTAGGCGTTGCATTTATCGCGATTTTTTTACTCGCACGAAAAATATTACCTTCTTTTTACGCATTGCTTTCCGTCCTCATTTTGGAGGGCGTGCAATATTTTCATTTTCATGCCATTGATTTTAGCGACAATGTGCTCGAATTGAGTATGTGGTCACTCACTATTTTATTTTTTTATGAAGCCATCACAGAAAATAAATTACGAGATTGGCTCAGCTTAGGATTATTTGCGAGTTTAAGTGTCATGACAAAATATTATTCCGCATTATTAATCATTTCACTTTTTTTATTTTTATGTTGGAACAAGGACGCTCGACAATTTTTTGCAAAAAAACAGTTATATCTATCAGTACTCCTTTCTTTCCTCATCATTTTCCCGCATATTTTATGGTTATTTTCACATGATTTTACGACCATCCATTATGCATTCGCTCGCGTACACACAAAACCTTTATGGATGCATCATTTATCTTTCCCATTTCAATTTACGCTGGAACAATTAGCGACGATATTTCCCGCGTTTTTTTTATTATTACTTTTGTATATCGGGAAAAAACCTTTTACCGAAAAAATATCGGTTTCCCAATTTCAAAAAGAATTTTTATTTTTTGCGGGAATTATGCCATTTATCCTAACGTTGCTCATTTCATTCTTCATGGGATATCAATTACGTGCAGCGTGGGGACAACCATTACTTTCACTCTGGGGAATTTTATTCATTCTATTATTAAAACCGCGCGTATCGGAAATAAAAATAAAAAACACCATGATCCTGATTTGTTTTAGCATGGTTTTACTTGTCTGCGTGTATTGTATGATGCAAATCAATACCAAAAAAGCGAGCAGCGCAAATTTTAGGGGACGCGAGATTGCTGAAACTATAACTACAAAATGGCGCGAAACATATGGTAACAATTTGAAATTTGTCGCGGGTCCTCGCTGGATTGCAGGAAATATTGCATTTTATTCCAAAGACCATCCTAGCGTGTATATCGATTGGGATAATAAATTAAGTCCTTGGATTGATGAAACAGAACTTCTGAAAAACGGTGGCATTTTTGTATGGGATTTATCGGAATTTCGATATCAAGCCAAATTTACTTATGAGGAAATCAAAAATCGTTATCCAGAAATTTCAGCGCCTGAAATACTACATTTTAGTTGGCATCGAAATAATGCGTTGACGCCATACAAAATAATGATTGCATTCATGCCGCCTAAATAAGTGCTTTTTGCAATAAAGTAATGGCAAACTGTAAATCATCGACCGTAGTCAAACTTCCAAATGAAAACCGCATAGCGTGGAGGCAATCTTCCGAACTTAAACCCATCGCGTGTAAAACATGGGAAGGTTCATCGCTTTTTGATAAACAAGCAGATCCGACAGAAAATGCGAGCTCGGGTAATTTATTCATCAGGGAAGTCGCTATGTTGTCAGGAAAAGAAATATTTACAATACCCGGAAATGCATTTTTTACATCACCATGAATTTTTGCCTGTGGGAATGCTTGTAAAAATTTTTCACGTAATAAAAAAAGTTTTGGGTACAACAATGTCATTTCATTTTTTGCAATAGCACATGCCTCTCCCATGCCGACAATTTGATGCGTCGGCAATGTGCCACTACGCATGCCTTGCTCTTGTCCACCACCATGAATTTCTGCGAATAATCGCACTCTCGGTTTTCGGCGAATGTATAATGCGCCAATACCCTTCGGGCCATACATTTTGTGTGCGGAAAAAGAAATAAGATCAACTGGAATATCTTCTATATTGAAGGGTAATTTACCAATGCTTTGTGTGGCATCGGTATGAAATAAAATACCACGATTCGCGGTTTCTTCGGCTAATTTTTTAATATCCTGTATTACACCTGTTTCATTATTCACATGCATAATAGAAACCAAAATGGTATCGGGTCGTAATGCATTTTTGAATTGTTCGAAATCCAATAATCCATCCGCAGTCGGGGCAAGATAGGTGACCGAAAAGCCTTGTTTTTCAAGTTGAAAGCACGTAGCTAAAACGGAAGCATGCTCGGTTTTCATGGTGACAATATGCTTTCCCTTCGATTGGTAAAGCAAAGCCGCCCCTTTTAACGCTAAATTATTGGATTCCGTCGCACCCGAAGTCCAAATAATTTCTTCAGGTATTGCTTTGATTAAATCGGCTACTTGCATTCTCGCATTTTCAATTTCAAGTTTCGCTTGCTTACCCAAAAAGTGGGAAGACGAAGCATTGCCATAAATACTTAAATTTTCAAGCATTTTTTGAATCACACGCGGATCAGGCGGTGTCGTTGCAGCATAATCTAAATAAAGCGGTGGATGCATAGTTTTTTAAAAATTTAAAAAAAGTAGGGTATTTTAAAGGATTTTGTTTGTATAATGAAGCATTAAAAATTATGGAATTCACTATGCATCATGATGATTGGAATCAACATTGGGAAGATTTTTCAAAAGTATCCTTAGCGAATCCTGTGAACCAATATCGTGCACGCTTAATCTTAGAAAAAATACCTGACAGCGCTTCGCACATTTTAGATATTGGATGTGGTCAAGGATGGCTAGTCTCACAATTATTGCAACATCATGAAAACGCTATTATCTCAGGCGTCGATATCAGTGAAAAAGGGATTATTTACGCTAAAAAGAAAAACCCAAAAGCAAATTTTTTTCAAATGGATCTCTTAAATCCGCCACAAAATCTCCCAGCATTTTTACATAAAAATATAGACACGGCCATTTGCACAGAAGTGCTTGAACATGTGGATGATCCTGTCACATTTTTAAAAAACATCAAAACATTATTAAAACCGGATGCCGCTTTAATCATCACGGTACCTGGTGGAATACAATCTTCTTACGATAAATATTTAGGACATCGTCGTCACTACACCAAAAAATCACTCACACAATTATTGCATGCAGCTGATTTTAAAATTGAAAAAATTTGGCAGGGCGGATTTCCTTTTTTTAATCTTTATAAATTATTAGTGACATTACGCGGAAAAAAAATTGTGGAAGATGCAAAGCAAACGGAATTTACTTTACCCTTTAAGTTATTACTAAAACTTTTTTCTTTTTTATTCCATTTTAATTTATCCCATTCATATTTTGGTTGGCAGTTAATTGCTGTCGCAAAAAACAACCCTATTTTGGATGAATAAGTAAAATCGCATTAAACAACAACGCAGAAGTAAAATAAATAACGCCAAACAAAATCAGACCAAAGCCTGCAACGGCATGATAAGAAAGTATGTTGATTCCTTCTAACAAACGAAAATTCGCACTGATATATTGAGTAATGAGAGGTGACACTGAGAGGATGCCTAAGAGTACGGTTATTGCCGCAATCAGAGTGCTATATTCAAACGACAAATATTTTTTCCATTTTTTTAAACGTTGTTGCTCGACATCATATAACGCTTTCGCAAGCAACCCCATAAAAAAGAGCTGCAATCCCACTAAAAAAGTTAACAGAAAAAATAACATCCAATGCAATGAAAAACCGAAAAAACCAATTTTGCGTGGACCTTCATACAAAAAAGCTGTTCCAAAAAAACCAATAACACTCATCACCATGCCAATTTTAAAAAGAAAAAAATCCGCACCAAAGGTAAAAATCGCTTTTACATTTATCCATCCTGCAACCCAAGGCGCATGCCATCCCGTACGTTTATGGTGACTTAAACGACCTTCACGATCTTTATGAAAAATGACAGGCACTTCCGTATATCTCAAATTGAGATGAATTGCTTTGATAATCATTTCCGATGCATATTGCCAACTTTCAGATTTTAACTTCATTCTTTTTAATGCATCCAATGTGACGCCACGCATACCACAATGAATGTCAGAAAAATGACAGCCGTACACGCGATTTAAAATAAAAGTGGTAAGTGGTGTTCCAAAATATTGATGCAAAGGTGGCATTGCACCTTTTTCGATAGTTCCTTTAAAACGAGAGCCCATAATAAATTCATGCCCTTCTCGAAATTTTTGCATAAAATTTTCGATAAAACGGGTGTCATAAGTAAGATCCGCATCTCCCATAATGACATAGGGACTGCGTATGTAAGGAATGGCATCAATATAGGCCCGCCCCAAACCTAACTTGGGTACCGATAACACTTCAGCACCATGTCTTAATGCAATCGCACGTGTGTCATCCGTCGAACTATCCACAATGAGGATTTGACCTTGCACTCCTGCTTTTTTTAAACCCTCCTTACACCAATCAACAAATTCTCCAATCGTAATTTTTTCATTCATGGCAGGAATCACAAAAGTCACTTCTGGATTTTCGCATGGTGTATCGTGTGGAAAAAAGTGTTCAATCATGCAGGCATTTCCAATAAAGCCAACACAGAAGCGCGAATGGCCTCAGCTGAATTTTTTTGACATGTCCATCCAATGGCACGAATTTTATCCGTATTTAAACGAACAATCGGCACATCCCCCGCCCAACCCCGATCACCACCAGTAAACTGCAAATTAACCGGTGTTTTAATCTGCATACAATCAATGACGATATCTGCAATATTTCGTACGGTGATATAATCTCCCGTTGCGACATTATAGACTTCATAGGGTTTTTTTAATCTTTCATTAGCGTGGAAAACTGCATTCACCACATCATCGATATGAATATAAGATTTACTTTGAGTGCCATCACCTAAAATTTTAAGGGTGGTCGGATCTTTTTTTAAATTGCGCACAAAATCCAATCCTACGCCATGGGTTTGTCTTGGACCGACAATATTGCCGAAACGAAAAATAAGCGCGCTTAATGAGAACATGTGGCAATAGCTTGAAATAAAGGCTTCCCCTGCCAATTTGCTTGCGCCATACGTTGAAATGGGAAGTAGTGGTCCATGATCTTCGTTCGTCTCAAAACTCGGAATATCACCATACACGCCACTACCAGAGGTATAAATAAGTCTTTTGGTGTTTGTTTTTCGCATTGCCTCTAACACTTGATGCGTTAAATAAAACCCTTCCACAAAATCCACACTGGGCTCTGTCACCGCACGTGAAATATCAGGATTGGAGGCAAAATGCATGACCACATCGTGACCCTGCATGGAATCCGTCAATGCATTGATGTCTTTCACATCGTTTTCTATCACATGCAAACGAGAATCTCGATTGTGATGAGAATAATGCCAGTTTTTGCCTGAAGAAAAATTATCGAAAATGGTGACTTTTTCAGTGGTTTTTAGATTTAATAAAGCATCGACAAAATGAGACCCGACAAAACCCGCACCACCGACAAGAAAATAATTTTTAAAAATCATGGGAAATTCCGCTCATTAGAGACAATTTATTATCGCTTAAAATGCCCGTATCGTCTATCCCGCTTCATTATCCAAAAAAAGAAAAATGCTTGGATCATGATCGAAGAGAAAAATATAGAATAATTAATAAAAGAGAGGTCAACATTTCTAAAATACATACCGACAAAAATAAATGACTTTGCTAGAATAATACCGACATATATGCTAAAAATTCCGGAAATGATAAAAAATACTTTGATAAAACTTAAAAGATTGTCTTTGAAATGATTCCCTGAAATCCACACACTCAAAATAGCAAGCATAATAAGATAAGTACTAAAATCAGATAGGTATCGTTGTGTCGTAGAATTAAGAGATATTAAAAAAAGAATGATAATGAAGGACATTAACATGAGATAAGTAATAAAACTAAAAAGTGGTTGATAATTTATTTTTTTATAATATAAAATATTTTGAAGAGGTAATAATAATATTAAAATAATAAAAGGCGACGTTTTAAATAAACCAAAACTTCCTTCATAAATATTATCATGCGCGACACGCTCTATTAATAAATCAGGGAAAAACACATAAGGAAAACTATTAAATACAGCAAAAGGTCGCAGAAAATAATTATAAAATCCTTCCTTGAAATTAAATGCCATATTTGGAAAATCAAAATACTTAAGTTGCGCCGATAAGCCATGCGTATCAAAAATCAATTGGTAAGCTTGTCCAAATTCAAACATCGAATGAAAGCGAATTTGATTATAAGCTAAGAGCATTGCGATGATTATCGCAATAGGTGAAAAGGCAAAGAGTTTCCAAAAATTAAATTGACTTTGCGTTAATATGTAAAAAATAATGAATGGCAAAACCACCATGGCAATCAATGCAAAATGTGGGCGACCAGCGATTGAAAGACCGAGCATTGTGCTAAATAATAAAATATCAATGAATTTAAAACGGTAGTAAAAAATTCGATAAAGAAAAAAAACTGCTGCACTTAAAAAACAAAAAGCGCTTGCGATAGCCACTTCATAAACATCAGGCCTCAACAATAAAAAAGGCGCATTATTAGCAAAACCTAATACCAATCCACAAAAAAACATCATTTCTGGTTTAACATTCGGGAAATACTCTTGTTGAATTTTATTTAATAATCCATAGCAAATTATAAAACCAATCGAAAGAAACAAAAAAACGGCAAAACAATCTGGCGGATAAAAACCCGTTAATAATTTGCAAGGTATATAAAAAGTGATGACGGGTAATGGACCAAAATATAAATAAAATTTATTTGCATAAAGAGAAACATCGTGAAAACGTGCATGCAAAGGGTTGCCATCGGGAAGTAAAATTTTATAATTTTGCTGATAATCATAAGGATTTTTTAATGCAAGTAATGCTTTTGGCGGCGCTTTAATAAAATAGGTATGCCCTTTCAAAAAACTTTCTGTCAAATATTGATAATGTCCGTCTGGTATCTTAGAAAATGATTTTACATTCATGCTTGATATTGCAAAATAAGCATAACTAAAAATAACAATAATCATTAACGATATATGTGGAAATATCTTATGAGATCCGTTCATAAATTTCTCCCTATATTCAAGCATCCGATTCCTCTCGCTCATAAACGGAATATAAATCAATCATTCGCACAAAACGATAATGCTTTATTGCTTCTTTGAATTTTTCATTTTGCGATAAATAATCCATTATATTGAAGTTTCTACCCTGATAATACTTAAATACATCTTGATTGACGATAACCCATCTTGCTTTAAGATGAGCTAAGTCTTCACTTACCCTATCAATTAAAAACTTTCGATCTTCTGCGAGTGCTTTATTATTCGGATCATTTTTTTCTTCTTTTAATAATCCATTTAGCCACCAAAAAGATGGAAAACTCTCTGCAAAACGGATTTTCGATTCTGGCATCATCGAAAAACAATCGAATGTATAAAGACTAAAACAAAATACAGAATGCTCGCCCTCTTTCGAGTACATAAAATTCTGCAGACCCTTCGGCATATCTTTTTTATCAGCTTGTACTAATAAAATCATTTTTGTAAGATCACTCACAGGATAAAAAGCAACAATCTGAAACATTGCAATAAAAACTAATAATTGAAAAGCAATCGATAAACGATCCGTCACGCCTGGTTGTATTGATAATTGTTTGATGCAATGCATCATCAAGAGAAATGCGAGCCCAAAAGCAGGATAAAAATGATAATACCAAAGCTGTTTGGGTATGATATAGGACAAGAGCGCTCCTATTAATCCGAGACAAATAACGACTCCTAAAGACTGATATGCATCATTTTTAAAAAAAACAAAATAAGCAACCACCATCGCAATACAAAATATGAAATTGTAATGAAAAATCATTCGCATCCATTCTCCGATAACGGATGGAAAATAATATTTCATGACTAAAGGGAAAATAATATCCAAGTAACCTTTTTGCCAAAAAATAATAGATGCTAAATATAAAAGAAATACGAGCATGATGACGATATTACTTAATCGAAAAGCGGCAAATATATTTTTCTCTTTAAAAATGACGTAGCATTCTATAAAAATAAGGGGGATAAGAAAAAATGGTTTAATCGCAAATCCTAATGCTGCCAATAGACTAATAAGAATCTGGTCGATAACATTCAGCGGTTTTTTTTCTAAAAATAATGCGACACTCATCAAATAAGGAAATATAAGTATTAAAAAAATATGTTCTCGCTGACCGAAAGCATAGACTGGTAAACAAAATATAACGAAAAGATACGTCAATATTATTACATTTCGATAAAAACGATCATGTGGAATTATTTTTTTTAGCAATACAAAAGAAATGCCAGTTGAAATGAGTCCAAGCATCAACATATACCAGTGTAATGCGGCTGGAATATTAGAAAATATGAATTGATGTAAAAAGTTAACGGGTAGATAAAGAAATAAAATCATCGGCGGGTTAGTTTCAAATATCTCTTTTCCGTAATGCCCACCTTTCCATAATTGACTGGATGCATAAATGAGATAATTAACATCGGGAGAAAATATTAAAGTTTTTTGCAGCGCATATCCTGCAATAATAATAAGAATCCCGACGAGAAAAAGAAAAACATTCGAATAACTCGTAAATTCTCTCAAATTAAACGATCTTTTTTTGAATCGCATTTAAAATTCCACGAAGAATATTTACTTCCATCATATCAGGTCTCGCGCGATGAAATAAGCGGCGTAATCGAGTCATGAGCTGACGCGGCGTTTTGGGATTTAAAAAAGTGGTAGAAACTAAAGTTTTCTCGAGTTCTTGATAAAAACCCTGCATTTCTTTTGCTGTCGCATAAGGGTAATCTTGCGCAGGTTTCGCCAAATCTTTCAGGGTCGCGATACGACATTCGTAAGCAATAACTTGTACTGCCGCCGCAATATTTAAAGAACTATAGTCAGGATTACTAGGAATTTCGACATGAAAATGACAACGATGCAATTCTTCATTGGTAAGACCCGATTGTTCACGCCCAAAAATCACGGCAATTTCGGTACTTTCACCTTCTGTCATCGCTTTTTCTGCAAACTCACGGGGCAACATATGCGGCCAAGGGATCGCGCGTGATCGCGCACTCGTGCCCACAATTAAACCACAGTCCGCGATGGCCTCATCTAATGTTTTACATACTGTAGCGTTCCCGAGAATATCAAGCGCGCCTGATGCCATTTCATCGGCTTTGACATGCGGAAACATCAGAGGATCCACGAGGTAAAGCTTAGATATTCCCATGGTTTTGATCGCACGCGCAGTTGCACCAATATTGCCTGGATGTGAAGTATTGACTAGAACGATGCGAATGTTTTTTAGCATAAGGATTGGTATCTTACGCAATTTTTGTTATTCTACGCAACCCTAATCTAGAGTTCTTCTAAAATCATGAGAGATCCAATTGTAAACATTGCTGTGAAAGCGGCACGTGCTGCTGGAAATATTATCGTTCGCGCGCAAGAACGCCTCGAATCTTTGGTGATTACACAAAAAACCCCTGGCGATTTTGTGACAGATATTGATCAACAAGTAGAACGTGAAATTATTCATATCATTCGCAAATCCCATCCCAATCACGGTATTTTGGGGGAGGAAGGAGGCGAAATTTTAGGCAATGAATTTACCTGGATCATTGATCCCATTGATGGGACACGCAATTTTATTCATGGTTTTCCACAATTTGCGGTCTCCATTGCCATTAAGAGAAAAAATAAAATTGAGCATGGCGTCATCTATGACCCGGTTCGACAAGAATTATTCTCGGCAACGCGCGGCAAAGGTGCCCGTTTAAATGATCATCGTATCCGCGTCAGCACTCGCAATAAGCTCGAAGATAGTTTATTAGGGACCAGCGCTTTTCCTACACAATATGAGCATTTGTTACAAAAATTAAGCGCCGTGTGTGATTTGCGTTGCGCGGGTGCTGCGACTCTCGATCTTGCTTATGTCGCTTGTGGACGTTTTGATGGTTATTGGGAAAGCGGCTTAAAAATTTGGGATTTAGCAGCAGGTGCACTTTTAGTGAAAGAAGCTGGTGGTTTCGTTTGCGATTTAGATGGTAGCGATAATTATCTCACTAGTGGTAACATACTGGCGGGTAATCCAAAAATAGTAAAACTATTATTAAAAAATATAAAATCTTAAAACAACAATAAAAAAGGATCTATATATGGCTACTATGTTAATAGAAAGACCGAAAGTCTCTACAATTTCCGAAGAAGATATTAATACTAAGAGTAAGAAATATCACCACTTATTTTTAACGTATGATATTTTGATAGAAAAATGTGATGAAATTAAAAATCCCGCCTTACGAATTCGCGAATTAAAAAATATTAATAAAATAATTGCTAAAACCTATAGAGATACTAATGACCTTCTTCGTCTAATTGCACCCGGTAAAGAAGGTCATCTCACATTAACTACTCAAGATGAACTTTTAGAAAATCTACAAGATCTACGTGCATACGAATATGAACACTTTAAATATGAACTGACTGCCCTTTTTAAAGCGAGAATTAGATCAAAATTAAAAGAAGCTTTTTTAGATAATGCTTTTGATCAAACTTTTTATGTTTATCAGGATGCGCGCGGGAATGAAACCAATAAAGCGCAATCTTGGCATCAATATTTTTTAGGGGTACCGAGGAAGGATCAACACAAACTTTTTTATTTCCTGGATTGGTTATCCTATATTGGCGGTGGATTTTTAATCATCCCTCTAAAAAACACATTAAAATGGGTAGTTGAATTTGTTCCCAACTTTTTCATGACTCTCATTGATAATAATTTAACACAATTACAATATCAGCGAAATCCAGTTCCTAGTGGATTGGATGTACTATTCAACTTCTTAGCTTATGGTTTTTTCAAAATCCTCCATATCTTGGGTCGCGCCATTACTTCACCACTTACCAGTGCTAAAGTAGGGTTTAAGTGGGGACAAGAGATTTGCAATCAGCTGCCGACCGACAATGCGCTTGTAAAAAAAATCACAGGCATAGGATTAGGGATATTGTTTGCTTTACCAAGCCTTGCTATTGGAATGGCTGCAATTGTGTTATCCATCCTTTTTGTTCCGACTAGCATTATCTGGATCACAGGTAAGTTACCCGTAATCGGAGTGGAAGGGGTCGCTTGGCTCACCTCTCTTGGCAACACGCTTCGAGGTTTGAATGGGGTAGCTAAAGCCGCCACCACCAATTTTAGTATTGCATCTGCCATTGGACCTTCTTTTGCGACAGAGGCTGGGGCAGGCATTAGCGGATTTACTCAATTTTTTATATTTGGACAAAAAATTTTAAAACTCCTCGGATTGGGCACACTCATTGGATCAAAACCCAACCCAGGTTCCGGATCACCCCCTCCTCCTGCTCCTTTTGAAAATGTGCCATACGCTTATCGATTATCGTATAAAGCCATGCAAGCCAAAGGAATAGCCATTGAAAGAATTGAGGAAGAAAAGGATATCGCTAGCCCCTCTTCTCCTATTGCACTGGATGATTTATCTTTACCTCCTTC
>JABDCZ010000021.1:0-30999 GCA_013287885.1 Gammaproteobacteria bacterium
TAATCACGCTGTTTTATTTTTTTGTGCTATCCATGAAATAGCCGGGTGTGTTTTAATAACTTCAGTTAACTTTTTATCATTCGTAATCAATTCTGGTCGAATGTTTCCATCGCGAACCTGCATAATAAAATCAATTTCAGAATTTTTCAATGGAAGAAGTTGGTGTAGTGATTCCTGTAGCTCTTTTAGAATTGTTATAGCCCATTTTTTTATATCGCTTGGTTTTCTTGGTAAATTTTCTTGATGTAATACGGGCAATAATTTGTTTCGAATATCTGTAAGGTCATAGTCAAGATAATCTTTATTTAAATTTGAAAGCTTAATCTCTGTCATACTTAAATAAATCACAAATGATAGTCTGAGTTTTTGAGCATTTAATTTGCTATTAACTAATAGATGATGAGCATCAAATAAATCCCTGCTAACATTTCTCGAAAATAAGGCGGACAATTTTCCTGCGGCCAACTCATGAATATCTAAGACAGGTATTTCAACTGCACCTGAATAATTTAATTTAGGAAGTAACCATAAAATTGGCCATAATGGTTCTCGGTACATATAATTAAGATCAACTTCAAGATTTCCTTTTTGTCCTAATATGCTTCCATAACGCCAAATCATTTTACTACCGGCGTGTCTATTTGGGTTTCTATCTAATTCAAATTGTTTTTGTAAAAAAATTTTATTGATAGCATCAGTAAGAACAGGTCTTTCTTCTAACATACTATTTCGATCTAACTGACCAATATAATTTAAATCGATGTCTACAGACATACGAGGAATTTTATCGAAGTAGAATAAATTTAACGCTGTTCCACCTTTCAATACTATCTTTTCTCGCAAATATGGATTTGAGACCAGGTCATTCAATACCGATAATAATTGATAAACTTTTTCTAAAATCTCTGGTTTGTAATGATTGGTTTTGGCATCTTTCATTAAATTTTTTTTAGATATCATGATTTGGTTCATCCCATGATTTTTGTAATACGTATTTTGGCATAATTAAATTCCACTTTTTAATGAACTGACCTGGTTCTCGAGAAGTAGCTAGCGATTGTGGAGATGAAGGTTTATGTTTAAGAAGTAGTTCTAATAAATTATTTTTCACCGCAAAAGCACCTTGCCGCTGTTCTAAAAAAAAACCGACCTTTGCAACCAGAATATTATTTTTTAACATTAAGCAATACTCGATTACTTCTTCAATGTTCAAAGAAACTGCTTTACTAATAGAGCGCACTATCTCTTCCCATCCCCCACTATGCGGAATACGGTCTAAAACGTCTACGAAGGTTCGAGCAAGGCTGGTTATTTTAATTTCTAGCTCTTGTCGATTTATAGATTCAACTCCAAAATATGCATCTTTTTTCTTTAACGCTTTCGGAAATGAAGAGGGTTGGAACCAATGATTTTGAAATTCAAAAGGTTTCGTTTTTTTATTTGTTAGAAAGGTAAATCTATCAAATATCGTGTAAGCAACCCCATGTAGTTCTAAAGCGGTGTGATAGGCTAATACATTATCTTCAGTTACTTTAGCAGCAATTAAATAAGGGTCAACTAAAATAGGTTCATCTACTCCTGTAGGTGGTGCTACTGCGTAAAGCCCTCGGCGTATATTTAATATGCGTCCTATATTCAAATAGTATTGCAAGGCATTTTGAATTGCCCTAGGGTGTTTAGTTCCCTGTTCTGCTTTCCAGTTAGCAAACTCGTCATACCTAAAAACAGGGTGCGAATAGAAAAAGACATCTATCATTAACAATAATTCTCCATTAATCACTAAATTATAGTGTATTAAGGAGTATATATCAATATATTTAGAGCTATTTAATTAATAATTCTCCATTAATACCTACTTTTTAGTGTATAATGGAGAAATAGTATATATAAATGGCGCTATAAAAATTTGAATTATAACAATAAGTTGTATTAAAATGACTCGCTTTGGTGAAACAAATGTTATGGGCAGATCATCTATTAAATTTTGAAGTAATCGAGCAACTAAACAGTGCTCGCATGGTTCTCATTAACATTGCTCACTATTGAGCTTGTCATTCTGATCAAAGCGAAGAATCTTTGTAAATTACAAAGATCCTTCACTTCGTTCAGGATGACTATTTTATCAAAACTTCCTTAAACGGTTGAATACCGCTACCATAAATTTAACGAAGTTTTGTTTGGTGGCGTGGGTTTTAGGTGGAGTTCATTCTCCACCTAAAACTTAAATTTTGTACCGAAGGTACTCATTAATTGACTTAGGCAGCCTTGGATTCAAGATGCACCACTTTCTTTATCCCAGATTTTCTTAGCATATTATTTAAAAACACTTCAACAAATGCTTCATAGGGATATCCCAGGGCACGAGCAATTTTGATAGCCATTTCTAAGCTAATATTAGCTTTGTCTTTTTCTATCGCATTAATAAATTGGCGAGACACATGCATACGTTTAGCAAGTTTAGCCTGTGACATTTCATCACTTTCTCGAATATCTCTAACAAATTCGCCAAAAGAAGAGTTAAAAACATCCTTAAGTGCTTCTCGTGCAGACACGGATGTCAATATTATTTATTGACATGATAGATAATACCTAACTTTAGTCGCACTCAAGGAGCTGCCAGCAACCCACAGATTTGGATTCTTGCGAGTTTTGTAACGTTATTTCACTTCATATATCTTATTTAATTACAAAATCTATTATAAAAATTTAAGCAACCGTTCATTTACCAAATCAGGTTGATCTGTAGAAATGGTATGTTTTGCTCCTGGAATAATATCAACAATAATTGATGGTGCCATTGAATTGATACGTGATACGACAGCTAATGGGTCAAAAAGCACCTCATCTTGCCCTATAAGAATTAATGTCTTGGAGGGCAGCTTCGAAAGATCATTATCTGATATAAATTGAATTGCATCAAAGTTAAATTTATAGGATTGATATTGAATAATAAAGCCCTCTACTGCCCACTCTGGCCATTGTGCTGCACTTGCTGATATATAGGTTAAAAAATTTTTTGCAATAAAGGATATTGGTAGTAAATTCGCAAAGATTGCACGAAGCAGAAGCGAGAGGCGCGCATTGGATCTTGATAAGGTAGTTGTTGATAAAAGTGCAAGAGAAGAAACTGATTCTGGATAGAGCAATGCAAATTTCCATGCAAGCATTCCACCGAGTGATAACCCACATACTGCAGCTGCATGAATATTAAGTGCATCAAAAACATCTTTTAACCAATGGGCATGTCCATCGGATTTATAGGAAGGTCTTGTGCCAGCACTTTTACCCGGTTCACCAATGATATCAACAGCAAATACCCGGAACTTGCTAGAAAGTGCCATTATGTTATGAAACCACATTGTTGAATTTGTCGCACCACCATGTAAAAGCACAAGAGGCTTCGCTTGTGGAGAACCTGAAACCATAACATGTGTTTCACCAAAGCGAGTCATTATAGTCTGTGCTTGATAAGGAATCGGCCAACGAGCGAGAAAGTCATCATAAGACGCAATTGCTTTGTCTCGCAATTTAATTGATTTATATGCAGAGGGAATTGTCATTTTCATAAAGGGTTCCTATTTAGCAGCTAGGCAGAAATATTGTTTGAAATTATTTTTGGCATAGCTTCTTATCTCGCTTTTAAGCTAATTATATCTTTTTAGTAGAAGTTTTAATATGTTTTGGATTAAATATGCCTATACTAGCTTTAAATAGAGGTTTTTCAATCCCCCAAAATATGGGGGGATTGCCAAACAATTTTTTACTGCTAAAATCAGCTGTGCAATTAGAAAGATTATTAGGATAAAATAATAAGGAATACATCGTGAAATCTGCATCAAATTTTTTTACCAATTTAAACTATAAAAAACTCATTGAAAAAAATCTTACAAAATCACCTCAATTAAATGGCTTAACGCATGAGCAATTTTATAAAAGCTTCGAAACGCTTTTATCCATTGCTGCAACAAAACCTGTAACACCTATTGAAGGGAATAATAGTTATAATGGTTATACAGCGTTAACTATTGCTTCATATAAAAATTTGGAAGTACTAGCTTTTCGTTTACTAGAAAATAAAGATATTGATGTCAAACATGCCGGGCCTAATGGAACAACCGCGCTTCACTGTGCAGCACTGTCAGGAAATGTAACTTTAGTAAAAAAAATAATAAGTAAAGGTGCATCAATTTCTGATGCGAATTCGGATAAGCAGAATGCATTTCATTTTGCAGCAATGTCGGGTAATCCGGAGGTATTAGAATATTTACTCACTAAGCTTGACCCAAAAGAGCTTCCCTATGAAATATATGAACACCGTGATTATTACGATTTGCCACTTCATTTAGCTTGTAAATCTGGAAATCTTCGCGCGATAGAACTTCTCGTCAATAAAATGGATCCGGAATGTTTAAATGTAACGGGCGAAGATCAACGTACACCGCTTTATCTTGCAGCAAAATCAGGTTCGTTCGAAGGGGTACAACTATTTGTTAAATTATTATCAGAAAAAGAATTAAAAGCGGAGTTAGTGAATTCTGGTCCTGTAAAAAATATTTTATGTGCTGCAGCGAAATCTGGAAACGTTAAAGTTTTCACATTATTAGAAAGTAAAGGTGCAACTTATGAAGGGAATTATGCAAGTGATTATCCATCAAGTCTCTTACGTTATGCCATCTTCTCAGAAAGTTTAGATATGGTGAAATATGTGCTTCAAAAATATAAAGATACTATTAGTGATTTTATGATTCGAGACTGTGAATACACACCATTGGGAGATGCTATTCAATTGAATAACGTTGCTATAGCTGCAGCGTTAATTGATTACGGCGTTGATCTTTGCCAAAAAAATCTATGGGGTAAAACGCCATTAGAACAAGCAATGTCTCATGGTCACCAAGAAATGATTGCTTTTCTTTCGAAAAAACTAGGTGTTAAGATGGAAAGTAAGAGTGAATCTAAAATATCAACGATCGGAAAGATTTCTCATGATGTGCTAAAAGATGAAGATTTTGGAATACATCTTGATCGAGACCATTCAGCGTCGGTTGTGATAAGGCCTAAAAAATAGTTTTTGAATACCGAATCCTGTCATGCCAGCATGCTTTCAGCTGGCATCCAGTCGGCATTTAGCGAAGCCACTTGGATGCCAGCTGAAAGCATGCTGGCATGAAAGCGAAATTATGGCTCGCAATGACGGAGTGTTTCTTAACTTACCGATAACGCGACAAGTTATTTATTAGCAGTATTAATTCTTCATCCATTGCTTTCTCTACCATTTGTTTAAAAAACATACTTTTACATTCTAACGCATAAGAATATATGTTTTTCCCACATTTATTTACTATAAAAGGATTCGCTCTTGATTTTAATAATAAACTGACAGTGTGATCACGGCATTGCTTCATTGCCCACATCAATGCTGAAAATCCATAATTATCGGTTGCTTGGATATCTGCTTTAGATTCCAATAATAGCTGAATACTTGCGATATTACCCTCATATGCTGCTGTCATTAATGCAGTATCACCTCGATAATTTTTTGCATTGATATCAGCTTTTGCTTCAAGTAGTGCAGCTATAATTTTTGTATCATCAATGAGTGCCGCATAGATCAAGGGAGTTGCTCGATGTTCATCACGAATATCGACTGAAATGTTTGACTGAATTAAAAAATTGACAATCGCATGCACACTCATCAAAGGAATAGACTGGTTATTTGTCGATTTTAGTAATGGTAAAAAACCTGCAAAAAATCGGAACCGAAAAGCTTTGGGACAATGAATTCTCCACAGTTGCGTTATTTTCTTTAAGTTTGATAAGGTAAGCACCTGCGGTCGCGCAGGTTGTTTGCTCCATGTTAAAAAGGGTTTTTGTTCAGGAATCATTTTCTCTTCTGTTTCAAATCGTTCAGGAGAATGATCAAGTAATCTAGGTGAACTAAAGCATCGATAAGCATTGCGTCGAACTACAGGAACAAGATGACTTTGTTTGTAAATATCATAAGGACCTTCCCAATAATCTCCCCCTTTCCATAAAAATAAGCGTAATTGAATTTCATTTCTAAAATATTTCTTTTGTAGAATAGGTAACTCTTCATTCCAAAAATAATTTCCAATGGTGATCCCTGATTTTTCTTTTTCTTTATTCGTTGCGAGATAAATATTGACGATACCTTTCGCCTGCGAAGCAAAATAGGCAGTATTGAGTTCAGCCAATAATCTTTTTAAAAAAAAACTTCCTCGTCGTTTCTCCTCCGCCTGAATAAAGTGATTCAATTTATACATTACTGAAATCGCGGGGATATCAGAATCTGAATATTGTGATTGATCTGCAATTATTTTATTTTTAGCAACTTGCCCACTCCAAAATTGAATGGGTTTTCCATTGACACTATAAAATCCTTCTAAATCTAACGAATGATAACAATCTGTAAAATGTTTAAAATGCGCTGATTCATTTTCTGATGCAATGGTTTGGATGTCTTCTGGTTTTATTTTAATTAAAACTTCTATTAAAGTTTGATAAAATTTTTCAAAATTATCTTTTGTTTCATCTAAGAAATCACTTCTTTTTTGAATTTCTGTAGTTGTTAACTCTGCATTTTTATAAGTAAATGGATATTTCTTTAAGTATTGGCGAAAATCTTCTTTTACAGCACATAAAGTGCGATGGATTTCCGTCGCTCGTATTTTTTCATCAAATGGTAAATCGTGTTGTGTACGCATAGCAACTTTAAGTATTCGGTCGATTAAATAAATTATCTATCGTTTTATCTATTAATTCAGATTTTGATTGCACACCATATTTACGTTTGATATTGGCTAAATATTCTTCTATAGTCCATGGTGATAAATGTAGGGTTTTTGCAATGCTTTTTGCCGTATATCCGCGAATCGTTAATTTTAAACATTCCAATTCACGTTTAGATAAATGAACAGATGCAATCGTTTGTCCGCTTAACTCACGTGATTGTCTTATTTGATTAAAATTGAGTAAACCCATGGTTGCCAATTTTGTTAATGATTCGGCGAGGTAATGTTGATGGGGTAGAATAGCACATCCAAATAATCCAATAACTTTATTATCAACATTATACCAAGGCATTCTAATAGCAAGCGCATCATTTTGGCTTCCATCTTTGCGGAGCGCATTTTCATAAGTTATTTTCGCAATATTTTTTAACATTATTTCATTAGAATTCGCTAAAGGTTCTGCAATTGTGTTACGTTTAAAGTAGTGATACCACGGTTTATTGATAATATCTTTCGCGGATTGATAGCCGCATTCGATGGCAGAAAGGTCATTACACTTTATTGATAGGTGATCGACATTCGAAAAATAAACAGGGAATGGTAGTTGTAACAAAATCTTCACGGAACCAGTAGATTCTCGTAATGATTGAGGTTTTAATAATTTGATACCATTTTCATATCGATAGACATGAAACTCCTCATTAACTTCAAACATAATTATTTTTATTTGGTTAATTTAATCCCGCAATTATACGATCGAACGCCATGAAATTCAATGTAATCCGCTTAATTTAAGTCCCCTGTTTTATAGGGGATGGCAAGAATATAATTTTATATATAATGCGTGTCTTAGTAAGTAAAATATAAGCCAAAATATACATTAGGATAAAAATATGCAACGATCAAATGTCGACTATAATCAATTTATCTATCAAGATACCAAGGGTGAAGTTAGGGTAAAGTCCCCTTTAAAGAAACTTTTAATGCTAACCCAACCTGAATTAAAAGAAACCCGAGAAGATATGTTGCTTCAAGATTTTGTTAAAGTCACTCAATCCAAATGGTTGCGTGATCCAAAATTAAGTAGCCGTTGGGATCAAACCGAATCTGACTTAAACCAAGATCTTGCTGCCACTATTAAAACTTATTTACATGAATTAGGTTTATTACAAAACAGAACACTGAGTAAAGAAAAATATGATGTGGGAATCATAACTGGTTGTGCTTCGCCCAATATGGCGAAATGTTTTTTCAACTTACAAGATTTAGCAAGCAAAAATCCTGCTATTATTTCAAAATTAATTGTATCCGGTACAACGAATGATATTAGTCAATATCTACCGAATTTAGAAGCAGTCTATTCGGCTTTTCCTGCACGTTTCAAAAAAGAAGTGACATTTCCTGAAAAATTAACTGAATTAAGTGGTTTAAAATTCTTTTTGGATAATATGTTATGGCCTGAAGGTTTCGATCCTAAAAATGTGGTTTATATTCCTAATGAATCGAAAGAGTTATCTAAACCCAGGTTGGATGATGCATTTTTAGCAATTAACAAATATTTACAAGAACATCATAAAGAATCAAAGCTTTCTATTGCCGTATTATCGCAACCCATCTTCCACTATCGGCAAGGTTTAATCTTTCTACCATTAGCAGAACAGCATTTCGTGGAGATTGTTTCCGCTAAACACGATACCTATCCAATTTTAAATAAATTAAGTGGTTCCACACTCAATGCATCATCTGGATTAGACGAACTGGCTCGTTTAGCCTTTAAATTAAATGAATTTATTCAACATAAAGAAAATCTACAACGTTTAAATTTAATCGTAGCAAAAACTGAACTTCCTTCCGTAGTAAAATCAGGTTACGGTATGTATCAACCTCAAAAACCATCTTCAGATGTTGGAACAGAACCAACGGTAGCGTTTCGTCTATAATAATATCGGCCATCAATCGCTTACACTCGATTGATGGCTACACGAATCTCCGCGGGTAAAAAGCTTCCGTCGTTGACCCCAACTTCTTCCGCAATTAAATTATTTAGGAGCTCATTCATCCTGAGAATGAGCTCTTTATTTTTGTTTTTGTCGAGCGCCATGTTATGCGTTTCAGTAGGATCATTTTGTAGATCGAATAATTGCACATCATTTTTTTCGAAAATTTCTTCAAGTGTTGTTGGGGTATTAAAATCACAAGGTGAATAAAATCTCGCGAATTTGTATCGACCATCGAATACAAATGCTAAAAAACCACGTTTATTCAGATTAATTTCTGTGAGAGAGGGAAGCGATTGATGAGTGAATGAAGCGATGAGCATTTTTGATAAATAACGATTATCAATCGTCGAGATGCCAACATAATTAAATAAAATTCCTTTTCGAATGGCATGAATATTTTGGTTTTCAGGATGCAGAATAAATTCCGAAAAATCATGGCCTTTTAAAACTTCTTTTTTCATATTGTGACTTAAACCCGTTAAACCAATGAATGTAGGAAGTAAATCTAGATGACTTGTCAGTATATGTGATTGCACACCTCGTGGCGCTTTGGGATGCGCAACTATTAAAGGAATATGTGCATTTTCCTCATAAGCCATAGGGCCTTTGCCGCGTAATCCACCATGCGCGCCACCCATTTCTCCATGATCCGCAGTCAGGATAACAATGGTATTTTCCCACAAGTGCATGTCATTCAGCGCATCTACAATATTCTGTAAACTACGATCGTTGTCACGCAATGCATTTAAGTAATAGTTATAATAATATTGCCACATGTCCTTACGTTCCGTTGGAATATGGCCCAATGCGCCTGACCATCCTTCACGATATTCCCATAATGCGTTGGGCATTCCACTCTTTTTAAGTGATTCATTTAAGCTAATTGGTAATGAAAATTCCCAATTTTTTTTATAAATAGAATTATTCGGTGGAGGAAAAATAGCATGCGCGGCCGATTGTTGTACCTTCGGCAATCCAGCAATATTCGCATCTCCATACATAATGTCATGTGGATTTAATAAACTAATCACGAGGAAAAAAGGTTGTGAAGTTTTTCCTACATTTTCTCGTAACCAACGTATTGCTTCTCCTGAAAAATAAATATCTTCTTCATATCCTTGTTTTGGTTGACCACCGACATCACCATCAGAATTAAATACATCAAATCCATATGCTTTCGCAAGTGTGCTGTAATTTACGGTATTTTTTACATTAATTAATAATTTTTTATTCATCTCAAACTTACCAAAGTAAGCTGTGCGATATCCCAATGATTTAAGTACGGATCCCATATTCGGGCGTGATGGTTCTAATTCAGGTACGAAAGCATATTCCATTTGATCAAAAACATGATTAATTTGTGGCGGAACACCGGTCAATAAGGTTGCACGTGAGGGAGAACACATGGCGGCACCGGCATAATGATTTTCAAAGCTGATGCCATGCGCTTTCAATGCTTTTCTTGCGGGAAGCTCGTAATTGTTAGCGTTTAAAAGCTGATGTGTTTCCTGATCGATAATAATGAAAATGATGTTATAGGGCGGAAGACTTGATTTTGCCAAAGCATTACAGGATAAACATATCAATATAATAAACAAAAATAAGTTTTTTGTTGTGATTTTTGACATAGTGCGTCCTGCTAGATGAGAATTAATATAAAAAATTATATAATATTTAGCTTCCCATCCGCAAAGGAACTGTAAAAATGTTCCATATTATTACTAGTCAGTTTTATTACAAAAGGAGATATTACAAAGCAACTAGTGTAAATATTCATATCATTAAATTTGACATAACTTAATAAAATTTATTACTATCCTTTTACCAAATAAATATCTAATTTTTATTGTTTCAATTTTTACGAGAATATAATTAATATGAAAAAATTAATTTTATTGCCATTTATTATGGTAATTTCGAATACGGCTATTGGGTTATCCCAATATAATCCATCAGATGTTGATCAGTTTAAAAAAACTGGGCAATGTCCAGGATGTGATCTTACTCGTGCGAGTATATCCTATTTAAATATAAGCCACGTTAACCTTGAAGGATCATTACTTTCTGAAGCTAACTTAACACATGATATTTTTGCAAATGCTAATTTTATTCAGACGCATTTATTATCCGCAGATTTATCTTATGGAAATTTTTCGGAAGGTAACTTCAGTTCAGCAAATTTGATAGATGCTAATCTTCATAGTGCAAATTTCTCAAGATGTAATTTTTCAAGTGCTAATTTAACAGGTGCAGATTTATCTTATGCTGTATTAATTGAATCAAATATATCTCAGTCTCAATTATCTACAGCTAAGTCACTTAGCTGCGCTATTATGCCAGATGGTACTCGGCATGGAGCTGATAATGATAAAAAATGTTGATGATGAGTTACAAAAAATTAATCAGTAAAAATATTTACATAACGTCGATATATGTAAGATTGTCCATATAGTTTATTTTCATTTTTCGGATGTAAAATTTCTAAATCAATAAATCTTTTAATTACTTTATAGGCACCTTGACGTGTAAAGCCCGTCCATTCTTGTATCTTATGTGAATTAATAATAGGTAACTTATAAAGTTGATATAATACTGCTATGCTACTTTTAGCTTCTATTTTTCCCAAAGTTTGAATTTTCTGCATATCTTGTTCACGTAAAATTGTAATTTTTTTTGCAATCTCTATTGCCTTTATGGAAGTATCAATTACTCCATCTAAAAAGAAATCAACCCATTGTTCAATTAAGCCATGATGATAACCATTGATGCGTTCATAATATGTTTGTTGATATTTTTTAAAAAAAGAAGATAAAAATAAAATAGGTCGTTCTAACAATTTTTCTAACCATAAAAATAATGTAATTAGCATGCGTCCGGTACGTCCGTTTCCATCTAAAAAGGGATGAATTGTTTCAAATTGCGCATGTATGAGGCCGGCTTTTATTATAGGTAAAATATCGTCAGATTGATGAAAAAATTTTTCTAGATCATTCAGAGCTTTTTGCATTTCATGAACAGGAGGTGGAACAAACATTGCATTATTTGGTGTAGTTCCTCCTATCCAGTTTTGTGATTTACGGAAACTACCCGGATCAGAGAAATGTGTGGAGCGCGCTCCATCCATTAATTCTTTATGCACTTCTTTAATAAGACGTAGACATAATGGGAAATCTTTTAAGCGTAAAAGTCCATAGTTTAGCGCTTGGATATAATGCAGGATATCATCAACATCTTCAGGCAGATTCTCAGATGTTTTGGAAGTCGCTTCTATAGCATCAACCATGGTAGCTTTTGTTCCTTCAATTTGGCTTGAAGAAGCTGCATCCTTACATATATACATAAATAGAAAAAAATCAACGTCAGGTAAAAGTTGAGTAACTCCATCTAATTTCCCTAAAGACAAGGTTGCCTGGCTGGCTTTTTGGATCAGCTTTTTAGAAAAATCAAACCCTTCCTTTGGAGGAAAATCATTTGGAATAAATGCCTTATAACCTTGAGATTGTTTTATTAATTGTCCTAATTTCATGAAAGACCGTTTACATTGAGTGAGAAATGTAAACAGTTTACCAAAAATCGTTTACATTTCAAGGAGAATGTAAACAATAAAATGATTTTTTTAATTAAGTTAATTATTAGTAAGTTAGCTATATGGAAAAAACAGTAAAATTCATATCTTTTTGAATAATAAGTATTTTTACTTATAATGTAGGGCAATGCAAGTGAGATAGTTTTATATTTTTGCTGAAGGTTGACCTATTTATCGATTGATTTAACGGATATTTTTTTTTATCCTGAAATTCAGTAATTTGTTCGGTTGATACAGGTTTTTCCACAACTTGGAAATCTTTTACACCACCATTCTCAGAGTGTAAGATTTGAGGTTCGCTAACATTACCTTCCCCAATTAATGTATAAGCAAAAGAGGTTGAAGAAATTAATATTAATGCCATAAAAACAGTTTTTTTCATTGAAAATCCTTATTAAAATTATTTAATCATTGCAACCATAAATATCTTATTCAATATAGTCAACAAAATTTTCTATTTGTTTAGCGCTTAATAGTAAATAACAATAGCCATTAGGCCTTTGTCGCGTAAGATGCTAGAATTAATGTAGAAAATTATGTAATATTTGTCTTTCTATCTGCAAAGGAAGTGCGGTTATCTCCGCCCCGCCTTCTATAACCCCTATTGCGCGCAGACGGAGTAACTCACAAATTATTATTTTCCTACATAATATTTTTTTTAGAATTTAAGTTTTTTAACTCATCTAATGTAGCGAGTAATTTGGTATTTATTTCTGTTAATGGAATTATAGTTTCTAATTGTCTTTTTTCCTTGCAATTCACAATTGCTGCATCAATTGTTTCGACATGATCTATTCTGGGATAATTGACTAATCCTTGGGAGAGTACTAATTTTATATTTTCATCAATTTCATCTCGTGGTGTGGAGCGGTTATTAATTAAAAATAATATCATTTGTTCTTTAAATTTCAATGTTTCAAGTTTAAGAATATGGTTCAAAGGATCAGCTACCATGTCTTGAATTTTTTTAAATTGACCTTTTGAATATTCCTTTGTGGATTTATTAAATATTATTTTATCAAGATTTTGGATAGGTTGATCGGAATAAAAATTTTGAATAATTAAGCCTAAATTAAAACAAAAATTCTCAATATTAAGCAGACCAAAAATATTTTGTCCTTTTATTACCGGATCATAAATTGATTCATATACGTACGGCATATTTTCCTCAAAAACACGAAAACTTGCAAAAATATCTTTTGAATCCGCAGATTCACGAATTTTATAAAGTGTCGTGAAAAATGATTGCGCTTTTTCATTACCTTCAAATTTTAAATAACCTTTATCTATTATCGCTGTAAGAATTATGCTTATTTCTTTGAAGTAACTACGAATAAAAATATCTTGGTCTGAAGTTGATAATGTTTTTACTAGTTTATTTTCTGAGATTTGAAGTGCAGATCGATCTTCATATAGTTTGGTACGAAACATAGAATTTATTTTCCTCTTATTAATTATTGATCATTGTTTAGCGATCATTCCCACGAAGGTGGAATCCATTGATAGTGATTTTATACATTTTGCGATTTTTTTTAAGGATGCAGGTCTTTTAGAAATGGATTCCCGCCTTCGCGGGAATGACAAATTCATTTTGATAAAAATAAAGATATTACTCTTTCGTTTCAGGACCGCCAGCCAGCGCTTTTTCAATAAACTCAATCCACTCTTGTGTTTCTTTCGAGTCTTGATCCAACGCAAGCGCGCGTTTAAATGTACCGAGAGCGGCTTCATTTTGTTTTAAATGATGTTCGCAAAGTGCCATATTGTAATATAAACCAAATTGGTCACCCACAAATTCATTCGCTCTTTTGTAGTACTCCAACGCTTTTTCGAAATTTTTAATCGCATGGAAAAATACGCCAATTTCAAACAAGATACATTCTGTTTTTGGCATATAATAATAATTGTCTGCCAAGCGCGGCATATTCTTTGCCATGAATTCTAATGTTTCGACATCGCCTTCCGCTAACAATGAAGTAATTTTCGGGCTGATTTTTAAGTAAATATGTGGATCCCATAACGAAAATTCCATATGCGCTGCGATGGTATCTAATTCGTAATCTTGATAGTGATCGCGAATACGACTATGCAGGGTGAAATAGTCAGATGGGCTCATGCGTTCGACGTGTTCTTCGACCGCAAAACTTGTCTCAATCAATTCATCCATATTTAACCCTAAGCCAAATACGGAAGTGCGAATACCACGACGAGAAGTTTGTAGATAAGAGTATCCGCCAATATTTTTGAAATATTCTCCCATCGCATGGAAATTCACCATCATTGAGAAACTACCATGGAAAGAAATGGAAGGGTGACCCAAATTATCTAATGAAGATAATGTGCCATAACCTTTATCGGTAGAAATAATCAGTAATTTATTATTCGACAATTTACGTAATAATCGAATGGCATTGATAGAACCAATCGGAATGAGGAAGCTTGTTGAAGTTAATTTTTGTTTATAATCTTCAAGTATATTATCAAGCGCAGGATCGTTGTAATAATTACCCTTAATTTCATGCACATTATAGTCGACATTAATTTTTTCCATATCAACGGGACGGTTATTTTCCATATTTTTTTCGTCTGTCGATAAGCTAAATAATAATTCGTAGAGTTTGCCTTCATGTACCGTGAAAGCATCATGAGAAATAGTATCAAAAATATAATTCGCAAAAGCCACCAAAGGATTGACCAATACTTCTGGTGTTAAACGTAAATTTTGACGAATGAGGGTTAATGGACGTTCTGTTTCCATATCATAAAGTGCGTAATCAATAAGACCTCTTTCAAGATATGGTTTTAACGATACGTGTGATTCCCAATATTGAATATTATGCTTGGTAAAATCACTCATGATGTAACAGAATTTAATATCCGTCATTCCTAATTTTTTTAATGTTTCATCCAAAGTTTTTACAAAGTAGTAACTGAAACGACCAGAACCCGTGCCCAATTCCATAATGTAAAAAATATGATTTTTTGCATCTGGATGTTTTTTTGTCCAATCGCGCATAAAAGCAATAACAATTCGTACATAACAATTTGCAATAAATGGATTACTCGTAATATAAAAAGGAACCTGATTTACCCATGCGTTAATCCCTTGTTTATCAAAGTATTCTCTTTGAAGGCGCCATAAAGCGGATTGGGAAAAACGTTTGTGTTGTTCAATTTTGACTTTTCTGTCGGTATCTGGTTTCACAGGATTGTCCTCATTTCAGTTAATTTGAGTTAAATTGTTTAATATTTATTCGTATTTTGTAATATATTAAATCATAATAATAATTATAATACAAAGCAATGGTTACATATATTATAAACCATCATATATTATATCTTCATGGGCAAAATCACGAATTCTTTTCCTTGCAAATGAAAGTGACGTTGCAACGTCGCGGGGGTTTCATTGTGCAAAATTCGTGTAAACCAATTATCGTGTTCAAAAATTAACTTGCTAGAAAAATAAATACAATTGGGATATTTTTTATCGATTTCTTCAGCTAATTCCATCAATTTATCTACGGTATCTGTTCCAAAAGCCGCATAACTTTCCGCTGCCATGCCATATTGTTGGCAATATTCTACAAAATACTGCAGATTTTTCGTGACTTTTTCACGCATACCGTTAAGCGCTTCTTGTCCCGTAAAACTTTCTACATCCACAATGCCAACACTTACAAAAATAAAGTTTTTAAAATGATTAGGAAAAATACGTAAAATGGAAAGCAGCGTATGCATACCGACTCCCGTACTTCTTCCAATAAGAATGACCGCGGTAGGCTTTGATAAATCGGGTGTAGGAACCGTTGTAATTTTTTGTACAATGGGTTGTTTTAATGCCTCGTCAACTTCATGTAATTTTTTGTTAACAGATTGATAATGACGATTAATGAGTAAACAAACACAAATCACACTAAAGGTAATAACGACGGTAACCCATCCGCCTGATTCAAATTTAGAGTGTAACGTCACTATTAAAATACTAGTCGTTAAAATACAGGCAAATCCCGAAAAAGTAAGACGCCAGCGCCATTTCGGAGAAGCACTTTCACGACGTTTAGCCCAAAAAACGGAAAGTCCCAATAGTGATAATGAAAAGGTTACAAATACATTAATACTATACAAAATCACGAGCCAAGACACTTCTCCTTGGCTCCAGACTAAAATGAGCAACGCCAAAACACCAAATACAATAATGCCATTTTGCACGACAAGACGCGTAGATAAGTGCCGAAAACGATTGGGTACCCAACTATCGATGGCCATGTTGGCAAGTACTTGCGGACCGGCTAAAAATCCTGAATTGGCTGCAACAAATAATAGCCCTGCTTCAAGTGCGAGTGTAATTAATAAAAGTATTTTACCAGTTAAGGAATCTCCCAGAATGGAGTGGAAAACCACTGCATTCAGCGTTAAATCATCAACGGGTTTTGCTTGCCATAAAAGATATAACAAAATAAATCCAGAGGCGGTAAAACTTAACGAGATGGCCATATAAAGCATCGTCAATTTGCCGGTTTTCACGCGGGGTTCGCTTAATCGATTGACGTTATTTGAAACGGCTTCAAGACCGGTATACGTACCACTTCCTAACGAATAAGCATGCAATAATAATCCCAGCACGGGTAAAAATCCGATGGCTGTCGTTAAGCTACTCGTTTCAATAATGGTTTCTGGTATGATCGCAGGAAGGCCTCGACTGTGTGCTGCAATGCCATAAACGATTAAACAAAAATGCATCACAACAAACCCTAAAAAAATTGGCAAAAGTACTTTAATCGATTCTTTCATGCCTCGCATATTGAGAAAAATGAGAAAGATAAGAAATATGACTTCGCATATTAACTTATAAGGCATCCATGTCGCGGGCAACATACTAAACATCGCATCCATTCCACTAGCGGTCGATACCGCGATCGTGAGAACGTAGTCAATAATTAACGCGGACCCTGATACTAAGCCGACATAAGGACCCAACAATTGAGTGGCGACTTTGTAACCGCCGCCACCACTCGGAAAAAGTTCAATGACTTGGTTATAACCAAGCGAAATAATAAAAACGGTGACAGCAATCGCAATCGCGATATATAACGCCAATGGCGTATGCGTTCCTAAGGCAACAAAGGCTTCTTCTGGACCATAACAAGAAGAAGATAGTCCATCAGCACCCAGTCCAACCCACGCTAATAATGCGACTAAAGAAATATGTTTCGTAATATTCGGGTTAAATGGATTGAGAGGGTCACCAATTAAGTAATGTCTGAGTTTGGCTTTAAAAGACATAGAGATTTTTTCATCCATAGAAAAAATATACTGTCATTCTCTTCAGAAAATGACAGTGATATCAAATACTAACTCATTTCGCTTGCATGCGTAAAGCGCCATCCAATCTAATCACGCTGCCATTTAACATAATATTTTCAATAATACTTTTTGCGAGTAATGCATATTCTTCTGGTAATCCTAGACGTTTAGGAAATGGCACCATATTTTCAAGAGAGCTTCTTGCTTCAGGAGTTAATTTATCAAACATAGGTGTATCGATTAAACCAGGCGCAATCGCCATGACACGAATACCAAATTGGGCTAATTCTCGAGCGGCGGGCAAAGTGAGCCCAACAATCCCACCTTTTGAAGCACTATAGGCGGTTTGTCCAATTTGACCTTCAAATGCGGCAACGGATGCGGTATTGATAATAATGCCGCGTTCTTTATCATTTCCTAAAGGTTCAAGCGGAATCATTTCATTCGCAGCAAGACGCATCAAATTAAAGCTACCGATCAAATTCACTTTAATCACTTGTTCAAATTCAGTAAGCGGCATAGGACCTGCTTGATTCACCATTCGTCTGCTGTGAATAATACCCGCGCAATTAATGCAAATACGTGCGGGGCCATTTTTTTCTCGTGCAGCAGTGATGGCGTTCGTGACGCTTTCCTCGATTGTGACATCACATTCGAGAGCTACTGCGGAAATTTCCTCCGCCGTTTTTTTAGCTAATTCAATATTTTTATCGAAAATCGCAACTTTTGCGCCTGCCTCACTTAATAAACGAGCTGTCGCCGCGCCCATTCCTGATGCGCCACCGCTAATAATGACTGGGGTATTTTTTATTATCACGAGATCTTTCCTTTTAAAAAGTTTTGGGATGTAAGATACTAACGGTAAAAAGTGTATGAAGGAATCCGTGAAATGAAAATCCTAGTTGCAGTGAAAAGAGTCGTGGATTTTACGGTGCAAGTTCGTGTGAAAGCGGATGAAACCGGAATTGAAACAACCAATGTCAAAATGTCGATGAATCCTTTTGATGAAATTGCAGTGGAAGAAGCTGTTCGACTGAAAGAAAAAAATATTGCAAAAGAAGTGGTGGTAGTTTCAATTGGCGCGCAATCATCACAAGAAACATTACGCACGGCACTTGCAATGGGCGCTGATCGTGCCATTTTAATCGAAACGACAAAAGAATTAGAACCCTTGAACGTCGCTACAATTTTACAATCACTCGTTCAAAAAGAATCATTTGATCTCGTCATTCTTGGAAAACAAGCTATCGATAGCGATAATAATCAAACGGGCCAAATGTTAGCGGGATTGTTGCAATGGTCGCAAGGCACATTTGTCTCATCTCTCAAAATCGAAAATAACGTAGCCATTGTGACGAGAGAAATTGATGGAGGACTTGAAACATTACGTTTAACGTTACCATCTGTGATTACGACAGATTTACGTTTGAACGAACCTCGTTATCTTTCTTTACCGAATATTATGCAAGCGAAAAAGAAAACCATTCAGGTAGTACCCATTCAAGATTTGTCTTCGGAATTCGAGCCGCAATTATCCATTCTCAAAGTGACTGGCGTGCCAAAAAGATCTGCAGGAATAAAAGTCAATAGTGTGCAGGAACTCATTCAAAAATTAAGAAATGAAGCGCAGGTACTCCCATGAAAACGTTATGTATCTTAGAACATGATAATAAAATTTTAAAACCATCCAATTTGCATTTGCTTTCTGCGGCACTAGGTTTAAGTGCAGAAACAGATGCGTTAATCATGGGGTTTGAATGCGATGCGGTGATCGATAAAGCAAAGTATCTGCCACAGGTTAAACGTTTATTGGTGGCAGATCATGAGGTTTACGCCCATCAACTTGCTGAAAATTGCGCGACTTTAATCGCGGAATTAGGATCTCAGTATGATTATATTGTAGGAAATGCAAGTACATTCGGAAAAAATTTATTACCGCGACTTGCCGCATTGTTAAATGTATCCATGGTAGGTGACATCGTTAAAATTGTGTCGGGCGATACTTTTGTTCGACCTATTTATGCGGGTAATGCATTTCAAACGGTACAAATCAATGCAAATAAAAAAATACTTTCATTCCGAAGTACTGCATTTCCTGAAATGAAAATGTTAGAAAATGCTTCGGTGCAAATTGAAAAAATAGATAAGGTTATTCCAAATCATTTATCACAATTTGAAAATCAAACATTAACGGTTTCAGAAAGACCGGAATTGACGAACGCAAAAATTATTGTGTCAGGTGGTCGCGGTTTAAAAAATGCAGAAAATTTTAAACTACTAGAAAAATTAGCCGACCGCTTGGGAGCAGCGTTAGGTGCTTCTCGTGCTGCGGTGGATGCAGGTTTTGCGCCGAATGATTATCAAGTGGGTCAAACTGGCAAAGTGGTAGCGCCTGATTTATATATTGCGATTGGTATTTCTGGCGCCATTCAACATTTAGCGGGAATGAAAGATAGTAAAGTTATCGTTGCGATCAACAATGATCCCGATGCACCGATTTTTCAAATCGCAGATTATGGGTTGGTGATGGATTTATTTGAGGCGTTAAAAGAGTTAGAAACAGAACTGTAGTTTTACGAAACCTGTCATCCTGAACGAAGTGAAGGATCAGTTTACTTTCATAATATGGTGATGAATTAAACCGATCCTTCACTTCGTTCAGGATGACCTTATTTATGCAACAATCCTAAATACCCCATTTTTTGATCACTCTTGCGCGACATTGCTCTTTTTATAAGGTATACTTCCATTTTTTCATCATACACAAAATTATTATTCAATTTTTATACAAAACAGGGGTAAGTATGTCTCACGAAATATTAAGCTCAGCTATTCCCATTGAACAATTAAAAGAGCGTTTTTCTACACGATTACCTGATGAAAAAGCGCTATCAACAGCCTATGGCGCTGCACCTAGAATACATACGAAATTAAAAATCTCTCATGCACAAAACGGCGAATTAAAAGTTGTATGTGAAAGCCCGAAATATGCGCAATATCTGATGGCAGAACTGAGAAAAATTCGTGGTAAAGACGGAGAAGGCCTCAATTGCTTTTATGCAAAAAATACGGATGATTGTGCTTGTTTTTATATTGCTGCGAGTAAAAAGATAGTTCATGGACAAAATACAATAATTAGAAAAGATGATAGATTCGCAGCAGAAAATCACCATATTGAATCTGATGCTTCTATACCTGATAACAATAATGAATTAAATCATTACGGGGTATATCAGTCTAAAGGTGATGAAGATGGACACAATAAAAAACTTTCGCTTCGTTGCCCCAATGGTTATGCAGGGCGTCGAGCTGTTGAAGTACTGTTAGGCTTAGACAAATTACGTACAGATGGGATTGAGAGACACGGGGATACCTTTTATTTTGATCCAGATGAACTACCTTACGAAGTAGGCAATGTAGACGTTATTGAAACCGAAATTACGATTAATAATGGATTAAGAAGATCTGTCAGAGAAGAAGAAGTTGAAGAAAAAAGTTTATTCGTAGAGCCAGAAACTGAAGAATCCAAAGAGATTACTGTAGATACAGACAGCAAATCTACGCCTAAAGCTAAAATAAAAACATATACGGGTGAGGATGCCAATTTAGTATTAAGTGCCGCGATCCAAATGACCGCCCCAAATCAATATTGGTCTTACGAAGATAAAGAAAATAGTCACGACAGAATGTTTGTCTTGAATGGAACGGCTTATCAACAATCCGGTTTTAAGGGAGGCGATCATGAAACCTTATCTCTAAAATGGGTTAACGATAAAGGTGAAATGAAATTAGCGGTTTCTTATTATTGCTATCAAGATTGTTTCCTTTCAACAGTACAAAAAGCAGCAACTTATTTAATTTCGTTTAATGAAACCGGTTCTGCGATGACGACAGAATTAATTCACGTTGAAAAAACAGAAGCCATTAGTGTGGCAAATATATTAAAACAACAAAAAGATAACTCTTGGGCTTGGGAACCTATTAAAGGTGATGTTTATGTCCCAACAGGTGGTGAAGTCATCGATGCTTTAACGGAATGGTCCAGAGCCTTTAATACAAAAAAATTAGAATTAAATCCTGTCCCAACACCAGATAAATCTTTTGCGTTTAGCGAGTGGAGCAAATCCAAAAATGGGCTTGAGGTCTTTTTAAAAAGTAGAAATTTACTTTTAAGTTCCGATAACGAATGCGCGCAAGAGATGATGGTTCAATTGCATAATAAAATTTTAAATGATATTAGTGCAGGCGAAGAAGGATCTTATATAGAAAGATTGGATTCTGTTAAAGGAATTATAAAAATATTACAAGAGGTAAATAAAAATTCTACAACAGATAACTCGGAAGAACAGAAAACGAAAGCGGAAAAATTTCCATTCGATCAAACACAAAAAAGAGAAGTCACTCGCCATTTCAGGACCTTATTAAATACTGCGCCGACTTGGAAAGAAAAAAACTTTATTCAAAAAGCTATCATCGCATGCGGACTGATCATTCCCGTCGTGGGTTGGCTTCCTCTTCTTATTTGGGATTACCGTAAAAATAGAAGTTATCAAGAAAAGATCCGTCAATCTGCAAAAGACGTTGCTGGTGTTGAGATAGAGGAAAGATCAGAAGATAGTTATATTTCACAAAGAATGAATTCGTGGCGTAAGTAGCATGAGTAATGCGGTGGGCTTAGCTTGTGCCCACCCTACTTCTTTGTCATCCTGAACGAAGTGAAGGATCAGTTTACTTTCATAAATATGGTGATGAATTAAACCGATCCTTCACTTCGTTCAGGATGACTTCCTATATGCAACACCTCTTTTTCAAAGAGGGTTATATTTTCTCAAGCAAACTTCTTCTCCGACTATACCCAAAATAAACCACTAACCCAATAATCATCCACACCACGAATCGGTGCCAGGTTGCTTCTGACAAATGAATCATAAGATAAATACAAAATAAAACGCCCAATAATGGAATAAGAGGACCGAAAGGTAATTTAAATGGACGAGGTAATTCAGGATGTTTATAACGGATAACGATCACACCAGAACAAACAAAAGTAAATGCGGTAAGCGTGCCGATATTCACTAATTCCGCAATATCCGACAATGGAATAAATCCTGCAATGATGGCAATGACGACACCCATTAATAGGATGCTTCGAGTAGGTGTTTTGGTTTCAGGATTCACTTTCGAGAAAAATATCGGTAATAAACCATCGCGTGAAATCGCAAATAAAATTCTCGTAAGACCATAGTACATGACTAACATCACCGTGGTTAATCCTGCGATAGCACCAACCGCGACGACAGCGGCCGCAAATTTAAATCCAATATGTAACAGCGCTTCGGCGACAGGGGATGGCACATTTAATGTTGTATAGTTTGCAACACCCGTTAATAGAATGGCGACGACGACATAAATAAAAGTGCAAATGAGTAAAGAAGTAATGATACCGATGGGGAGATTTTTTTGTGGGTTAATGGTTTCTTCCGCGGCAGTTGATAATGCATCAAACCCAATATACGCAAAGAATACAATTGCAGCACCTTGTGCCACGCCGTTAAATCCAAACGGAAAAAATACTTCCCAATTTTTTACATCGACATGCGAACTTGCAATTGCGATAAAAATCGCGATCGTAATGAGTTTGATTGCGACAATAATCGCGTTGAATCTCGCACTATGTTTAACACCGACGCATAGTAAATAACTTAATAAGCCAATAATGAGGGCCGCGGGAAGATTCACAATACCACCTGAAAAAGGATCTTTCGTTAAAGCAGAAGGCAGGTGAATATTCATTGCTTCCAAAGCATTGATGACATATCCCGACCAACCAACTGAAACAGTCGAAACAGACATGGTATATTCTAATAATAAGGCCCAGCCGATAATCCAAGCGATAATTTCACCAAAGCCGGTATAAGCATAATTATAAGCACTTCCGCTCCCACCGACACTGGTGGATAATTCTGCATAAGATAATGCTGAAAATAATGCGGCTAAACCCGCGAGGACATAAGAAAGGCTGATGGCAGGACCCGCTTTGGTCGCAGCGGCAATTCCTGTTAACACAAAAACCCCTGCGCCAATAATCGCACCAATTCCTAATAAAGTAAGATCTAATCCATTCAAACTAGGGTGTAATTCAGAGGGGGAATGCACATTTCCTATGTGTTTGGTTCTAAATAGTTTTTTCATAACATCCTGCCAACTATAATTGATCATAAATTATACCATACAAGAATCTCGTTTGTGAAAGGTTGTGATAAGAAAATGTGATCGATTAATCAACAATTAATACTTGTTTTTGCTAAAATTGTTCTGATATAGTGATGAAAGTATTAGAAAACAATGATTTGATTGAATGAAGCGAACCATCCCTATTACACCAGGATGGAATGACCCCAAAAATGGAATTTTTACTGGTCTTCTGATCAATCGTATTCCTTTGTTTTTATTAATAAAAAAACCAAAAAAGGGGAATACTAATGGCCGAAACTAAAGCAAGTACAATCTATATTCCTTTACCAACACAGAATATATCCTTTCTTTCTCCTCGAGAGAAAAGATTGACAGGATATGTCTCATCCGTTTGCGGTCCCCTTGATAAGCTGTTAACTCCTATTCGCTACGTTGCGGTGAGCGAAAGTATACTTTATGACAAACCTGGCACGGGTTCCGCAATAGAGTTCATGAATTCTGGTTCCGTGATCAGCTGGATTTTGAAGGGATTGACATTAGGGATAGCCGGTATCATTGTCGCATTTAATTTGTATTTTGAGTATCGAGAACAAAAGAAAGAAAAAGAAAAAACGGAAAAAGAATTACAAAATTTCAGAGCGTCGCTTGTACGAAATGGTTTAAATCTAGAAGAAGAAAAAAAATATAATTTTGTCGAAGAAAAAAGAAAGTATCTCGCGAAGCTTCAATTATTCAATTCTTTTTTAAAAGAAGCGTTAAAAGAAAATAAAGATTTACAAGAAAAATATGAATCTCTCGAATTGAATTATTCAACCACTGATTTACGTATCGAAGACATTGAAAAAAATCTGAAATTAAAAGTCGTTGGTAAAAAACCAGAAAACAAAGCGAGTCTGAAAGGAACATTTGAGAAATTTGAAGATAAAGTGAATAGAAATGTAAAACCTTTCTATGACATCGGTAATCTCGTTTCATTTATTTATTGGGCGCTTTGGATTACTGTGGGCGTCATCACCGGTGTGCATTCACCATTCGGAATTTTCGGTTTACCAGCGTGGTTAACTTTCCTAGGTCCACTTGCTGTTGTTGCTTTACCATTTATGGGAATTCGAATTTGGAATTACATCAAACATAGACGTAGTGGTGATGGAAAAACGTGGGCAGAACGTAATAACGATGCGAAGTTAAAACATCAAGCGGAAGAAGACTTCGACCAAATCATGAATGAAGCAAATAAAAAAGCGGAGCTGGCATATTGGAAACAACAAAATCAATCTCTCGCGAGCGAACTAGGCGTATTAAATTATGAAGAAAAGAAATCACAACGATTAGCGGTCGAAAGTTTTGATGAAAATTCTGTTTTTAATGCGGCTGCATTTAATGCAACGGTAAGTGGTGTTATTGCAGGTTTAGCCAGTCAGGTTAATTTTCAATATATCGCTTGGTTTGCAGTTGATGCGTTAATTGCAGGAGTGGGTATTACGATCGGGTTTGCGACGTTGATGACGCCTCTTGGATTAGGCTTGCTAGGATTATCCGTGCTATTTGGAGTCGTTGCGGCAGGCCATCGTTACCTTGAATCGCAAAAATCAAAAAATATTGCCAGAGATGATAGGGATACCTGCGGGCTTAAAAACACATTGGATCTCCCCAATTTTGAAAAAATGGTAGAAGACAAACAAAACAAATTATTAGGATTAAAAAAAGAATTATATGCTTATAAAATGAAAGGTTTTTCTGTTCCAGACAGCTTAGAAATTTCTCCAGAATTATTTAAACCTGAAGAAGTAAATCTTGAAGGCCAATCTTTTTCCGAAAAACTAAAATCCTTCGGAAGCGCAATAAGAAAAAGCCCCTGGATTGAGGCATTGGATTGGGAAATGGGAAGTATTTTTGTAACTCGTATGGCGGTTCCTGCTGTATCGGTTGCGATTTTTTGGGGCTGTGCTTCCATTGCAGTGGTTGCAGCGCTTTCAAATCCAATTGCATTGGCACTCGTATTCGGCGTAGGAACTGTTTTAACCGTTGCGAAATGGTATGAGAAAAAGCAAAAGAAAATAGAAGATCATCTTGTTAACTTACCTAAAGAAAATGCCAATCTAGATAAAGATATTACTCTCTCAGAATTAGCATTGGATACGGTTAAAAAATTGGCTGTGAAACAAGGGAAAGAAGAGGTTATACAGGAAATTAGTGAAAGCGCGCCTACTTTTACACCGGCTCGTAAGGTTAATTATAACCCCTCTAATAAGAAAAGTTCTTGGTGGAATTTCTTCAAATCCGACAAACCGAGTCTTACTGTAAACGGACCAACACCTCGAATTGTTGTTTGATTTTGGATATACTGCCTCTCTCATCCACTAGTACCCGTCGTCCCGCGACTTGTTCGCGGGATCCAGTGACGGCATCAATGTGGTTCTGGATCCCGCGGACAAGCCGCGGGACGACGGGTTTTGCTCAAGGAGGAGTAAATGTACCAAGTTCCGCATTTCATCAACGGTGAAAAAGTTTTTTCTAAGAATAAATCCGCAGATATTTATCATCCCCCTACTGGCGAAATCATTGGTAAAGTCGATCTGGCCGATACAAATATCGTGAATCAAGCAGTCTCGGCGGCAAAATCTGCTTTTCCTGCTTGGTCTCTGCTAACACCTCTCAAACGTGCACGTCTATTATTTCAATTTAAAATTTTACTTGAAAAGTATATCGATGAGCTTGCATCAATCGTGACGCGCGAGCACGGAAAAACCTTAAACGACGCGCGTGCCTCTGTGCAACGTGGTATTGATGTGGTGGAATTTGCCTTAGGGATTCCACATCATTTAAAAGGCATTTATTCAGAAAATGTGGCAACGGACGTGGATAGTTATTCCATACGCCAACCGTTGGGCGTATGTGTTGGAATTACGCCTTTTAATTTTCCAGCCATGGTTCCTTTATGGATGTTTCCCATGGCGATTGCTTGCGGGAATACTTTTATTCTAAAACCTTCCGAAAAAGATCCGTCTTGCGCGGTTCGTATTGCCGAACTCGCAACTGAAGCAGGTATTCCGCATGGCGTTATTAATGTCGTGCAAGGGCAAAAAGAAGCGGTTGACGGTTTAATTACGCATCCAGATGTCAAAGCAATTAGTTTTGTTGGGTCGACACCCGTCGCCGAATATGTATATCAAACAGGTATTTCCCACGGTAAACGAGTCCAAGCTTTTGGTGGCGCAAAAAATCATGCAGTGGTCATGCCCGATGCGGATCTCGATCAAACCGCCGACGCAATTCTCGGTGCAGCCTACGGTTCCGCAGGCGAACGTTGCATGGCAATTTCGGTTGTCATTGCGGTAGGGTCGGAAGTGGCGGATAGGCTCGTCAAAAAATTAACACCACGTATTGCCCAATTAAAAATTGGCGCAGGCGAAGATGAAAAAAGTGAAATGGGCCCATTAATCACCCGAGAACATTGGGAGCGAGTTACTTCTTATATCGATATCGGTCAGAAAGAAGGCGCGGAATTAGTGATTGATGGGCGAACTTTTAAACAACAGAAGGGATTTTACATGGGAGGGAGTTTATTCGACCATGTGAAGCCCAATATGCGAATTTATCGCGAAGAAATTTTTGGCCCGGTGCTATCGATCGTTCGTGTCCCCGATTTCCAAACGGCATTAGATTTAGTCAATGCGCATGAATATGGAAATGGGACCGCTATTTTTACACGCGATGGGAATACGGCGAGAACTTTCGCGACAAAAGTGCAAGTCGGTATGGTTGGTATTAACATTCCGATCCCGGTACCCGTTGCTTATCATAGTTTTGGTGGCTGGAAGCGCTCAATGTTTGGTGATATTCACATGCATGGTCCAGAAGCTGTTTTATTTTACACAAAATTAAAAACGATTACACAACGCTGGCTCGGAAATCCTAAAGGAACTGAGTTTTCTCTTCCCACCCATCATTAAAAAGGAATTGATATGGAAAAAATTGCATTTATTGGACTCGGGCACATGGGAAAACCGATGGCACAGCATTTATTGGACGCAGGATATCCAGTAAAAGTGTACGATATAGCGAAAAATGCCATGCAAACTTTTGGAAGTGCTGCAGTGAATAGCGTCGCGGATGCTATTATTGATGCGGATGTGGTTTTCACCATGCTACAAACTGGAGATCAAGTGCGAAAAGTTGCTGCTGGCCTTTTTTCAAATGCCAAAAAAAATATTTTATTCATTGATTGTTCATCGATAGATATTACAACCACTCGAAAAATACATGAAGAAGCAAAAAAAAGTCATATTCGCATGTTGGATGCCCCAGTATCTGGGGGAGTTGCCGGTGCTGAAGCTGCAACATTGACGATGATGGTGGGTGGTGAAAAAAAAGATTATGAAGATGCGCTTCCTATTCTGCAAAAATTAGGAAAAAAAATTATCCATGTTGGAAAATCAAGTTTAGGTCAAGCTGCAAAAATTTGTAACAATTTAATTTTGGGTATTTCCATGATTGCAGTGAGTGAAGGATTTACGCTGGCAGAAGAATTAGGGGTAGATCCCAAAAAATTTTTTGAAGTCAGTTCTCATGCTTCCGGTCAATGTTGGTCAATGACAAGTTATTGTCCCGTACCAAATATTATCGATAACGCACCTTCTAATAATCATTATCAACCTGGATTTATGGCAAAAATGATGTTAAAAGATTTGCTTCTCGGTATGCAAGCCGCTGAATCGGTCAGCGCGCTAACACCGCTAGGTGCAGTTGCGGCGGAACTTTATATGTTATTTGTTAATCAAGGGAATGGCGAAGTTGATTTCTCTGGCATTATTCAAATGATTTCGGGCAAGAAATAGACACAAATCATTATTGTGTCTTAAAACTTTATACGATATTATCTGCGGTAAATTCATAATCCTATTAAAAAATAATAAGGGTCCCTTCATGGCTATTGCTCGGCGTCAATTCCATTTGCCAAACATTCAAGATCTTTTTTCACGTGCAGTACGAAATTGCGGTAATTTAATTTCACGTGGATGGGATGTCTCCTCAGATTATTTCATTGATCTACATAAAGCGACGGAAAACTTTATTAATTGGAGTCGTCCGGAGGAAGAAGGATATTATCAAGTAAAAGCATACAAATGGTTTTGGCCAAAAATATGTTTTGGTATTGGACGTATTTTTCATTTTTTCACGGCATCTATTGGACATATCTTTTACGATGGTATTCTTGATCTCCGGTTTGAAGCGCTGAAGAGTTATAACCTTGCTTTCGCGGCAGGGGAAAAGAGTGATACCAGTGATAAACGTAGCAAATATCGTTTATTACTCGGTTTGCCGGGGCGTATTCTGGGATTTTTCATTTTTCGTATTCCTGCTGCTTTCGACTATATACTAGGTTTAAATTCGATAGGTTATCAAAAAGCTAAAATTTCCTATTACCGTATTAAAGAGCTTTTTTATCCTATTAATACTTATGATGATATTATTGCAGATGAACATAAAGCATTGTGGCGTCAAGGTATAGTTTTTGGCGTCTTAAATGCTTTTGCTTTTGTTTTTTTTGCGACTAAAAAAGGTCTTGAAATTGTTGCGGAAAAAATTATTTCTGGTTTTAAGATAATTACGCGAGCTCTCATAAACTTACTTCAAAAATTCGGTAATGGTTTTTTGTTGGTGACAGGTCTTCATCAAGATGGATTCAATAAAACTTTAGATTATAATCGTAGTTTGCTTAAGTTTTTCTTTAACGCAGATACCCCCCCTACGCCGTTAGCACCCAAAGCTAAATGGTGGCAACCCGGTTTTTTTGGTGGCTTAGTATTATTAGCCAGTGTTGCGGGAATGTTTATAAGTGTAGTGACAGGTTTCAATGAATTAGGAATACAAAAAACTTATAATAATTTTAATGCGATAGATGAAACTATTCTCGGCAAAGGTGCTTTTGGTTTTCAAAAGTTAATTCCAACAGTATTAGCCATGTTCGGTTTAGGCAGAGCACCTAATAAAGACGCTATAGCACGTTGGCGTGTAGGTATTTTAGGAGGCGCGCTTTCTCTCGCGTATGGTTTTGTAACACTCGGCAGTTTAGTGACAGGGATTTATCATAATGGTTTTATAAAAACAAATTATTATTTAAAACGTATTAATCACTTCTTTTTTCACGACGCAAAAAATTGGCAAGATGAAGAAAAAGAATTGGGAAGATTCCGCGGCGGAGTTTTTGGTATTGTGTGCGCGAGTCTCTGGAGTGTGGGTGCTTTTGCGGTGTGGGCTTCTGGCTTACGAATGGAGGCGTTGCATAAAACCACTTATTATCACCTTAAAATACAACAATTTTTCTTTAATGATAGATCGTCTATAGAACTTTCCGAAAAAGATAAAAAATTTACGGTAGGTATTTTCGGTACGTTGTTTTTATTTGGTAGTGCTGTGGTATCTGTATTTAGCCTGGTGATAGGGTCGAATAGTTTAGCATGGGAAAGAGTAAAATATGATTGGCAATGGATCAAACATAAATTATTTAATTCACCTGCACCTAGTGAAGATATCAAGCAAAAAGCCGGCGTTTTCCGTCCAGGATTATTTGGATTTGGATTATTAGCGGTTGGAGGTTTTGGTGCGCTTGTTGCATTTGGTTTACAAAAAACCGCTACATTCTGCTGGTGGGGTTTGAAAAAAATAGCCAGTGCTTGTTGGTCGGTGTTAAGTAAAATTGGAAATGTCACATTAGATGTTTTAGGTTTACGTTTTATTGCATTTGATAAAACAAACGATTATTACGATCGTTTGCGTCAATTTTTCTTTAATGATGACGCGAAAGAAGTACTTGCGAAAGATGCATCAACATTCCGTCCCGGTATTTTAGGATTTTCCTATTTAGCAATGAGCGCGGTTGTGATGTTAGGCGGCGTGCTGACAGGATTAAATAGTTTATCCTGGCAACGTACGAAATATGATTGGCAATGGATCAAACATAAATTATTTAATTCACCTGCACCTAGTGAAGATATCAAGCAAAAAGCCGGCGTTTTCCGTCCAGGATTATTTGGATTTGGATTATTAGCGGTTGGAGGTTTTGGTGCGCTTGTTGCATTTGGTTTACAAAAAACCGCTACATTCTGCTGGTGGGGTTTGAAAAAAATAGCCAGTGCTTGTTGGTCGGTGTTAAGTA
>JABDCZ010000021.1:31099-36060 GCA_013287885.1 Gammaproteobacteria bacterium
TGGTGCGCTTGTTGCATTTGGTTTACAAAAAACCGCTACATTCTGCTGGTGGGGTTTGAAAAAAATAGCCAGTGCTTGTTGGTCGGTGTTAAGTATAATTGGAAATTTTGTTTTATCAGGATTGAAATTAATCGGGAATTTTGTTTTATCTGCATTGAAGAAAATCGGCAACCTATGCTGGAATGTTTTAGCAAACACATTCAGAGTCATTGGTATTTCTGCTTACGCTTACAACAGTGTGAAATATACTTTAAAAATCTGCGCAAATTACTTGTTTAATGCAAATTTCGATGTGGCGTATGAACTTCATCGAATGGCAAAAATCGAAGCTCAAAAAACCTTTGGATCAGTATGCAGTCGAATTGGTGTATTAGGTTGGCTCGCAAAAGGAGTAATTGGTAGCATCACGCTGCTAATGGCTGGTATTGGTTTATCTGCGACAAACTGGCATCGCATGCATATTTGGTGGCTTAATAGGACGAATGAAAAAATAAATGAAAACGCATCAACAGATAATCCCCAGAATGTTTGGGTGGATACTTCCCAGCATGAAGGTTTTTTTAAAGCTGCACATGGCGATTACATAACTCGGTATCTCAGTCGCATTAATGTTATTCGCGGAATCGCAATAGCGTTAAAAGACTATGTTTTACCCGCCGTATTTATCGTAGGGACATCAGTACCTATTTTTATGGTTCGTAATTTTATTTATAAACCTCTAAAAGCGGTATTGAAACTTTTGCTTTTACCTTTCACTTGCTGCTGTTGTCCAAAGCCTACTACCGAAATGCGTCAGTTGGTAAAAGATTTAAATACTTTCCATAATCGACTTGATTCTGATGGCTCGTTGCCTGGCGTGATAGATCCAAAGACACGCGAAATAGAAGGAAAGGATCAGCCAGGTAGTCAGTATGTCACTGAAGTTTCAACATGCTATGCAAAACTTAATGGGAATACTTCCTGGAGTGAATCAATTTGTCATTGGATTAGTAAAGAAATTCGTATTGCGACGAGCTTTGCTTTGCCCAACGTTGAAGAACGAGTGATTGCAGCTTTTGTTGATGCTGTTGAAGAATACAGTACGAATGAAGGTGCGAGCCTCAAAGGATTCCTCGAGGATCGTTATGTAAACATTGTGGAAACTGCGAAAAATGATTTTAACCGTAGTGAGGATAAAGAAACTGTCGATCGTGTTGCATGGGCAATACGTTATGCGTTAATTGAAAAAGATGGTATAAAAGAAAGCGCGCCAGATGAATGGAAATATACGGCGTATATTCCACAAATTCATGTAAAACCAAGTGCACCATATATTGACCCAGAAGATCTTGCATACAATGTAGACGCAGAACCGTTCCGACTTCAATTTGGAGATCCAAGTGCTCCTCTTCCTTCAGAGGTAGAAGTTCAGTTAGAAGGAGAGCCGCAACCTGTACCAAGTGCACCACCTGCACCCTCATTTTTTCAGAGATTTAGTATATTTAATCAGCCTAAATCAAATGAAGGGGAATTAAACCCGATTATTCCGCATCATTTATTAGTGAAATTTAAAGTGTAAAACAAAACCTGGAGGCATTATGCAAAACACCGAAAATATTATTGTTAACTTATCAGCACCGACTATTTTTCCTGATTTGAATAAAAAAGAGGGAAAAGAAGAAAATTTCGCGAGAGATATCGTGGGCGTCGCCCGTTTGAAGTTTAAGCATTTTAAACAAATGCAAAAACTCGATGAAAATCAACAAATGCAACATGCTATTTCTGAATTAACGGGTCTTTCAGAAGAAGATATGGATGAGTTATATGCGGAAGATGCCGCTGCTATTACGGGCGTTATCTATGGATTCATGAGCAAGTATTTAGAGCTCGCTAAGAAGATGATGGATGATACTGCTAAATAATTAGTTGGTATTCCCGTGCATGGGCACTAAGCCATTAATCTCTACTCGTCGTCCCGCGGCTTGTCCGCGGGATCCAGGAAGTCCTCAATGTCGCTCTGGATCCCTTAGGACTTGCTGCGGACGACGATATTTTGAGAACATTCTATTTTTATTGTTATTACCTTCAACATTATTCGCAACCGAAAAAATTCCCCCCGTTGTTGTAAGCAAACCATTATCGCACTCACATCAACCGAATGTTGTCATTTCATCGAGCGAATTGCAAAAACAAGGCGTTTCATCTTTAACGGAAGCCTTACAAACTTTTGGTGGTATTCAATTACAGGATACGACAGGTAACGGTAGTCAGGTTGCAATTAGTATGCGTGGATTTGGTGTTAATGCTAGCAGCAATTCACTATTGTTAATAAACGGTATTCCTTTTACCAATCCAGATATTGCTCCTCCGAATCTCAATCAAATTCCAATTGATGATATTGCTTTTATCGAGATTTATACGGGCAGCGAAAGTGTTTTATATGGTGATCAAGCGGTCGGCGGCGTCATTAACATTATTACGCGAAAAAAATTAAAAAATAATTTTACACTTTCCTGCGGAATAGGAAGCTACAATAAGCGTGAGTGTAATGGGGGATTGCAAAATCAATGGAAAGCAATTCGATATGCAATGAACGTGGGAAGTTCTCATACTGATAATTACCGTGCGCATAATGATTATGATTTAACAAATTTTTCTGGTGAAATGCTTTATCCATACGCGAATGGCTCTTTGCAATTTAATTATAAAATTGATAAGGAAAAAATGTTATATCCCGGCGCTCTTACGGCAGCAGAAGTAGATCAAAATCGTCGCGCTGCAAATAACGACATTGATTTTTTTTCTGATTGGGGGGGCTTTTTTCATCTTCGACATTTGCAATCGATCAATGATGACTGGATGATAGAAACCGACATCACGCGAAGGACCATGGATGGAAATGGCGTTTTATTTTCTCCTTTTACACAATCGCGAATCATTGATTTTATAAAACCAGAAATCAAAGGAAAAATAGGCTCTATTTTGACAGAAGGTGGAATTGATCTTGAAAGTGATCATTATACATTAGACACAGCTTTCGGTGAAACGATTGATAAATTACAAAAATACGGTGTTTTTACCTTAATAAAAATACCGAGTGGAAATAAACTTATTTTTTCCATGGGCGGAAGAGCGGCAGTCCAATATTCGGATTTACAATCACCTGATGATATCAATGTGACGAATCATGCTGCAGCTACGACCATTGATGGTACTTATCAATATACAGAAAAAACTTCATTTTATTTACGTCGCGCGGGAAGTTTCCGTTTTCCAAAAGCAGATGAAATGGCATCTACGACACCTGGCACCATTTTAAAAACGCAACAAGGTGTTGCTTATGAAACAGGTGTTTCAACGGAATGGATGAATTTATCCAGCCAATTTTCACTTTTTCAATTAAATCTCCACGATGAAATTACTTTTGATCCGACCCAAACGGCAGAAGATCCTTTTGGCACAAATCGTAACTTGCCTCCAACCGAACGCATCGGATTTTCTATTAATGAAAAATATGAAATTTCAAATTCTGTTGCGCTGACTGGCCAGTACCATTATGTTAATGCGAAATTTAGTAGTGGTATAAATAAAGGAAAACAAATTCCATCAGTTGCTGAAAATATTTTTCATGTCGGTCTCGACTATCATTTTTTAGAAGATTGGAATTTGTTTAATGAGGCGATTTACACAGGTAGTCAATATCCTGCAAATGACGATGCGAATGTTTCTCAAAAAATCGGGGGGTACATTGTTTACAATGTAAATTTACATTATCAACTTCAGCAATTTTCGGCAAGTTTTAGGATTAATAATCTATTTAACAAATTTTATAATTTATACACGGTTTACACACCGAGCACCAATACAGATACGTTTTATCCTGCCCCCGGACGCAATTTTTATTTCACAATGAAATATGAATGGGTTTAGAATAACTCTACAAATCGTTTTAGGAAATGACAAATGACGAGCATTGAATTATTAAGTCGGTTAATTGCTTTTGATACTACCTCGAGAAATCCAAACTTATCGTTGATACAATTTATAGAGAATTACCTTAAAAAATATGATATTTCTTCACAGCTCATTTATGATGAGACGGGTGGTAAAGCGAATCTTCTCGCAACCATCCCTGGAAAACTAGCCGAAAATGGCTTAGTTTTATCAGGGCATACCGATGTTGTACCTGTCGATGGTCAACAATGGGAAACCGATCCCTTCAAAGCCACCATTAAAAATGATCGCGTTTATGGTCGCGGCACATCTGATATGAAGGGTTTTATTGCAGTTGTGCTTGCCCTCATTCCAGAATTTCTCAAAATATCACTACAAAAACCCTTACATTTTGCTTTTTCTTATGATGAAGAAGTCGGCTGCATTGGCGCGCATTCATTAATTCACACCATGCAAAAACTAAACTTAAATCCCGCCGCATGCATTGTGGGCGAACCCACTAAGTGTGAACCCATTGTGGCACATAAAGGAATACAAGTATTTCATTGTAAACTTCACGGCCTTGCTACACATTCTTCTTTAACTCCTGAAGGTTGTAATGCCATTGAATACGCAGCGCAATTTATTACATGGTTAAAAAACTATGCCAATCAATTAAAGCGAAACATGAATGATGTGCATTTTGATGTACCTTATACCACTCTCACCAGTAATGTAATTAACGGAGGAACGGCTGCAAATATTATTCCAAGTTATTGCGAGTTTTTCTTCGAATATCGAGAATTACCTAATGATTCCGCAGAAAAAATTAAAAATACTATTCAAGATTATATTGATCAGACACTGTTACCTTCGATGCAAAAAGATTTTGATGATGCGAAAATTGAATTAATAGAAAAAGCAAAAGTCCCTAGTTTTGAAGCGAATCAAGATGCTGCTTTTACTCGTCTCATGCAAGATGTCACTAATATTTCTACGATTAAAAAAGTCTCTTATGCCACGGAAGCAGGCTTATTTCAACGAGCGAA
>JABDCZ010000022.1:0-33784 GCA_013287885.1 Gammaproteobacteria bacterium
GTGTAAGCAATGTCATCACGTGATTTATTTAATAAACTCAAAATATTCAATTTTTGTGATGCCAGAACACTTGAAATTTGTGCAACCATATTAGGAATATTTTTATTGGAAATCGCGAGACGAATCGCGTCATTATTTTTTGGCATTTCAATAGCTGGGAAATTTACTGAATTATTAATAGAACCATTTTCAAGAAAATCTTTGACTTGATTCACAATCATCACCGCACAATTTTCTTCTGCCTCAAAGGTAGAAGCCCCTAAATGAGGTAATGCAATAATGCGCGGATGTTGCAATAATTTTTTATGCGGAAAATCGCAAACATACGCACGAACATGTTCATTATTTAACGCTTCTAACAAAGCATCGTGTTGAATAATACCATCTCGCGCAAAATTAAGAAGTATTACGCCCTTTTTCATTACTTTTATTTTCGAAGCGTCTATTAAATTTTCAGTGTCTTTCGTCAAAGGAATGTGAAAACTAACAAAATCTGATTTTATTAGCACTTCATCAATAAAATGCGCTTGCTGGACATTAGAGGATAATTCCCAAGCGCGATGCACAGAAATAGTAGGATCATACCCTATGACCTGCATGCCTAAGTGTACCGCGGCATTCGCAACTTTTACGCCAACGCTACCTAATCCCACAATCCCTAATGTTTTTCCTAATAATTCTTGTCCTACAAAACGTTTTTTGATTTTTTCTACTTCCGCTTCGATATCTTCATTCATAGGATTTAATTGATTAACGAATGAAACTGCATCAAATAAATTTCGGCTTGCAATAAGCATGCCAGCGATAACAATTTCTCTCACAGCATTGGCATTGGCGCCTGGCGTATTTAATACAGGAATACCAAGTGTTGTGAAATGCATCACAGGAATATTATTCACGCCAGCTCCTGCACGACCAATAATTTTAATCGCATCTGACATTGGCATATCATGCATATTTTGAGAACGTACCAAAATCGCATCTGGATCTTTAATATCTGATGATACTTCGTATCGATCTTGAGGAAATTGATCTAAACCGGTTGCAGAAATCGTATTTAAGGTTTGTATTTTGAACATAGCATCCTCTTGCGCGTTGCAATAAATTATTCTATTGTATTCGATATTTTAGGGTCGCATTTATGAAATTTCCATGGCAATGCAATCATCCTATCGAGGCCATACTTTTCGACTGTGATGGTACGTTAAGTCAAATTGAAGGAATTGATGAATTAGCAAAACACCATCAAGTTACGGATATTGTACAGCGCCTCACACAAGACGCAATGGGAAAATCTGGTATGAGTCCTGAAATATATGCTGAACGTTTACGCTTAACCAAACCCACCCAAAAAGAAATTGAAACATTAGCAGAAACCTATTATCAACAAATAACACCAGATGTTTTAGATATTATTAGCATCTTACAACGATTAAAAAAATCTGTGTTTGTCGTATCGGCAGGACTCTACCCTTCTGTGCTTGGTTTTGCGAAAAAATTACAAATTCTTGATGAAAATGTTTTTGCGGTAAATATTTTTTTTGATGAAGCAGGAAATTATCGTGATTTCGATCACACCTCTCCCATGGTTTATAAAAATGGCAAACAACAAATTGTGTCACTTTTAAAAAATAAATATCAAAACACCGCTTTTATTGGCGATGGTTTAAGTGATTATGAAGTGCATGCAGATGTCACTCGTTTTGTGGGGTATGGTGGCGCTTTTTATCGCGAAAATATCGAAAAACTTTGTCAATTTTATATCAAAACATTACGCATGTACGCATTATTACCTCTACTTCTTACCATCGATGAATACAACACTTTATTGCCGCACGAAAAAAACTTATATCACCAAGGCATCGATGATATTCAAAATGGGGAAGTCATTGTACCATTGGAAATGGAATAAGCTTCAAATTTATCGACCATCTCCCAAGATTCTGTATCCAATGTAAATTGGTATTTTGAGCGCAAATTATTTTGAAACTTTTCTAAAAAATCGTTAAAGTCATCTGTTATAAAAGAAGATTTCATCAATTCAAATTTTTGCTGATGAAATGTTTTATGTATTTTGTCTAACAATAATGTTGAGCCTTTTAAAACATTGCATACTTCAGATAACATTGCTGAAATGGAAATCGGTTTAGGATTATTAACAAGTCCAATTAAAAGCATCCCACGATTCCTGCCTTCAGCACCAAATAATCCTAACTTTTCGCTGACGGAACGTACAAAAGTGTTTTTATCTTTTTTATATTGTTCATACGCATCAAAATAATCATAAATAGCTTCAAGTATTAATCCACGTAATTGCAAATACAATTCCTTTTCGAGAACATTTAAAAATTGAGACCAATCAAAAACCGGTGTGAGTGATTTATTAGAAAAAACCCAACTTTTCCCTTGCGAATGCCAATCTAATGGATTTTCTGATTTAATATTGTATATTCGAAAAATAATTTCATCTTTATAAAAAGTGACTGAACAACAACCATATCCCGAATAAATGAGAATCTGACGTATATCTGAAAAATTTTTTATATTTTGAAACTCACCGCCACCACCACCGACATTTAATTGACAAAATCCTTTTTTGATAACCTTTCCATCTTTTGAAAAAACACTACTGTTATACAATGCGGATGCATGATCATCGGAATGAATAAGAACATCAATTTTTTCGAGAATTCCCGATTTTTCAAAAGATTTTTTTAGTAAATGATTAAAGTTAACTTTATTCAATTCCTCGCATTCAATTCCGAATATTTCAACTAAATTCAATATCTCATCGTCGTCTAAATAAAGTTTTATATTAGAATCGAAATAACGTTTACCTACTGGTAGTAATGGATGATGCTGGATAACAACTTTTCTGACATCGGGACGTTTTTGAATAGAACGATTAAACCAATACACTTGATTTATTTTTCTCAATTTTTTCTTATGATTAATAATGCGTTCAAGCGGACCTCGATCAAATTCGTTAGTAATAGATGCAAGTGTTGTTTCTAATACTTGAATAGAAGCATTTAATTTTTCTAATTTTAGATAATCACGAAGATAAGCATTAGAGTCTAAATAGTAAAACTCCGCATTCGCCTCTTCGGAATATTTTTTATAACATCGACTAGGCAAGAACCATTGAAAATTTTTCTTTGACAAATAATCTAAATCTAATTTTTTTTGGTTAAGATATTTCTCTTTTTGTGGATCAAAATCGCCCGCTTGATTTAAAAAGGTATGTGCGACTTCATTGGCCGCAACTGAAATTCCGCTTATGTGATTTATTCCAGCAAAATTACGAAAATTATAATCATGATTACCTAATACTATAAAAAATACTTTATTTTTTAATGAAGGATATTTTAAAAATTTATTTTCAAATAATGTCTCAAATTTTTTATGATTAGGTGATGATACACCTTTCGGATAAAAATTATCTCCCGTCACGATAATAAATAAAACTTCGTCTTTTTCGGCAACTTCGGCAATTTTGGCTGCGACCAAATGCGCATTAATGCTATCTTCTCCATGACAGCCAAAGCATAATATTGTGAAACCTTTTGAGTGATGCTTTTTATCTTCGAGGATGGGTTTTAGGATATAGCTTTTTGGGGTATTAGCGTGCTTTATCCAGAATTGATTTGATATTTTATTAATGGGAATGCTTTTTTCTTCAACTTTCTGTTCTTGCGTATTTGAAACGGGTTTTAACAAAGCTAACATTTGATTATAAAAAGACAACATGATTCCTTTCCCCCGATATAGTCATGTCAAAATCTTGACATGACCTCGAAAATTCTTCAATAAATCTGGAAAGAAATGAATCAGGCGTAGGAATAAACCATTCCGTAACGCCTGAAAATAAGGCTTATTCTGCGGGTCTTTTTTGGACTTTCAAATAGATCAAATAACAAGCTGCTAGTCCGATGATAATATAGATGAGACGAGCAAGCACGGAAACACCAAATATACTTGCAACAACATCAACCCCTAACAAACCGACCAAAAGCCAATTAATACCGCCAATAATAACCAATATCCATGCTACAAAACTTAAGGTTCCAGCATTCATCATGAGAAAAACTCCTTTTAAATGGTCCTTGCAAGGCGCAATCCTAATCGCCTTTCCGCATCATATCATAGCTTTTTCTGTTTCTCCATCCCTTAATGATATGCTAACATCTGTTAAATTTTGAAAACATAATCATCATAAAAAACAATAATAAAAGAGGTTATTTTCATGGAAACTCGAAATTTTAAAAATGGTCTTATCTTTGATCTTCCCTTAATCGCACATTTAGATTGCTCCAAAAAAAATTGGCTGTTGGATCCTTCATCCTGGATAACTGATAATTTATTTAAAAAAACATTCCAGGATGCCAGAGATGGACAAGGATTTTCAGGTATTGTTTATATAGAAAAAAATCCTTTCACTCAAAAACATTTTGCTAAAATTACCATTGATCCCGCATTTAATGGTGAAGATGGACTCGCGAAAGAAAATAAATATGGTGAACCCTATCTTATTACCGAATATGTCGACTCCAATCAAAGTAGTCCTGGCATGGTGCATAAAACGAGTATAAAAAAGAATATCCTACATACATTATTTTCAAATGCAAATTCTTTGTTGAGTAAAAGACTTAACAAAACATTAGAACAAAAACATCAACTTTTTTTTATGAAGCCTCTCGAGGAACAAAAAAAAATTCGCAAGGAAACTATTATAGAATATTTTCCCAAATTACTTAATTCAGGCATGTTGCAGGAAAGTATAGAAAAGTTAAAAGGAATGACCTTTGGTTTTAGCATTACTAAAGGCGCTGAATCTAAAGATCAAAATGATTATGAAATTATTTATATTAATGATACACAAAAAATAAATTATTTATATGATTTATTTAGAAGACACCGAAATGAAAGTTTAGAAGAATATGCAAAAGATAAAAAATATCTTTTATTAATTGAAACCACTATACCAAATACTTATGATATATTTTATATTCAAAACCAAAAAATAGTACGTCGACCTAATTATTATGAATCAGATGCAAAGCCCTCTCAAATTAATTTAGAAAATAATGATAATAAAGAAATTATTATTGAAAAATGTTTAAAATCTCTTAATCTTTATCATTTACTTAATATCAATAATAAATCTGCTTCTCAAAACAATTTATCTATCAGTTATGATTTTAATTTCGAAAGTTATATCATGTATTTAGATCGTAAAAAATATCTTGGAGAAGACGCTTTAATTCCTGAAGGAAATGAATGGGGATCTCTCTATGATTTAAAACGCAGCATTCCCATTTCTCTTATGTTTTCTGCTGCGAATCGTATATATTCGACTTTAGAAACCAAAATTGTTGATGACATTAAAATCCAACAAAAAAAATGGAATAGCTGGGATAGTCCAGAATATTTTGAAAATGTTCTTCTGGATTATTTGAATGCATCGACCCAAAAAAAAATGGAAATCTTCGAAAACAATATTCATATTACGGTTCGGTTATATGAAAATACTTTGAAAACCTTTTTAGAACATCATTGTAGTTTAGAACCTATGACTGAGCATCCTTCATTTAAATCAAATTTTACCAATTATGGCGGGTATGTTAGCTACTTGATGGAACTGGACAAACGTATGGATCATTTAATCATGTCCTATTATTTTGTCGCGAATGAATTAAAAGAAAATCCAAACGAATTAATACATGGCACCAAATACATCCCGAATTGGTTTAAAAACGACAACAGGAATATCGAAACCGTTTTAACGAATTGTATTAATATATCCTCTGAAATTGATTTAAAAGGATTTGCAGTATTAAACTCCAACGATTGCACGCGAAATATTATTGCCAAAATTAAAAATTTAGATAATTTACATAATTATTTTTTAGAAGAAGCAAATGAATGTATCAAAAAAATGTATAGTGCAACAAATGAAAATGAAATAATTGGACAATTTACTGCAAATCAAAAAAACTTTCTTTATTATATGAGACATGCTTATGTTGATAAGGCAACGATAGATAAAGAAATAAAAATTTTGCTGCAAAAAAGTGATCGTCTTACACACAAATCACTACTAGAAAATGTAATTGAACGTGGCTGGGATAGTGCCACAGAATTATTGAAAGGATATGGAGTAGAAGAAATAGAAGTACATTGTAAAAAAAGAAAAATGAATCAAAGCCGATAAATTTAATGCCCCCTTTAAAAAACAGAGGTCTCTACACAAGTCAAAAAACCCGTCGAACCTAGGTTCGTCCTGCTAAGATCCAGAGCAACATCGTAGGGCTTTCTGGATCCCGCGAATAAATCGCGGGACGACGGTTGTGTAGAGACCTCTGTTTGAAAAATGGTTTTAACTGGCGCGATAGTTTTTGATTTTTTATTATTACTTTTTTATAGCATAATCATGCCGCTTCAGCATACTCAGAAAACTCTTTCCTTCGACAGAAATATCTTCATAACAATATACTTTAATATAATTTTGTAAAACATAATCATATTGCGGAGTGGCCAGTACTTCTAAAATACTTTGAATACGATCTTCATCATCTCGTTGATCACCTTTACAAGATTGATAAAGAATTGCCGCTAAAATTTCAGCCTTACATGCTTTACGAATAGCATCCGATTCTTTAAAACTTTGAATACAAAAATTCAAGGCCCGCGTTTTATTCCATTCGCGCCACTGTTGAAAAAAATGAATTGCCATATTTTTATATTTTGAAATAGCATCATTAAAATCTTTTGCTTCAGAAAACAATAGAAAAAACAGCGCTGGAATACTCGCCTCCACATTTGCCCAAGAACAATTTCCACTGATTTGCGCGGTTACTTTTAATTCTGTAATCGGTTTTAAATGTAAAATCTGTGGTAAATCATCATTAATATATTCACTGGTTTGTTTGACATAAATTAAATCTTTAATGAAATCGATAGTCATATTTTTTATGTTTTCAATATAATAAAAAACAATATTGTCATATAATCGACTATCTTCACGTCGATCACATTTTACCAAAATATTACCTGCTTTAATGAAAGTGATGGCATGTCCTTCATAACCCACGGGAATCAAAAGCGGTTCTTGCTGGATAAGATCATTAATTTCGTTATTGTGTTTATCAATATCCACTCGATATTGCTGATATTTAGCGAGAAGCGCTGCGCGCTGAATTACCTCTACAATTAATCCCGTATATTTTTCATAGCGCCGAATTTGTCGAGATGCAAAATGATTTTTAAATTGATTAAGTGATTCTGCAATCATTGCTAAACTAAATTCTAAATAAAATCCCTCAAAATTCAACTCAACAAAATGTTTATGCGGATCAAGAATATCAGCCGTTCCCACTAATTCAAACATATGGCCTAATAACTTTGCATTGATATAATCCTGTGCGAAAGTGAGATTAGCGCCAGCATTTTGCAATAATTTTTTTAGCACTTGTTGATCACGCAATAACGGCATGACCAATACCGGCTGGCCTGCAAATGTGTAAGCATTAGGATTAGCGCCGTGTTTTAATAACAATGTCGCCAATTCTACATTATTATTTTCTGCTGCCCAATGCAGCGCGGTGCCACCTGTCATATCTTGTAAATTAGGATCAGCACCATACTTTAATAATAATTCCGCAATTGGCGTACTATCCGCAATTGCAGCTTCAATCAGTGGAGTAAAGCCATATTCATCAATACCATTGACATCGGTATCACTGCGCAAAAACCACTGAATTTGGTCTAATTTTTCTTCTAAAATTGCATTAGCAAGTGAGGCCATAGTTTCTACTTTTAATAAGGTTTCGGTTTTGGTGTGTAACGATTTCGTAATTCATTTCGATTACGTAATTCATTTTTATTTTGTAAATCCAGACGATTCTGATATTCATTTTTATTCGTATCAGGAATATTTTCGCTTGGGAATATACTTACTTCCATATCGCGTATACCACTAAATTTGTAAGCATAAGGATGCGGTAAATATTGTGAATTCGCACCCATTCCATAGCCTTTCGAATTATCATACGCAGCGCTAGTTAAATTCTTACTCCCTTCTTTTATCATTTCGCGTTCTTTTCTTGTTATTTTCTGTTTATTAACGCGCTCTTTGTGAATACCTTGATGAACGGAAATTAAGCGTTGCAATTCCTCAGGCTTTAAAAAATCATCACGCTGATTTTGAGAGGAGGGATCTAAATAATGATAGACTGTCCCGGAACTTTTACCAGAACTGCCTTCATCGTCTTCTTCTTCGATAATTTTTTGTTGATTTTGGGTAATAACTTTTTGATGATGCCACCCCGAACTATCCGCGGCGCCACCTTCCTCGTCATCTTTTTCTTCAAATTCATTATTTTTCATTATGTTAACCCTAACCTTTTTAATGAACTACTCTATACATTATAACAATTACTTTTCAAATACGCTCATCTATGTTTTAATGACTCCCTTCACTAGGGGTGCCCCAAAAGGGCTGAGAAATACCCTTTGAACCTGAACAGGCTAGGACCTGCGGAGGGAATGTGGATGTGCTACTTTATATTTTTTCTGCAAACTCCTAGATTTTTTTATTATTAATAATAGGAGTAATTTATGCAGATTGATTCTGCTTTACAAAAACCTTTTTCTGGATCTAAAAAAAAATATTTATCTGGAAAACAATATTCTGATCTACGTATTCCTATTCGCGAAATATCTTTACAAAATGAAAAAGTCTTCGAAGTTTATGATACCTCAGGTCCTTATACAGATGAAAAAACCACGATTAATCTAAAAACCGGATTACCAAAAATTCGACCCAAAGGTTTTGATCATACGCAATTATATTACGCTAAAAAAGGAATTATCACTCCGCAAATGGAATTTGCTGCCATCAGGGAAAATCAAAAACCAGAATTCATCTGTGATGAAATTGCAAAAGGAAGGGCTATTATTCCTGCCAATATTTTTCATCATGAATTAGAACCCATGGTTATTGGACGTCATTTTCTTATCAAAGTGAATGCAAATATTGGTACCTCCCCTGTGACTTCATCGATAGAAGAGGAAGTGGAAAAATTAATTTGGGCAATACGATGGGGCGCGGATACCGTCATGGATTTATCGACGGGAAAAAATCTTCATACGACACGTGAGTGGATTATCAGAAATTCCCCTGTTCCTATTGGCACTGTACCTATTTACGAAGCGTTAGAAAAAGTGAATGGTAATATCGAAGATTTATCATGGGAAATTTATCGAGATATTCTTATTGCCCAAGCTGAACAAGGGGTTGATTATTTTACTATCCATGCAGGGGTACTCGCATCATTTGTTCCTCTCACTAAAAAACGGATTACCGGTATCGTTTCCCGCGGTGGCGCCATCATGGCTAAATGGTGCATGATGCATCGCAAAGAAAATTTTCTTTATACCAACTTTAGGGAAATTTGCGAAATCATGCGAAGTTATGATGTGAGTTTTTCTTTAGGTGATGGATTGCGACCAGGCTCCATCCATGATGCCAATGATGATGCACAATTTGCAGAATTAAAAACATTAGGTGATTTAACAAAAATTGCTTGGGAACACGATGTGCAAGTCATGATTGAAGGACCTGGACATATTCCTATGCATCTTATTAAAGAAAACATGGATAAACAATTGGAATATTGTCATGAAGCACCGTTTTATACTTTAGGTCCATTAACGACAGATTTTGCGCCCGGCTATGATCATATGACAAGTGCAATTGGTGCTGCAATGATGGGTTGGTATGGATGTGCTTTGTTATGTTATGTCACGCCAAAGGAACATTTAGGTTTACCCAATAAAGAAGATGTGAAGCAAGGGCTTATTGCTTATAAAATCGCAGCACATGCGGGAGATCTTGCAAAAAATCATCCTGGCGCACATCTAAGAGACGATGCTTTGTCGCATGCTCGTTTCAATTTTCATTGGGAAGATCAATTTAATTTATCGCTAGATCCAGATACGGCACGCGCTTATCATGATGAAACTTTACCTCAAGAAAATGCAAAATCTTCGCATTTTTGTTCGATGTGCGGACCACACTTTTGTTCCATGCGTACTTCACAAGAAGCATTTGCCATTATATGAAAATTGCAATTGTGGGCGGTGGTATTATTGGGAAATTGCTTGCTTTTTCGCTAGTAAATTTAGGGTTTAACATTACATTATTTGAAAAAAAAGAAAAGTCCTGCAGCATGATTGCGGCAGGACTTCTCTCTGCTATTTCAGAATTAGATAAAACCGATCGGTTAATCTATGAATTAGGCAAAAGATCTTTGCAATTATGGCCTGAAATTTTATCTAGTCTTAGCGATAAAATTTATTACAACCAAGCAGGTAGTTTATTACTTTCGCATTCACTCGATTTAGCTGAATTACATCGTGTGATGCAATGTATTTCAAAAAAAATACCTGATAAAGCTTTTCCGAAAATTTCGATACCTAAATTCGGTGCTGCATTTCAGGAAGGCTATTTTTTAGAGGATGATGCGGCAATTGATGCCCAAGCTGTTTTACTCGCATTACAAAACTATTTAATTCAAAAAGAAATTACATTTATTCAAGAAAATGTTTTGAAAATTTTACCGAATCAAGTTTTTTTAAAAAATAAAATGCTGCATTTTGACTGGGTTTGTGATTGCAGAGGAATGGGTGCAAAAAATAATTTTAAAACGTTACGCGGTGTTCGCGGAGAACTTATTTGGTTGAAAGCACCATTAGTTAAGTTAGATAAACCTGTTCGAATACTACATCCACGCTATCATCTTTACATTGCGCCGCGCCCAAATGATATTTATATTCTTGGTGCTAGTGAAATTGAATCAGAAGACTTCAGTGAAATCTCAGTACGAACCACTTTAGAATTATTGACACTTAGCTTTGCATTACATCCGGGATTTGGAGAGGCACGTATTGTAGAGACTTTTACACATTGTCGACCTACGTTAAAATCGCATCTTCCTAATGTAATATATACCAATGGCTTTATTGCGGTTAACGGTTTATATCGTTATGGATTTTTACTTTCACCTATATTGGCTTTTGAAATCTCCCAATATATTTCCAAAAACATTTCCCCACAATTTCCACAAATTTGGGATAGTTATCATGCTAAAAATTATTCTTAATCAAAATGAAATATTGTTAGAACATAAAATTTCTCTGAATGAAATTTTACAATTATATTATCCTTCCATCTCGCATTATTCGATTGCCATTAATCAGCGATTTATTCCGCGTGACAGATATACTGAAATTCACTTAAAAGATGGAGATGTGGTTGACATCATTTCTCCGATGCAAGGAGGATGAAATATGTGGAAAATAAAAAATATCGATGTAAAAAGCCGTTTATTACTTGGAACAGCACAATATCCTTCACTGGATGTCATGCAAGAATCGATTGTTTCATCACGTACTGAGATTATTACCGTTTCATTAAAACGTGAAATACATCAGAAAGGCGGTCATACTTTTTGGAATATTATTAAATCCTTTAATTGTCATTTATTACCGAATACTGCCGGATGTCGAAATGCTACCGATGCGATCACCATGGCAAAAATGGCGCGTGAAATTTTTGAAACCAATTGGATTAAACTTGAAGTGATTGGTGATGAATATCATTTACAACCAGATCCATTTGAATTATTGAAAGCCACCAAAATATTAATTAACGACGGTTTTTTAGTATTTCCCTATTGCACAGATGATCTGGTGTTATGTCAACGACTGGTGGATGCAGGGTGCGAAATTTTGATGCCATGGGCAGCTCCGATTGGCACGGGAAAAGGAATTTTAAACCCTTACGCACTACAAACCATACGCGCGCGGTTGCCAAATATTTCAATTATTATTGATGCCGGTATTGGCAAACCTTCTCATGCGACTTTCGCCATGGAATTAGGCATCGATGCGATATTATTAAATTCAGCTGTCGCACTTGCGATGGATCCACCGAAAATGGCTTCCGCTTTTCGAGATGCGGTCAGCGCAGGAAGACTCGGATATGAGGCCGGCATCATGCAAGAACGAAATCTTGCACATGCGAGTACTTATCTCATCGATACACCATTTTGGCATCAGGAAAAAATCATATGAAAAAACCTATTGTTTGGACGATTGCGGGCTCTGACTCTGGTGGTTTTGCAGGTATTCAAGCAGATTTAAAAACATTTCATGCGCTGGGTGTACATGGTTGCTCTATCGTCACTGCCGTCACTGCACAAAATCGTCATGAAATTACCTCTACGCATTTTTTACCAGAAGAACATATACAATCTCAAATTGAAACATTATTAAAAGATTTACCACCGACCGCAATCAAAATTGGAATGTTGGGTCATTTGTCACATTCAGTTTTTGACAAATTTAAACACGCAAAAATTATTTTTGACCCTTTATTATCTTCCACAGGAGGACATGCACTATACGAAAATTCTCTTGTTAATCACATAAAAAATTTCGAAAAATTTTATCCTCATGTAGATATTCTTACGCCTAATATTTTTGAAGCGGAAAAAATATTAGGAATTTCAATTCAATCTTTGCAAGATATAGAAAATGCGGCTCATCAATTTCTACAATTCAACATTAAAAATGTTCTCATCAAAGGCGGACATTTTGATGACCCAGATTGGGTTCATGATTATTGGACAAATGGACAAGAATCATTTTGGTTATCGCACGAAAGAATTCGGGATAAAAATTTTCATGGTACGGGATGTACATTATCTTCCGCAATTACCGGCGCTTTGGGATTGGGTTATGATATAAAAGATGCAATAGTCATTGCAAAAATGACCGTCACTCAATCCATTCAAAAATCAGAAGTGTATGGATTAGCTTACCCCGGGTGGCCAAGCGAAATGAATTCGTTACCCTATCTCGGAGCTAAGCCTTTAGAAAAAAAACCTAATAAATTTACAAAATGTGAAACAAAACTCGGACTTTACCCCGTGGTTGATTCTGCCGATTGGATAAGCAAATTACTTCCGTTAGGAATTACAACTATTCAACTTCGCATTAAAAATCTTTCGGGGTTTGCTTTAGAAAAAGAAATTCAAAAAGCGATTCAAATTGCCAATGCATATAATGCTCGATTATTTATAAATGATTACTGGGAATATGCGATAAAATACAATGCGTATGGTGTACATTTAGGGCAAGAAGATTTGAAGGATGCCGATATGATGGCACTCCATACCGCAAATATAAGGCTTGGTATAAGCACCCATAGTTATTATGAAGTTGCACGCGCTCATACGTTTCAACCTTCTTATATCGCATTTGGTCCGATTTATCACACTACCAGTAAAATCATGCCTTTTGCCCCCCAAGGAATTACAAAATTGCAATATTTTAACGAATTATTAGACTATCCTTTGGTTGCAATTGGGGGCATTAATGAGAAAAATCTCACCCATGTACAGAATACGGGGGTATCGGGTATAGCGATGATTTCGGCAATTACTGCTAAAAAGGATCCTTTGCATGCTACCCATCATTTATTAAAAATGATGTCAGCATAGACAACTTGACATATAATATTAAAAAAAGGAATGGCTATGATAAATACTGCAAATCAAATTGGACGTGACGCATTCGCTAAATGGCAAATTGAAATTCATAAAAATGTTTATACGGAAGATTCTGATTTTATTCATACGATTCGTTATTGGTTTAAAAACGATTTTGAAAAAATTAATCAAGAACTCACATTGTTTGGTGAAAAAATTGCAAATGAATTAGAGCCACTCGTTACCCTTAATCATTTTCCAACAAATCTACCTCGCATTGAACATTACAATTCGATTGGCGAAAAACACGAAAAAATTATTCATCATCCAAGTTACGTGGCCGCAGGCAACATTATTTACGGAAGTCATTTGTTAAGTTACCTTAAAAAACCTGGCGATTTATTACATTGTTTAAGTTTGTTTTTTTTAAGCAGTGAAGCAGGTGAGGCAGGACATAATTGTCCTATCGCTTGCAGTGCGGGCATGATTCGAGTTTTCTCAAAAACACCTGATTTTCCCGAAAAAAAAGATTATCTTGAAAAACTCATGGCTCCCTCTTTTCAACATAATTTTACTGGTGCACAATTTCTTACTGAAATTCAAGGCGGATCTGATGTCGGTTTAAATGCAACCATTGCAAAAAAAGAAAAAGACCTTTATCGCATTTATGGTGAAAAATGGTTTTGCTCTAACGCGAATGCAGATCTTATTTTTTTAACTGCACGTACCGATGAGAAATCAAAGGGCACAGAAGGACTTTCTTTATTTTTAGTTCCAGCCTTATGGGAAAATAAAAATAATCATTTTACTTTTCGTCGTTTAAAAGAAAAATTGGGTACTCTGACAATGGCAACTGCTGAAATTGACTTTCATGGTGCCTACGCCTTTCCCATAGGTCCTTTAAATAAAAGCTTTCATCTTATTATGGAAAATGTGCTACACATTTCACGTTTATTTAATTCAATTTGCGTAGTTGCCATGGCGAGGCGTGCCTATTTTATCGCCCGCGCTTATGCGATGGAAAGAATTGCATTCTCCAAAAAAATTATTGATTATCCATTAGTAAAAGAAAACTTAAGTAAAATAAAAGCGGAAAATACTGCGTTACTTGCTTCAAATTTTAAAATAATCAACTTACAAGATGAGGGTGATAAAGGCTCCGACATTAATCCATTATTGTTAAGATTATTAGTCAATATGCAAAAACATATTACGGCGAAATGGTCAGTGGAACATATTCATCATGCATTAGATGTGTTAGCGGGAAATGGTGTCATTGAATCGTTTTCAAGTATTCCAAGATTGTTACGAGATTGCATTGTTTGTGAAAATTGGGAAGGAACACATAATGTTTTAATGATGCAAATTTTAAGAGATATTCATAAATATTCTGTCGATAAAATTTTTATTGATTATATAAAAAATGAAATTGAAAAAATAGATAATGATTATCAGTCGTTATTAACCAATGAATTAGCAAAATTAGAAATCGATATCGCAGATTTTCGAAATCAAACGGAAGATTTACAATTATTGAATATCCAATTTATTGTCGATCGTATGAGTATATTGTTTTCTGCGCTTTCTCTTACCAATGAAGCGTTTGACCAATTAAAAAATGAAAATGACTCTTCAAAATTATATTGTTTAGAATATTTTTGGATTTTAAGAATTAAAGATAAAACGAGACCCGATGCAAAATATCTCGCGTTAATTCAAAAATTATAAATAACCGTCATCAACTATGTCATGCCAGCATGCTTTTAGCTGGCATCCAATCGACATTTAGCGAAGCCGCTTGGATGCCAGCTAAAAGCATGCTGGCATGACATAGTTCTATAGTTGCTGACGAATTTTATTATTTCGTGACCTCTAAGAAGTATTGCAAAAAAAAAGATTGATGCTAATCTAGCATGATACATAAAAACGGGAGTTATTTTTTTGCAACAGAATCATACGCCTTATCAACATTTAGATCCGAATGTTATTATTACTGCTGTCGAAAGTGTAGGATTCCTTTGTTCAGGTAGCTTACTTGCATTAAATAGCTATGAAAATCGTGTGTATCAAGTTGGTATTGAAGATAGCAAACCCCTTATTGCAAAATTCTATCGCCCGGGGCGTTGGAGTACGGATGCCATACTTGAAGAGCATCAATTCGCTTTAGAATTAATAGAAGCCGAAATACCAGTGGTTGCTCCATTAATTATTCAAGATAAAACCTTACATCAATATGAAAATTTTCGATTCGCACTATTCGAACGACATGGCGGACGCGCTTTAGATGTTGACAATGTCACGCATTTAGAATGGATAGGCCGTTTTGTTGGCCGAGTGCATGCCATTGGAGCCACGAAATCTTTTCAACATCGTGGTCGATTAGATCCAATGACACATGGGAAAATGCCATATCAATTTTTGATTGAAAATCATTTTATTCCAGAATATTTAAAACATAACTATTGTGTCAATATGGAAAATACTTTAAAAAAAATCGAAGAAATATTCTTGTCTATTAATAATATTCGTTATTTGCGTGTACATGGAGATTGTCAATTAGGTAATGTACTTTGGAACGATGCGGGTCCACATATTGTTGATCTCGATGATTCAGTCATGGCGCCAGCTATTCAAGACATATGGATGTTTTTATCAGGTAATCCTGCCGAGATGGAATTGCATTTATCAAAAATATTAAAGGGGTATCGAGAATTTTATGATTTTGATTCTAGAGAAATTAAATTAATTGAAGCGCTTCGCACTTTACGCATGATTCAATATTCGGCTTGGCTTGCTAATCGCTGGGATGATCCTGCATTTCCGCGCGCATTTCCTTGGTTTAACACACCACATTACTGGGAAGAACAATTAAGAAATTTACAAGAACAATGCCAAGTGCTTGACGAATTTATATAGTATTGGAAAATAACAAAGTTACATTCGTTCCTTTGTTAATTTCACTTTCAATATAAATGGAACCGCCATGCAAATTCATAATAAATTTTACAATCGCAAGTCCAAGACCGCTCCCCCCTAATTTTTGAGATCTTGCATTATCTACGCGATAAAAACGATCTAATACGTGAGGTAAATGTTTTGCTGGAATGCCTGTCCCATTATCGCTTACCGTGATATAGGCATTTTTATTTTGATTCATTCCAGTCGTAATTGAAATTAACCCATTCGCATCAGTATGTTTAATGGCATTAGAAACGAGGTTAGAAAGTGCTCGACGAATCATACAAGTATCCACATTAATTAAAATATTTCCTTCGTGAATAATTTTAATATTTTTTTCTTCGGCCATCATTTCATAAAAATAACAAATATCTTCGATCATTTTTTTAGTTTCAATTTCTGTATAATTCATGAGTTTTTTAGGATTTTCTGCACGCGCCAAAAATAAAATATCATCAATTAAATGCGAAAGTCTTTCTAACTCTTCTAAACTGGAACCTAATACTTCTCGATATTCTTCTTTCGAACGGGGACGAGATAATGCAATTTCTGCTTCTCCCATCAAATTAGTAATAGGCGTTCGTAATTCATGCGCAAGATCTCCTGAAAATTGTGAAAGCCTGTTAAATCCAGATTCAATTCGATCCAGCATTTCATTAAATGCTAATGCAAGTTCAAATAATTCTTTCGGCCACGAAGATGGGTTTAATCTATCCTTCAATTTTTCAACCGTAATCCGACGAGTAGACTTCGTGATAACACGCAAAGGTTTTAAGCCCTGACGCGCAACTAAAACGCCAAACATCGCTGAAACAACAACGCCAATGAATAATACAAATAATAAACCTTGTCTATAATCCGCTACAATGTCACGTTCAGCAGAAATATCTTTCGCAATTTGAATAACACGATCGCGATTTTCGTCAATTAATGCAGACATTAACAAATAATGTTTAGTGCGTTGATTGCTTTTTTTAAAAGTCCAATGTACGGAACGAAACGCATCTAATTCCGGCGGATGAATATGATTAAAAATTATTTTGGGAACGTGTTCACTCATATGCGGCGTTTCTAGAATTGTTTTATCATTCTTTATAATGCGCACATAATAATGATATATTTCAGGCTCTGTAATAATCTCTTCTTGCAAAAATTCTTTATTATCATTCGATTCATTTTGTAATAATTTTTGTAACACTAAAATATTATTTGTCAGAAATTTTTTATTTTCTTTTTCGAGTCGTGTCGTAAAAATCCAATACAATGTAATGGTCGTGAAAAATAATATAAAAAGCGCCGAGAAAGTATAGATTAAGGTTAAACGAAATGTGATTGACCAGCTTTTGGGATTTTTGAAAATCAATTTATCAATCAGATGAGTCTTCACATATTTCCAGTACATATCCAACTCCTCGTATCGTTTGTATCAATTTTTTATCGAATGGCTCATCTATTTTGCTTCGTAATCTTTTTACTGCGACATCTACCACATTTGTGTCGCTATCGAAATTCATATCCCATATTTGTTCTGCGATTAAGGTGCGAGAAATCACTTCTCCTTTTCGTCTTGCGAATAAAGAAAGCAGCGAAAATTCCTTAGCAGTTAAATCCAAACGTTCCCCTTGTCTCGTCGCTTTATATCTTACAAAATCAATTTGTAAATCCCCAATCGTTAAAATATCGGGGAGATTAATAACCCCTCGTCGCAAAATAGTTCGTATACGCGCTAATAATTCTGAAAAAGCAAAAGGTTTTACTAAATAATCATCCGCTCCTAATTCTAACCCTTTGACACGATAGGTAATGGAATCTTGTGCAGATAAAAATATGATGGGTGTTTGTAATCCTTGCTTTCTTAATTCTTTGACGACTGTCCAACCATCTTGTTTCGGCAACATGACATCCAGGATAATTAAATCGTAACTTTGCGAAGTTGCTAAAAAAATTCCTTCTGCACCATCAGGTGCGACATCAACAACAAAATTATTTTCGGTTAAACCTTTTTTTAAATAATTCGCAGTTTTTGGTTCATCTTCTATAATTAAAAGTCTCATGATTTACTTCATTTAATAAAAAATATTTTTACAAACAAAAATGATGGATAAAATAATAATAGCAGGGTTTAAATCGCGAAATTTTCCTGTAATAATTTTAATAACGGTATAAGAAATAAAGCCGAAAGAAATTCCTTCTGCAATGGAAAAAGTGACTGGCATTGCAATAGCAGTAATTAATGCAGGCGCATATTCGGTTGTATCTTTCCAGCTAATTTCAGTAAAAGCGCGAGCCATCAGACATGCGATATAAATAATCGCGGGCGCTGTCGCAAAAGCGGGAATCGACTGTGCTAATGGAGAAAGGAATAAAGCCGCGAGAAAAAATATAGCCACCACAACTGCCATTAAACCGGTTCGTCCTCCTGCTTTCACTCCAACTGCACTTTCTAAATAACTCGTTGTCGTGGAAGTGCCTAACATCGCACTCGCAATAGCAGCGGTACTATCCGCAATGAGTACTCTGCCAATTCGAGGTAATTTACCATCCTTATTCATAAATCCAGCACGATGGGCTATGGCAATTAACGTTCCCGTATTATCAAACAAATCCACAAATAAAAAAGCAAAAACAATAGTGATTAAACCTAAATTGAAAGCGCCTTTAATATCCATTTGAAAAAGTGTTGGCATCAAGCTGGGAGGAAGAGAAAAAATGCCGACAAAATCCACATATCCCATGAAAGCACCAATCACGGTAATCGTTAAAACACTAATGATAATACTACCGATAATTTTTAATCTTTCTAAAATGATAATGAGAAAAAAACCAAGCAGTGCAAGCAAAGACGTAGGATTATGTAAATGCAGTAATGTGAGAGACGGAGGATTACCATCAATGACGCCCGCATTTTTTAAACCAATCATACCGAGAAATAAACCAATTCCTGCGACAATTGCAATTTTCAAAGATTTTGGAATGCTATTAACGATATATTCACGAATAGGAAAAATACTGAGTATTAAAAAAATGAGTCCCGAAATAAAAACTGCGCCTAATCCCACTTGCCATGAATAACCCGAACCTAAAACCACTCCATAGGTAAAATAGGTATTTAACGCCATACCTGGCGCGAGTGCGATGGGATAATTCGCTAATAGTCCCATCAAGGTTGAGCCAAATGCGGCTGTTAGGCATGTCGCAACAAACACAGCCCCCTTGTCCATCCCCGTTAAAGCCAAAATGGTGGGGTTTACAAAGATAATATAAGACATTGCCAGAAATGCCGACATCCCAGCAATTACCTCCGTGCGAAGCGTGGTATGGTTTTCCTGCAATTTAAATAATCGATTAAGCATTTTTTTCCTGTATTTTTCGTTACCTATAAGCTGGCATTTTATCCTTAAAAGCGCCGTTTTTAAACAGTTATTGGTGGTATAATAAAGTTGTGCTAAATAGGGACAAAAATGTAAGCTCTCCTTTTTGTTCAAATACTAACCAAGTTGAGGAGTATTTTACATGAAAAACTTCATATTTGTAACATTAGGAGTAGCCTTCCTCGCCTTATTGAGTGGTTGTGCAACCACACCAAGCTGCGGAGGCTCCACTTGTTGTAATTCCACGACTTATACCTGTCAAGTTGCTGTACCTTCTTGCGGAAGTTGCTGGAGCTGCGATAACGTTTGTTATTAATAAGTGGATTTAAAGGCTACATAACAAAAATGATGAAAAAATATAGAGTCAGGAGGTTAGCGACATGTTAAAACGTAATCGATTACGTCATAGTCACGCGTTACAATCGCGCTTGAAGCGCCTTGCGAAAAATGCACCTGTAAAATCTCTTGGTTTTACGATGCTTGCAAGTGTTGCGACTGGGGTCGCGATTGGAATCTTAATTCATAAAAAATGATTTGTAGTGTTTATTCTGCCCGTCAGATTATATCTTTCGGGCAGTTTTTTATGTTTCGCATAATTCATAACCACGTTGCTTACGGGTCTTTTTAATTTTGTTTAGAAAACGTTCTGCATCTTCGAAGGAAGCACAAGGAAAATGGATGGCTCTACCTGATTTTTGATTAATACCACCCCAAATGCGCGTAACAACCCAATCCCCAAGTAGATCTTTGGAAATGATAATTCGATAATAGCGATGTTTTTCTTTATGAACCCATCGAAAAGAGAGCATTTGACCTGTTTCTTCCTTAATCACAAATCGTAAGTATAAATGATTATGAATATGAAATCATGCGATTGTCGATTATGGATTTCTCGATTACACTAACCATTTAAATGTGTAAAAGGAATTCAAATGTCTATATCGAGAGAGGATAAAAATAATTTATCTGCAGAATGGGATCAAGCCTTGAAGGATAAAAATTTACATCAATTAAAAAATTTATTAAAACTCAAATTCATTCCTGATAACATTCACGCAACAATAGACTTTGAATCTGCTGATCACACTCCCCTGACTATTGTCGATATACTTCTTCGAGATAATACATTTAGCGACGATATTATATGCTTTAAAATAATTACTAAATTATTATTACAAGGTGCCAAACTCCCAGAACCGTTCATGGATGAAAAAAATTTTTCAAATATAGAAGATTATTTTATTTATCTGGTACGAAATAATCATGATCTATTTATTGCATTACAAAAAAAACCTTTAATCATCCTTGAAAAAGATGAAAAACAGCAAACACTATTACATCATGCTGCGCGCATTGGTCATGATATGGATTCGATGGGAGCGAGTTTAATTCATTATTTACTTTTTAATTCTCCACATATTAATTTTAATCTAGAAGATCAAAATGGTAATACTCCGCTACATGTAGCAGCACTCAATTGTAATGAGCCAACAACCTGTAAATATGTTTTTCCGAATTTATTAAAAACCGCATTTATCGCAGAATTTGATTTTAAAACTTTAAATAAACAAGGACAAACCATCTTACATATAGCTGCACGTACCACATTTGAAAATATTAATAATGTGGAACAAGTTATCAATTGTGTGCCGAATATTCCTCTTAATACATTATCATCATCAGGAAGCACAGCGCTTTACTATGCATTGAATCATTTACGATTAAAAGAAGCACGCACTTTACTTGATAATAATGCAGATCCAAAAATTTTTGGCGCTGACTCTGAAGGACAAGACCGTAATCCGATAACCATGATCGATCAACATATTGAAAGAATTAATACTAAAATTGAAAATCCTGAACAAAAGGAAGAAGATTATAAAGATGATCTGCTAGATCAAGTTGAAATCATGTATTTAATTGAAATGAAGAAAGAATTACTGAATATAAAAAATATCATTGAAAGTTCAACACATGCGAGAACCTGCACAGAAAAATGGATTCAGTGGATGGTAAGTTTTTTTTCGAAAAAAGAAAGAGAAAATCAAATTTTAATTAGTAAACACATGAAAATGCATTAAGAAAGTGAATTCGTCGGTTCATTAACTTTTTCGCGTATGAGATCATTCGCGAAACAAAAATTATTTTTGCCATGCTTTTTTACATAGTACATTGCTGAATCTGCGGCTTTCATAATACTAATACTATCGTTACCATTTTCAGGAAAAATACTGATACCCACACTAGCACTGACATTAAAAGTATTATTATCAATTTCAAATGGTTCACTTAAGTTATAACATATTTTTTTGGCAATTTTTTCAATGTTCTCTCTCGTACTTAATTTCCATAAAATAACAGTAAATTCATCACCACCAATTCGAGCGACAAAATCTGCATTACGAATTATAGATTTCAAGCGGTTTGCGACTTGCAACAATAATTTATCTCCCATTTCGTGACCATAATTATCATTCACATTTTTAAAATGATCGAGATCAATAAAAAGTAATGTAAATTGATTCTTTGCATATTCACCCTGTTCAATCGCATATGACAAATTGGCATAAAATTGGCGAGTATTATCAATGTCTGTTAATGTATCGTGCGTTGCATGATGATGTAATTTTTTTAGTAATGTATCATTTTCGAATTGTAAAAAAATGACATTACGGATGATGTTATGAATATTAAGCGATACAATGACTAAAAATAAATAATACACAATCGCTGTAAACGTAAATAATTGGTAAATATAATTTTTAATAAGTATCAACTCGAGTATGAGAGGAATAAGAGCAAAGGTTAAATAGCCAATAACTGCTGATTTAATTCCTGTCAGTGTCGTCACTGAACCTGCAGTGACACCTGCCAAGATAAGAATACATAATGTTTGTTGTAAATTGGAAACATTTGGAAAAATAAAAATGATGAGATAACTCCAACAAATTCCTCCCCAAAATGCACCCAAAACAAATAAGTTTCGCCAGTAAATAACATCATGCATCGTAGATTCATGTTTTTGATATTGTCTTCCCATCATTAAACGAAAAATAGTCACAGCTGAGGTAAGCCCATACCAAGGATAAAGGTACTCTACTTTATTAGTCTTGAATAACCCTAAAAATAAAATAGTTGAACAAAAGAGTGATATAAGGAGACTGGTTTGAATATGATAATAGCAATATTTGACTAAGCGAACCTGAATTTTATCGTTAATTTCAGGTTTTAAATCTTGTCCACCACGTATCTGAAACTTCATTGGCGATCCTTTTGCCCACTCTGAACAAATAAAATACACGATCGAGGTATTTATTAAATTCTGGCAAGATCTATATCATTATTATATCATGAACTACCGCATGTAAATTAATATAAACCATTAGATTCTTAATGTTTTAGCGCGCATTTCTTCAAAATCTAATTCGTCTAATAACAAATGAAAAACATAATCGCTGATTTTCTCATCTTTTCGTAATCGAATGAGAATTTTTCTTTCAATCGAGAAAGATAATTGCAGCAGTTTTCGAAGCGCTGAATATTCATCCGTTAATGTTGAAAATGGCGCGTCACTCATTTGTGTACTAACTACTTTAATTCGACGCTCTATTTGGTTACGAAATTCGACGACAACTTTTTCAGGAAAATTTTCTTTTCGCACCACATCGTCGATACAATGTAAAACACTATCTAATACATGAAATCTTGTTGTGGCTTCTTCTTTAAATGAATTTATCGAACCCGTCAGATTAAAATATTTTAAAAATAATGGGAGGGAAAAGGTAGGAATAATAAGCGTGATAAAAATAACAAAATAAGTTAATAACAATAATAAATCACGATTCGGAAACATTCCTCCGTTCAACTGATAAGGCAAAGATAAAACTGCGGCTAAGGAAACAATTCCGCGCATACCGGACCAGCCTAATATAAAGAGTGTAGGAAAATGAAAAGGATCTCTTTTTTGAATTGCAGGCACTAAAATCCTAGAAATATATGCCGCAACAAAAACCCAAATAATTCTCACGATAATTAAAACAATACTAATAGAAATGCCATATAAAAAAATGGTTTTTAACGAATATATTTCTAAATTTTTTATAATCATTGGTAATTCAAGACCAATCAAAGTAAATACAAATCCATTAATAATAAAAAGCATGGTGTTCCAAGTAGCTTTGGCTTGAATACGTGATTTTGATGACGCAATAACAGGTAATGCAAGTCCGAAATAAATTCCGCAAGAAACGGTTGCAATAACTCCTGATACATTTAATTTTTCAGCAACAATATAACAGCTAAACGCAGTAATAATAGAAAGTGTAATTTCTGCCGAGGGCATTTTAATTTTTGGCGAAATGATTAATACAATTTTTCCAATAACTAGTCCCACAATTACGCCACCTATACTCATAAAAATAAATTTTGTAATAGCATCAAACATTGAAAATGAGCCTATTAAAATAGTTGCTAGCGAAAATCGAAATAAAATTAATGCGGTAGCATCATTTATTAAACTTTCTCCTTCTAAAATAGTAATGAGACGAGGTGGTGCTCCTAATTTTTTAATGATTGAAGTCGCGGATGCGGCATCGGTAGGAGAAACAATTGCTCCCAACAAAAAACCTTGCGCCCATGTAAAAGTTGGAATTAACCATTTTGAAAATACCGCAATCATGATGGTTGATACAACGACAAGCACAATGGATAAAAGACCAATGGGCCTAATATTATCCTTGAATTCTCGCCAAGAAGTGTAATAGGCAGCATGAAATAAAATGGGTGGTAAAAATAAATTAAAGACAATCAAAGGATCAATTGTAATCGGCGGCAGACCCGGCAAAAAACTTAAGCTTGCACTAGCAAAGACTAAGAATATTTCTAATGGAATTTGGAATCGCGTAGCGATAGGAACACATAGAATAGCAAAACCAAGAATAATTAGAGCAGCTTCAATAAAATTCACAGAACCTCCGTGTTCCTGAACTTATCAATGTTTATTATAGACACAAAGCCGGAAGTGATAAAGAGATAACATGGGAATTTCAACATGAAAATAATTGTAGATAAAAAAAAGAAGCATTTAAGAGGTATAAATGCTTCTTTTTGCTGTTAGCTTTTGTTTTTTAATACATGGAATAAATTTTCATATACATTATTTGCACTCCATACGTACCAACCAGAAACACCCTTGGTATCTTCAACAGCACGAATTTGTTCTAATAAATATTTTTGCTTTTGATCATTGCTCGTTTGTTTAAGATAATGATAATTGGCAGCTTCTATAAATGCTCGAATTTTAAAAGGAGGATTCCCATTAAATTGTTTTACTAAAGCACTTAAAGAGTTATGAATGGTGTTATAGGGTTCCGCAGAATATTTTTGATAAGGCCAAAAATGTGAAGGATATACCATTGGATTAACGCCATCGACACTATCAGCAAACATCTTGATATCTTGCCCGATATGCATGGAAGGATAATAACTGACTTCACCAAAAATATCGATTTCCATCGGGACTTTTTCTGCATTAATTTTTGCTTTATACCATTTAATGACTTCATAGACATCTTTCGCATGTTGGGGATCAGCAGGCAATTTAGAGCTATAACGTATGTAATCTAGTTGTATTGCATCAGCGCCCGCTTGAATTGATTCATTCACTAACTTAAATTTTTCTTCCCAATAAGGTTTTGAACGTACTTGATCCGCACTGCCACCATTTGAAAATACAACGATTCGCGCTACATTTTTGATACCAGCCGCTTTTACTTTTGCAATCGCCGCTGCGTAATGTGAACTTTTGTATTCATGATCAATCACAAAAGTATTAATTCCTGCCGATTTTGCTTCGCGAATAAAATAATCTAATTTTGTGGGATTTTCTAAATTAAACTGTGTGATATAAATACCTTTATCCATTGCATTTGCGGTTGTCATTAACGCGAAAAGCGTGAGGGTAGGAAGTGTATATTGTAATTTGAATTTCATAATGACCTCCTTGTCTTCGTTATCCTTATACTTCCATACTAAATGAGAACCGAAGAAATTTGCAAGAAACTGAGTATTATAGAAACATTCAATTTAATAATGATTACAGTTATTTCAGACAAGGTGTTCGAGGAATTAGCAAACGTAGGGAAAAGCAGAAATGTGATCAACATTCCTGCTTATAAAATTTATGCTTGAAAAATAGCTTCTACCGTTGGACGTATCGATAAAGTACTATAATTTATTTTTGTGTTCGAAATTGCGCGGGGCGACAATTCTCCATTGATAACAAAAGCCCATGTAAATTTTGATGTCGCGGTTTCAGGGCCGTGATCTGTCCATCTGTGACCGATACCACGTCCATGATCCGTTGTTACAATAACCGTGGTATCTTCATCGAGATGAAGATTTTTTAACTTAATAAATAATTGATCTAAGAAATTATCATATAATGTTAAAGCAGCTAAATAGGCAGTTCTATTATTTCCGTGCGCTGCTTCATCTGCATCATCTAATGAAATCCATAAAAAACGTGGCATATAGGTTTCAAAATAATGCATTGCCTGATCAATAGTATATCGGTCATAACGTGTAATATCATCATCATAATGATCCATGCTTTGTTGTAAATTAAGCGCTTCCATTACAGAATCTGCGATTTTGGTATCGGGATCGTATACTGGCATATTTCCAGTATTAGTAAATACTGAATCTGCGATATGTTGTGCGGCATACTCAATTTCAAACCATGAAGCAAAAATCGCTATTGCTTTTTTGGAAAATCCAAATTGGGATTTTAATTTTTCTGGTAGAGTTTCAACAAGAATTCTTCCACAATTATTATCTTCACATGGTTGGACTTCTCCCGCCATTTGGCTTTGATAGGACGGTAAACTTACGGGGACAGATGCAACTACCATGGTATTTTTATCGTTGGGCTTCCCATATATCTTCGCAATGTTTGCATATTTATTCCAAAATATGGGGAAATATTCAGGATGTAAAAAAAAATCTTCGGTTCTTACTCCATCTAAAGTGATATAAATCACACGTTTAAGTTGTGAAAATTTTTTGTCGTGCTGAATATCTCCAGCCATACATGAAATAAAAAAAATTAAACTAAAAATAAAAACAAATACACGAACCATGCTAACTCCTTTTAAAAAAAATCCTAAAAATTATTTATAATGATAAAAAACCCATTTTTACCATTAAAATAATAAGAGATAAAAATATGACAAGTAGAGGTGTTATCATACCACCAAAAACTTGATAATGATCATTACTTAAAAATTTTTTTCTACCCACCAAAACAACGAGTGCTGGTAATATTCCAAATAGCAATACATCCACAAATCCTCCCGCAAAATCTAGCATATTTAAAAATAAATGAGGATAAGTCATAGTAAAAATAAAGGAAGGAATAAAAATGCAAATGACATAAAAAAGATCGTTTTTTAATTGCTTATTAAATGAAATTCGAATCCCATCTTTAATAAAATCCACAAGACTTAAGACTGTCGGAATAAAAGAAGTGAGCATCGCAAAAAGGGAAAATGCTTTTACTAAAACAACAATTGAAATAATCGTTAAAGTATTCTGTAATAATTGTGTAATAATTTCAGCATTTTTAATAATTAAATGATTATCAGGCAAAATTCCTAAAATAACATAGTTCCATAAAGTATAAACTAACAAAGGAATAAAATTTCCAATAATAATAGCGAAACGAATATAATTTACATTCTTTTTTAAATAATAGGTGACAGTGGGTACTAAATTTTGATAACCAAAACAAATGAGCATAATGGGTATGACATGCAAAATTCCCATAGGATGAAAAGATTCTGCATGAGAAATATGATTATTTGTAAAACCAATGCTGATGAGTAATGCGTATGAAACAATCATCCCTAATAATAAAATTTGATTAAAGCGATTTGCTAAATGTGTTCCAGTATAAGTTATCGCACCGACCAACAATGTACTGACAATAATACCCATTTTTTTGGTCACAGCAAAACCCGTGAGAGAAGTAAGTATTTCAGCAATGATCATACCAGTCCCATCTAAATAGGCGACAAACAAACTATAAAATAAAGCGAGGAATAAAAATAATGTTAAAAATTTACTTTTTTTCCCTAATGTGGATTCAACAATAGTAGGTAAATTAACTTTAGTATTAAACCAAAGCGTCGCTTCCACAATAAATAAACCGGTGATTGTCGTAAACAAATAACATAAAAACATTGCAAAAGTTGCGGGCATAAAACCGACTAAAACGCTTTTCATTGGCAAGCCAATCATTCCAGCACCTATACAGCATCCTGTTATGAGTGTGGTTGCGCCAAATATTGATTTGAAAGAATGAGATAAATGCATATTAGTAACCAAATGATAGATTGAAACTGTTGTAATGGTATACCATTACAAGAATACTTGTCAATTGACAATATAAAAATATGGCAAACATACAATCAATCGTTCAAATGGCGGTATGTTATTTGAAATTATTGTATTTTTGTTAACTTGAGCTTACAATGTGAGCTCTTTCCTCAGGTAAGAATTAAAAATATACAAACCTCTTATACATCCAATCATAGGTGAAAAATGAAAAAAATGCTCAATTCAGCACTATCCATTGCAATCATTACCTTAAGCGGCTGCGCATCCATCGCTGGCGATAATAACAAAGTGGTACACGTAAACTCCAAACCTGAAGGCGCACAGGTTTTTGTGAATAATGTGCCTCAAGGCAACACTCCCACCCAAATATCCGTAAATACTTGGTCCCCCACACTTTTAACGCTCAAAAAATCAGGTTATAGAGATACCCATACTCAAGTAAATACGGCCTTTCAACCGATTGGAATTCTAAATATCTTTTTCTGGCCTGGATTTATCATTGATGCTGCAACAGGCAATATGATGAAAGTGGCACCAGAATCGCGCGTCATTAATGCAGAACTCTCGAAATAAAATAAAAGGGGCACCGGCACCGTGATGAGGTGCCCTATTTATATTTATTTTTTCTTTTTTAACGCTTCTAATAATACATTTCCAATTCTATTTTCAAAGTTATCACTTTTTGCAGACTGATTCTTTTTTGGAGACGGTACAAAATTATTTTCTATTCTCGGTTGATTTTTTTCCGATAATCGCATCGTTAATTGAATACGTTTACGAGGAATGTCAATTTCCAAAACTTTAACCTTTACAATATCACCAATTTTAACAACATCATTAGGATCCTTTACAAACCGATCTGCTAACATGGATACATGTACTAATCCATCTTGGTGAACACCAATATCGACAAAAGCGCCAAAATTTGCAACATTCGTAACAACTCCCTCTAGAATCATATCGACTTTTAAATCCTGAAGTGACTCAATTCCTTCTTTAAAAACCGCCGTTTTAAATTCGGGCCGTGGATCTCGACCTGGTTTTTCTAGTTCATTTAAAATATCAGAAACTGTAGGGATACCAAATTTTTCATCGGTATATTCACGCGCCTTTAAATTTTTTAGAAATGCTACATTACCCATGACTTCAGACAATGATCGATTTTGCTTTTCTAAAATTTTTTCAACAACCGGATAAGCTTCTGGATGAACTGCTGATGCATCCAATGGATTTTCACCATTCACAATTCGCAAAAAACCTGCGGCTTGTTCATATGCCTTTTCACCCAAGCGCGGCACTTTTTTTAATTCATGACGATTTTTAAAAGCGCCATAACTATCACGAAAATGAATAATATTTTTTGCAATCGTTTCGTTTAATCCGGCAACACAAGTGAGTAATGGAACGGAAGCAGTATTGACGTCAACGCCCACAGCATTTACACAATCCTCCATCACCATATGCAAACTGCGCGTTAATTGTGTTTGATTAACATCATGCTGATATTGTCCGACGCCAATTGATTTTGGATCAATTTTCACAAGTTCAGCCAGTGGATCTTGTAAACGACGTGCAATTGAAACCGCACCACGATAAGAAACATCTAATTCCGGAAATTCAAGTGCCGCTAACTCCGAAGCGGAATATACCGAAGCACCAGATTCAGAAACGACGATGCTCGTAAGATGTAAATCGGAATGACGTTTTTTTAATTCAAGGACTAATCGATCCGTTTCTCTTGAAGCCGTTCCATTACCGATACTGACAAGCTCCACATTAAACTGTTTGCACAATTTTGCTAATATCGCGATAGATGCATCCCAATCATTACGCGGAGCGTGCGGAAAAATACTTGCGTGAAATAACAATTTGCCGGTGCCATCAACGATCACTACCTTAACACCCGTACGTAAACCAGGATCCAAACCTAACGTTACACGCGAGCCTGCCGGTGAAGACATTAATAAATGACGAAGATTATTTGCAAATACTTTTATTGCTTCAACATCTGCATTTTCGTTGAGTTGCATAATCATCGAAAGTTCAAGTTTTAAAAAAAATTTAATTCTCCATGTTGCATGAATAATATCGATTAACCATTTATCACTAGCACGATTTTTATTTTTTATACCAAATTTTTCTTGTAATTGTAGAATACAAATTTCAGTTTCATTCTCTTTCAAACACACATTTACATTTAATATTTCTTCACGTCGTCCGCGAAATAATGCCAAAGCGCGATGCGAAGGAATTTTTTTTATAGGTTCTTCATAATTAAAATAGTCAGAAAATTTATTTCCTTCCACTTCTTTTCCTTTGACCACTTCACTTTGAATAGTACCATGTTCCCATAAATAATTTCGAAAAGGACTTAATAAATCCGAAGTATCAAAAAATAATTCCATCAAAATTTGTTTAGCGCCCTCTAATGCTTCTTTAGTAGTTGAAATATTGTATTCAACATTAATATATTTTTCAGCAGTTTTTTCAGGATCCAATGATGGATTATTCAAAATTTCCAACGCCAAAGGTTCCAAGCCTGCCTCTTTGGCAATTTGCGCTTTCGTTCGTCTCTTCGGTTTAAAAGGTAAATATAAGTCTTCTAACGATGCTTTATTATCTACATCTAAAATAGTTTGTTTTAATTCCGGTGTTAATTTATTTTGTTCTTCAATACTTTTTAAAATAGTTTCACGACGTGCTTCCAACTCTCTAAGATAGACCAAACGTTCTTCAATAACACGTAAATGTGTGTCACTCAATCCGCCTGTGATTTCTTTACGATAACGCGAAATAAATGGTACCGTGTCTCCCCCATCTAATAATTCAATAGCAGCTTCGACCTGATTTAAGGAAACATTTATTTCTTTAGCAATAAAACTCGTGATATTCATATTTAAAATTTTGGCCTTTTTTTAAAATGCGATTGTATACAATAAGCTTGGATCCGTAATATACGAATTTATAAAAAAAATCACAATAAGCGAGTGGGTAACAATACTTTTTATCGCCTCTTTTTTTCTTTTCCAATTTTTACAATGAGTTACTTAAACACCAAACTTGATCATTTTTGATAAAAAGTGATATAATTGGCACAAACTTTAATCAACACGAGTAGTGGTAAGCATGTTAAGAAGCGTAGAGCATGAAAAATTCTCCTATCAAAGATTCTCTCAAGGTCTTTTTATTTCTCGTCATGAAAAATTGCTGGGAGTAGATACCCATAAGGCAATTAAAAAACACCTAGGTTTATGTCAAGCAATTTGTATTTTGATTGCATTAAAAGGCCTTGATCATCCCATCATACAAACTTTATTAACGAGTGGCCACCAAAGTCCTATTGAAAATCATTTAAGTGATAAAAATCTTCAAGAGTTCAAAAAATCCTTTGTATTTACCGATAAAAATAAAAATTTTGTAGAATTACTTTCTTTACTAGAAAAAGTTGCGATTAAAGCACATCCGCTTGAAGTCATTTCCCCATTTGAAAAATTATATCGTGTCACTTCTAATCGATTATCGCTAGCATCTCACGTGAAAGATAGTAAGTATAAGCAAGATCTATTAAATCTCTCTGAAGAAAATACTTATTCTATTAATCTGAAAATGGTAGCTGAAATATTAGAAAAATCTAAAGATAATCAATATATACAATTATCTTTTATGGGTGAGCCTACCTTAAAAAACAAATTTAATTTAAAAGGTGCACATGCCACTCTAATTTTTAAGTCAAAAAATAAATTTTATTTTTTCGAACCCAATGGAGGACTTTTTATTTCTCATGATTTATCAGTAATATGTGAGAAAATTGATCTTTCTATAAGTATAATACATAGAAGGTTAAATATTATTCCACTCACTGCGAGCATCATCGACTTAACCGAATTCTTAGAATCATACAAGGGTCCTCAGTGGATAAGTAAAATTCAAGATAAAACAATATCGGATGATAAAAAAATTGATGCGTTAGAAGAAAAAGATATTAGTTCATTCCTAAACGAAGAATTAAGTACTGTTATGCAAGAAAGTTTTTATAGCTATACCAAAACAATAATTTCTTTAGAATCACAATTTGAGAAAATTAGTGCTTTATTAGAATTCAAAGCTGATCCGAATTATATCTGTAGTTCATACTGCGAAAAACCTTTAGATTTTGCAAGATATTTTAAATCGGACAGCATTCAAAAACTGCTTATTGAGCATAAAGCAACTGTCATTGATGAGAAAAAACAATTACTTGAATATGAAGAATTAACAAAAGATTCCCATCCCGAACAACTATTAGAGTTTAAAACTATCTTTGAAACAAAAAAATATGAATTACTGACAGATTTTTTTCAGAAAACGCATTTTACCAATGGTAATTCCACTTTTGAAATCTTAGTGAAAAAAGTTCTTTTTCAAACTTTTCATCAATGTATTGATTCTAAAGATAATAGTCAGCTAAAACTTTTTATTAAAAATATTCATGATGAAAATCTACGAAAATTAATATTGGATAGTAGAGATTATGATGGTTATCCTGCATTAAATAAACTTGTATTGCGAGCATCTGATGAAATAAAAATGATATCATTTTTACTAAAACAAAATATTGATACCACTTTATGTGATCCAAATCTAAATACCGCTTTATTATTAGCTGCGAAGGACTCCAATCTTCCCATCGTTAAAAAAATATTACAATATTCTATAAAAAGTATAGAAATAGAAGATAAATTTCAACAAAACGTCACAGCGCTTGCTATTGAACGAGCAAATTTAAATCTTTTTACATTGTTAATAGAAAAAGGAGCAAAACTTAACTACTTGATGTTAGAAAAATTAATCGAGTACCTAAGAAATGAAGAAATTGCATTATCTGATTTTCTTCTATTCCGCCAAATATTTGAGGAATATGCTGTAACAAAGGGAGATTTCAGTATTATTTTTACTTTAAAAAAAGAAAACTTATTAGACAAAATTGAAAATAAAGGTAGCAGAATTCCTTTTCTTTTTTCTTTGGCGGTTCAAAATGGTCATTTTGATATTGTTAAATTATTTATTAATGATAAATTAGTTGAAATAGATGAAAAGTCTCCTTTCGCTCATGTCATTCAATCAGTGACAAGCCATCATTTACCACCTATAACGGTAGAGTTATTGTTAAATATGAATGTTAATACTGGTCCACTAAAGACTTATTTTACAGAAGATATGATTAAAAACATGATTTCACATTTCATCAAAAAAATTAATGAGGACGGTTGGATCGACATTTCTGAAAAAATTAAAATGTTTCAAGATGTCATTGAACAAAGAAATTCTTTTGGAAAATTGATCGCAATGCTAAATAAGCCGGTGAAAATCCATCAAAACAGATACTGGGGAGAATTATTTAAACCTAAAAAAATAGATCCTTTTGGTGCAATTAAACTTGCATTACAAGCACAACAAACCAACCTCCGAAAGAAAAAAATGCAATAGATCTTGTTGATGAATGCATAAATATTATCTACGTTC
>JABDCZ010000023.1:0-31826 GCA_013287885.1 Gammaproteobacteria bacterium
AGATTGATATAGAACACATTGCTGAGGAAATTGAAAGCATGGGGAAGAGTGAAAAAAGGGAGTTAATTAATCGATTGGCAGTGTTATTAGCTCATTTATTAAAATGGGAGTTTCAATCAGAAAGAAGAAGCAATAGCTGGAAATATACGATCAAAGAACAAAGACTTCGCCTTCACGACCTACTTAAAGAAAGCCCGAGCTTGAAGAAATCTTTGGAAGAAAACGTCAACCATGCCTATGAGCATGCTGTTGTCATAGCGGTAGGAGAAACAGATTTAAGCGAAAGAACTTTCCCTAAAAAATGTCCGTTTTCTTTACATGAAGCGTTGGATAAAGATTTTTTCCCGGGATAACATACTAGAAAGGCGGCTTGAATTTATGGACATTACATCTAAGGATTAAAACTATTTTATGAAACAGGCAGCACCGCAAAAATTAACGCACAACATGCTGATAAATTGCATGATATTTTACAAGTATTAGATTTTGCTTCTTTTCCTGAACAAATGAATTTACCAGGACTTCAGTTTCATAAATTAAGCGGCAACCTAAAGAATTTTTATGCCGTAAAAGTCAGTGGAAATTGGCGCATCGTATTCACATTTGATGGAAGCGATGCCATTTTAGTTGATTACAAAGATTATCATTGAGAGGCATATTTATGATCCATAAACCAAAACATCCAGGTCTTTTAGTAAAAAGTTTATGCCTAGATCCACTTGATCTTTCTATTACCGATGCCGCAAAAGCATTAAAAATTTCTCGCCCCACTCTTTCAAAACTTGTTAATGGCAAAATGAATATAACACCTGAAATGGCGATTCGAATTTCTTTAGTTTTCCGCACTTCAGATAAATTGTGGGTTGATCTCCAAGCGGGTTATGATTTATGGAAAGCTCAACAGAAAAAAAATAAGCTTCATTTAAAGCCCTTAGTCAAAGAAAGAAAAGCAGCTTAGACGCTCCCGAGCACAGGCATGGCATGTCACAACTCCCGCACCAACGCATCAAACAACACCCCCAGCTGGCCGTGGAAAAAATGTCCCGCTTCGGGTAAACGAATAAGCGTCGGGCGTGGATTTAAGGTATCGACCCATGCATACACAGCCTCTGGCGATACGACATCATCTTTTTCGCCTTGCACAATTAACCATGGGCAAGTGATTGGGCCGATCGGGGCCTCATGAAATCTTGATACTTGTGGTGCGATACTGATGAGTTGTTTGATTTTTTGTAATTGACTAGCTGCACGCGCGGCTACATATCCACCAAAAGAAAATCCCGCCAACCATAAATCACCTTTCGTTTCTTTTCGTATCCATTCCGCGAGGGCAATCACGTCCAAGGCTTCGCCTTGTCCTTCATCATGTACGCCTTCTGTTTTACCAACACCGCGAAAATTAAAACGCACCGTATTTAATCCTAATGCTTGGCATGCTTTCGCAAGCGTCGTCACCACTTTATTCGTCATCGTTCCACCGAACAAAGGATGCGGATGACAAATAATCGCCGTACCTTTGGCGTTATCGTGCGGTACGACCCAGGTTTCGATATTGCCGACTGGGCCTTGAAATAAAAATTTGGATTCTTGCTGAAAGGAATGTTGCATTTCAGAGCCTCATCATATATTTTAGCGTGCAATTATCATACATGACTATTTTTAAAATCAAATGTATTTAACTCGTGCCGTTATACAACCGTCGTCCCGCGATTTATTCGCGGGATCCAGAAAGCCTGTCATGCTGCTCTGGATCCCGCGGACAAGCCTAGGTCCGACGGGCCTTGCTATACTTCTAATTTTTTTTACAACACTAAGCTTCGCTACTACATTCGACTCCGTGAGTGTCGGTGAAAATCATATTTGTGGTTTATTGAATAACGATATCAAATGTTTCGGCGATAATGCTGCCGGACAAATAACAACGCCGCATGCGCGTGCCTTTCGTTCCGTCAATGCAAGCTATGCGAGTACGTGCGGGATTCAAACTGACGACACCGTGTTATGCTGGGGCGGCGTGAAAGAAAATCCTCCGGAGACTCAAAAATTTCGCTCCATTAGCGTAGGTGAATGGCATGCCTGCGGAATACGAATGGATCATACGATTCTCTGTTGGGGCAGAAATGATTTTGGTCAAGCCAAAATACCGCCGGGTACTTTCCAATCTGTGAGCGTAAGCGCGACGCATACTTGTGGCGTACAAACCGATAACACAGTGAAATGCTGGGGTTGGCAACAAGATGGTGCCGCAAAGCCTCCATCCGATAAATTTTATGCGGTAAGCACCAGCACTTCTCACACCTGTGGCATTAAAACGGATAACACCGTGCACTGCTGGGGAAGCAATGCAAAAGGACAATCCTCTCCTCCGCCTTTCCGGACTTTCCAAAGCATCAGTGCGGCATATGCGCATACGTGCGGTATACAAACCGATAATAAAGTGGTTTGCTGGGGCGATAATACATTTGGCCAATCAAATCACCCTAATGAATCCCTTCAATCAGTAAGTGCAGGCGCAACCCGCAGTTGTGGCATCACGATGGATGGATCATTGACTTGCTGGGGTAAAAGTTTACCGATTTATTATGCGATTGCGCATATGATTAATACGATATCCATGATTGATAATGTTTCTGCAAAGGGCGCTAACGCGATTGAAGCGGATCTTCGATTCGACTCATATAGCATCATGCCTTCACAATTCAAACACGGCTCGCCTTGTGATTGCACAGTCAGTAATTTTACTTCAATGGAAGTTTGCCCGAATCAATTGATGACTTGTGAACTTTCTGAAAATTCTGCCCTGTATTTGTCGTATTTAGCAAAAAAACCAAACATCGCGCTTTTTATTGTGGATAGCAAACTCGATAATCTGAGTGCCGGTGGTAAATCGGTTGCGGGGATCAATGTCGTTCAACATTTAGAAGAATATTTATTTAAAAAAGGTTATCAAGGAAAAGTTATTATTAGTGCCGCAAAATTATCCGATTGGACTTATATGAATAACGCCATTCACACCGCAAATCGTTCACCATTTAGCGATCGCATTTATTTTTCCATCGATCAAGAGACCGGCAATACTTCGCAAGTGTTAGAAAAATTAAGTATGACAACAAATAGAGTGTATGGTGTCGGAATATCTGCGCTTTCAGCACAAACTTTTTATGGAGAAATAGAACAAGCCGCACGTAATGAATTACAAGGGACGATTGGATTATCCTATATTTGGACCCTTGATAAAGATAGTTCGATGAATGATTATTTAAAACGCGGCGTGCGCGGCATCATTACGAATAATCCTCAGCAACTCGTGCGTCTGTTGCAGTCTCAGGGTAAATCTCTCGCGAGGCCGGAGGATCCGATTTTTACGGCGACGGGGGATAGGGTTTATAAATAATTGTAAATTCATCTCCGTCGTCCCGCGGCTCGTCCGCGGGATCCAGTAACAGCGGATATGCCATTCTGGATCCCGCGAATAAATCGCGGGACGACGTGGAGAATAAGGGGGCGAATGGGGTTATGAAAATTATTTCCTCAACACCTTTTTCAAAAACCTCCCCGTATACGACGTCGGATGTTTGGCAATTTCCTCAGGGGTTCCCTGCGCGATAATTTTTCCGCCTTTATCACCACCTTCAGGGCCGAGGTCGATAATCCAATCTGCGGTTTTGATGACATCTAAGTTATGCTCGATAATCACAATCGTATTCCCGGCATCGCGTAAACGATGAATCACTTTTAACAATTGTTCGATATCGAAAAAATGCAATCCCGTCGTCGGTTCATCCATCAAATACAACGTGCGACCGGTATCACGACGCGAAAGTTCACGCGATAATTTTATCCGCTGCGCTTCACCGCCTGACAATGTCGTCGCGCTTTGTCCCAAACTAATATACGACAATCCCACATCAATCAGCGTTTGTAATTTGCGTGCGACCATCGGAATCGCATCGAAAAATACGCGGGCTTCTTCGACCGTCATCGCTAACACTTGCTGAATATTTTTGCCTTTGAAAGTAATTTCTAGGGTTTCGCGATTGTAACGTTTGCCTTGGCACACATCGCAAGTCACATAAACATCCGCTAAAAAGTGCATTTCTACTTTTATTAAACCATCTCCCTGACACGCTTCGCAACGCCCGCCTTTCACGTTAAAACTAAATCGTCCCGGCGTATATCCACGTGAACGTGCTTCTTCCGTTGCTGCAAATAATTCGCGTATGGGTGTAAACAATCCGGTATAAGTCGCAGGATTAGAACGCGGCGTTCTACCAATTGGACTTTGATCGATATCGACAATTTTATCGAAATGTTCGATACCCAAAATATCTTCGAAAGCCGCCGGTTCTCGACTCGCATTATTTAAAATTTTCGAAACCAATGGACCTAATGTGTCATTAATTAACGTCGATTTGCCGGAACCTGAAACGCCAGTAATACAAGTCATTAACGAAATAGGAAGATTGAGTGTAATGTTTTTTAAATTATTACCGGTCGCACCTTTCAACATTAACATGCGTTCCGGATTGGGTGCACGACGTTGACGTGGGACGACAATTCCTTTTTTCCCCGATAAATATTGGCCGGTCAAGGATTTCGGATTTTTCATAATCGCGCGCGGCGTGCCTTCCGCCACAATTTCACCGCCATGCACACCCGCACCCGGCCCTAAATCCACGACATGATCTGCGCTTAAAATCGCATCTTCATCATGTTCCACCACAATCACGGTATTTCCCATATCACGTAATTCACGTAGGGTTTCTAACAACCTTTCGTTGTCGCGCTGATGTAATCCGATCGAGGGCTCATCCAAAATATACATGACCCCTACCAATCCCGCGCCAATTTGGCTTGCCAAACGAATGCGCTGCGCCTCACCCCCAGATAACGTATCCGCGCTGCGATCGAGACTTAAATATTCTAATCCGACATTCACTAAAAAATTTAAGCGGCTCACAATTTCTTTTAAGATTTTTTCGGCAATTTCGCCTCGCGCGCCCGCTAATTTTATTTTTTCAAAAAAACTTTTTGTGTGTTCGAGTGATAACGCGGTAATTTCAGGTAAAGCTTTATTTCCGACAAAAACATTTCGCGCTGAAATATTTAAACGCGCGCCATGACACGCCTCACATTTTTTTTGCGAAAGATATTTGCTTAATTCTTCGCGAACCATATCTGATTCGGTTTCGAGATAGCGACGTTGCATGTTCGGTAAAACCCCTTCGAACACATCTTTCTTTTGAAAACCGCGACCATCATCATTTTTATATTGAAATTTAATCAGTTCATTGCCACTACCATATAAAATCATCGACTGAATTTTTTTCGGTAAATCTTTGAAAGGTTCTTCCATATCAAAACGATAATGTTTGGCGAGTGATGATAACATTTGGAAATAATAAAAATTCCTGCGATCCCAGCCACGAATGGCGCCATCCGCTAAACATAAATTGGCATTCGTCACCACTAAATCAGGATCAAAATCTTGTTTTATTCCCAATCCATCGCAAGCGGAACATGCGCCCGTGGGATTATTAAAGGAAAATAATCGAGGAGTTAATTCAGATAAACTATAACCGCAATCTGGACACGCGAATGTTGCAGAAAAAACTTTTCCTGCACGTTTCGGTTCATCAAGATACCCAACTGACACGGTACCTTTTGCTAAACGCAATGCTGTTTCGAAAGATTCGGCGAGGCGCACGCGAATATCAGGGCGAACTTTTAAACGGTCCACCACGACTTCGATCGTGTGTTTGCGACGCAAATCTAATTTATGCACTTCATGATCGAGTTCCACCATTTCGCCATCGATACGTGCTCGCACAAAACCTTGGCTGCGCAACTCTAACAATAAATCGATGTGCTCGCCCTTTCGTTCTTGCACAACCGGCGCGAGAATCATGATTTTGGTATCTTCTTTCCACGTCAACACGGTGTCGACCATTTGACTGATGGTTTGCGCTTCTAAAATATGATGATGTTCGGGACAACGTGGCTGGCCGACTTTGGCAAATAATAATCGTAAATAATCATAAATTTCAGTGATTGTACCGACTGTCGAACGCGGATTGTGCGAAGTTGATTTTTGCTCGATCGAAATCGCTGGCGACAAACCTTCAATATGGTCCACATCGGGTTTTTCCATCAGTGATAAAAACTGACGAGCATATGCCGACAAAGACTCGACATAGCGGCGCTGTCCCTCCGCGTACAACGTGTCGAAGGCAAGAGAAGATTTGCCCGAACCAGATAAACCCGTAATCACGATAAATTGATCTCGAGGAAGGGAAAGGTTGATATTTTTTAGATTGTGGGTGCGCGCACCCCGGATTTGAATTTCTTTCATAAGTGTTTGTCGTTTCATGATCACCGGATATAATGGCCGACATTATAGCAAAGATTGACCATGAAGAATAAATAATGATGTCTCACGAAAAAATGACCTCGTTGGAGTTACGTTCGGTTTTTTCACTGTCCCTGGTGATGGCGTTACGCATGCTGGGGCTCTTTATGGTGCTTCCCATTTTTGCGTTGTACGCAAAAAACCTAGAGGGATCAACACCTTATTTGATTGGTTTTACGATGGGGATTTATGGATTGACCCAGGCGATTTGCCAAATTCCTTTTGGGACTTTATCCGATTATTTCGATCGCAAAAAAATAATTACGATAGGTTTAATAATTTTTATTGTCGGGAGTGTGATTGCGGCGCTTTCGCATACGATTTGGGGAATGATGTTGGGGCGTGCTTTACAGGGTGCGGGAGCCGTGGGGAGCACCATCATGGCGCTGATTGCGGATTTGACCCGCATTGAGCAACGCACGAAAGCGATGGCGATTTCTGGAATGACGATTGGCGGCTCTTTTTCGCTTGCGATGATGTTAGGCCCCCTGCTTGCGTCAGCTATGCAAATACACGGTATCTTTTGGTTGGGTGCTTTTTTAAGTACGGTTGCGATTTTTTTATTGTACTGGTGGGTGCCGACCGCACCGCGACCAACAGCAACAGTCCGTCGTCCTGCGGCTTGTCCGCAGGATCCAGAGGGGTCGCGCTGGACTCCACGGACAAGCCTAGGTCCGACGATGCTAAAAATACTATACACCCATCCCGAATTATCACGTTTATATACCGGCATATTTTTCCTACACGCCATTTTCACCGCGAGTTTTGTCGTGATTCCGATTGCGCTACAAACCTTCGCGCATCTCGATGGAAACAAACAATGGATGTTGTATTTGCCGATTTTTATCGGTGCTTTTTGTCTTTCGATCCCTTGCATGCTCATTGCTGAAAAAAAACAATGTGTGAAAAAAATATTTTGTGCGGGAATAATCGTATTGGCACTTTCTGAATTTTTATTTTGGCAATACGCTGAAAACCTCTTGCTTTCTGCGGTCAGTTTATTATTATTCTTCACTGCGTTTTCATTACTTGAAGCATTCCTCCCTTCTTTAGTTTCCAAAATTGCGCCACCAACACATAGAGGCACTGCCTTAGGACTTTATTCTTTTTCCCAGTTTTTTGGTATTTTCGTGGGCGGAATGTTGGGGGGCTTATTGTATGGATCGTGGGGCTTGACTCAAGTGAACCTGTTTTGCGCAGCGTTAAGCTTGCTTTGGCTAGCTATTGCGTTTCAAATGAAAAACCCGCACCATTCTACATAAAACTGAACAGGTAGAATGGGCGAAACACAAGTATTCATGTTTAATTTAGGAGATTCTCTCTCATGGCAAAAGGTAGTGTAAATAAAGTTATTTTAATTGGTAATTTAGGTCGCGATCCCGAAGTGCGCTTTACCCCCAATGGTTTAGCGGTTGCAAATGTCACGATTGCGACATCGGAAGTGTGGAAAGATAAAGCATCCGGCGAAAATCAAGAACGTACCGAATGGCATCGAGTCGTTTTTTATAATCGTCTCGCTGAAATTGCGGGCGAATATTTACGTAAAGGCAGCAAAATTTTTATCGAAGGTCGTTTACAAACCCGCAAATGGCAAGATAAAACCACGAACCAAGATCGTTACACCACGGAAGTCATTGCTGACACACTCGAAATGTTAGGCAGCAAGGCCGGCGGGGGCGCAAGTGACGCACCACATCAGTCGCCAGCATCTGAAAAAACTCCCGAAATGACCTCTGTTACGGGTGATAGTATGGATAATTTTGATGATGATATTCCGTTTTAATTCCCAATTGTTCGTCGTCCCGCGACTTGTTCGCGGGATCCACTGGGCATATCTAATTAATGTATCTTTAAATTTAACAAATCTTTTTAATTATAAAAAAATCCAAAGGATATTATGTCAGTTACCCGAGAAATAAGTAATGCAAGAATACGTTTACATTTGGACGTGCACTCTCCAATTGAGTTAATTGAAATGACCCTGTCATTTCAAGCTATTGCATTTGAATACAAGGACTATCTAAAGAAAGAATTTTTACAACAAGGAAAATTAATATCGGAAGTAGATTCCATAAAACTTTATATTACAAAAATAGAAAACAACTGTATTTTAGCAGAATTGACAAGCGCCAGCATAATCATGGGTCAACTATTTTCCGGCATGAATAATATAAACATTTTTGTGGATTTTGTCACAAATATTAAACTTTCAATTAATTATTTTATTGAATTAGCTAAACAAAAGACTATTCACCCAAAAGATATTCTGTATACAAAACAACAATGCAAAAGGTATGCCGATTTATTAAAAATAGCGGCAGAAAATAAGGAAGGACAGCTTGGAATTTCAGCTATCGACTACGAAGATGAAAATCAGGAGGCAAAAATAAAGCTAACTGTAAAATTTAACTCTGATGAAGCCTTTGAAGCAAGAAAGGGAGCACTTCTTGCAAAAGAAGCTCTTGATCATAAAGAAGATGCCACTTTTAAAAATGTATTAATGTATTTTCAACAAACAAACATTGACGAGGCAAAAGACTCCGGACGCACTGGCGATAAAGCTATTATAAAATCTATATATTCTAAAGAATTACCGGTGTACTTTATTTCAGAAGTTGATCAACAAAAAATTAATTATGAAAAACATGATCCTGAAAAAAACCCCCTAAAATGTTCCTATAGAGTTGATGTCAATGTCGAAAAAGATCGGTTCAACGTGCCGAAATTTTATCGTGTAATACAAATTAACGAGGTGATTCCTCCTGAAGATTTAAATTAATACACTACTTAAGTGTGAAGTTTTTGGAAATGACTGATTTGAATATCAATGAAACGCTGAAGTCTATAAGACAAGAGATGGCCTCTTTAAGACAAGAGATGAATAGTTTTAAACAAGAACTTAAGCATGAAATGGCTGGTCTTCGACAAGAAATGAATACCTCACGTACTGAAGTCAATCAACGAATCGACAAAGTTAACGAACGCATGTGGACCAGTTTTGTGTGGACAATCAGCGCAATTACAGCGCTCGCCGGATTTATTGCGCACTTACATAAAATGATTTAAAAAAATCATTTAGTAGGCGGGCAAGTACACGATGCTGTTGGGCATCCAGCTGGTAAAGTAACTGTGCCGCCTGCGCTACCGAAACCCGCTGCTGCACAGTTAGTTGCACAATCACAGGGGGCACAGTTGCAATTTGTACAAGTAACAGTCGAACCACTTACCGTACCGTAGGGACTACGTCCTGCGTAGGGATCAACCATTCCTTTTGCTTTGCAAGCATTGGAGCATAGTGTTTTACAATTGGGTCCACAAAGACAACTTCCACTTGCACCTGGATATTGGATACCACCTGCAGAACAATCGCAAGTAACAGTGGCGCATTGAAACTGACAACCAGCGATGCTAGCATCTATGTTAATTTTACCACAGCTCTGACCTCGACTCGCGCACTGAGTGTTACATTGATTATCACAAAAATCAGAGCTAAGTGCACTATTCATCCAACTTGCAGCTAACACCACCGTTAACACAAGAAATAGCTTTCTCATACAATTTTCTCCCTTAAGAGTAAGAGCGCTATTACTATTATATTCTAAATATGGTGAATGATTAATTTATTATTAGCGTGAGATAAAATATTTATCAATTATGGAACTAAGATTTAATTATTTATCTTAAAACACATACCGTAACCCCAACTCAATCGCATTCAAAAGCAACCCCTTCACTGGCTGTCCTTCTACATAAAATGGGGTAGGTCTTGCCGTATTGGGACTTGCGGTAATCGTGCTGCTACTTGAACTTAAGTTAGTGGTACTAAATTAATGGGGTTTTAGTTCGATTTCTACTACCCCAAAGCTGTTTTCTGTGAGCATGCATATCTAATAGAAGTTCTCGAAGAAGAAACCTATTAGATTAATTCAAGGACACACATCGTATAAAAATAAATTTAGAAATTTAATGTATTTATTTATTCAATCCGTGCAGAATATCCCAATATTAAGTTTATAAAAAACATAATAAATAGGGATAATAAACCATGCCTGTTTTTATTAAATGGGAATAAATGGATTTCAATGAGTGAATGTATCGAATTTGCAAAACAAGGACTAATTGACGTAGAAATATGTATTTATCATTCGGAAAATACTTATTTAAGATCAGCGCCCAGTAGCGTATTTCAAGATAATCTCCGTAGCATTATTGACAAAGAATACAAGGAATAAACAAATGCGATTGTTTATTTTTTTTTTTAGCATTTTTACTTTCTTCATTATCAACATTTGCCGCTGAATTAGCACAAAAGAATCGTATTTCGGGAGTTTATTCAAAAGCGGGGAATATTTATTATTCTAAAAATATTGGTCAGGATCTTCAAATAACTTATTCTGGCAAGGACTCCTCTCCAATATTGTCTCCAGATAAAAAAATGATTGCTTTTGTTAGAAAAGGAAACAATCTTATACCAAATGAATGCGATGCTTTCACTGAAGCTGAATATGGGAATCAAATTTGGGTTTATGAGATTGAATCAAAAAAAGAAAAATTACTTGTTAAAGGTAATTTAAAATGTGATGAGCCTGAAAAACAAATAATAGATCCAAGTCATTTATTGTTTTCCCCAGACAATCAAACACTGTACTTTATGACATCGGCGTGGGTAACATCGGGAGCCTTACATGCAGTGAAAATTGGTAGCGCAAAACAAAATTATATTGTACCTGCTAATGAATTTGAGGTTATTTCTAACGGACAATACAAAGGTTATTTGATTGTTTACCAGCATCGTTATTTTGTGGGTGGAGGCACCTATGATTGGTATTGGTTGATAAGCCCAAATGGAAGGGAGGAAGGACCACTAGGCGAAGAAATTACCGAAATCCAAAGGAAATATATTGAATTAGAAACATAAACTTAGAATAATATTCTTTTAAGGATTTTAACATTGAATATAAAATTTCGTTTTCATGCCCTTAGCAGAATGTTTGAGAGAAAAATATCTGAGAATGATGTATTACAGGTTTTACTGACTGGCAAAATAATCGAAGACTACCCTACAGATCAGCCCTATCCAAGCTGCCTAAAACTTGGATTTATAAAAAAACGACCTATTCATGTAGTAACAGCAACAGCGACAGATGAAGAGACTACGGTTATAATAACGGTATATGAACCTGATCTAGAAAGATGGGAACCTGGATTTGAAAAGAGGAAATAGCTATGAAATGTATCGTATGTAAGCATGGGCACACTCAACCAGGAACCATGACGGCCACTCTTGAGAGAGCAGATACAACCATTGTGGTCAAAGAAGTTCCAGCAGATGTTTGCGATAACTGCGGAGAAGAATACTTATCACAAAAAATCTCTGCGCAATTATTAAAACAAGCAGAAGAAGCTGTTAAAGCAGGTATTCAAGTTGATGTGCGTAAATACAAATCTGCTGCTTGAGTCTTTGGACTGATCTAATCAAAACACATACCGTAACCCCAACTCAATCGCATTTAAAAGCAGCCCCTTCACTGGCTGTCCTTCAACATAAAAAGGCGTAGGTCTTGCCGTATTGGGACTTGCGGTAATCGTGCTGCTACCCGAACTTAAATGCGTGGTACCAAAGAGTCGATATTGTGCTTCTACATATAAATGTTCATTCACAAGATAGGTTAAACCACCTTTGAGTTGCCAAGCAAAAGGAACGCTCGAAATGGTGGGGCTTTTTTCAATAATATTGATCGGGGTATTATTCAATAACATCTTGCCACTTTCGACAGTACTTTCAGAATTCACCCAGGCCGCACCTATACCACCACCAACAAAAGGATGCCATTTCGCATTAATTCTAAAATCATAATAACCATTAAGCAGTAAGCTATAAATCCAAACTCTATTTTCACTATGCGGAAAATCAACATCGATGGGTGCAACGACAGCACCCCCACCATCAGCTAACTGCACGAAATCAGCATCGCCATCGATGTCTCGTTGAATATTTTGGAATAAAAATTCGAAATCCCATCGCCAATGATCAAACTGAAAGCCAAACGCTGCTGCAGCATCAAATCCACCTTCGAAATTATTTTTCCAGGTGACATTTTGAAATTCATACACACCGGGAATTTCATCCCCTTTAAATGCTAAGGGGTTAGAATTACTCGACACAGTGGAATTTTGAATTGAAAAATCATAACCGCCTTTTAAATCAACATAAAAATTGCTATCAGCGTAAGAAATATTACTGATAGCGATTGCTAAAAAAATAACGCGACGATTCATAACTACTCCATGTCAAACAACTATCCTGCCAAGTAATCTGTTATACCTTTAAAAAGCCTTTAATGCTTGAACTCTAGTCGGTTTTGGTTCTGTTACCAATATTACTTTAGGTGCACTAGGCCTTTTTAATGCAGCAGTCCCTGCAGGCGTTGCCTGCTTCTCAACAGCAACCGCACTTCCGCTTGGCACTACGCCATTTGCGCTAGCAACAGCTGCAAATGCTGAAAAAGTAGCCGCCCACACGAAAAATCCCGCGAATAAAAACAAAAAAGTCTTATTAAACATATTATTATCCTCCTCTTCTATTGAACTCATCTACCTCCAGTATAGATAATGTTTAAAAATTTTCCAACTCCTAGGCACCTACCGGAATGGTTAAAATTGGCGCAGACTGCGCTGGCGTGCCTTGCGACCCCGCAATCAACGTCATCAGACGTTGTAAAAATGTAAAAGTTATTTTGGAATGAATATCTGAGTTTTTAATATAGAACCAATGATGATGTAGATAAACTTTCACATAAGTATCTTCGGGCTCTTCATCAGAGGAATACACCGTAAATAAATTATTAAATAACTCTTTTAAATCATAAGGTGTGCCATCTGGATTTTTCAACTCAAAAACATAGCCTTTTTCATAATCAGACGCTGGTATTTGAACGGCATAACTTAAAAAGCGGGCTATCTGAAGTATCGAACGCATTTCAACATAAATCGTCCTACTTAAAGGGCATTCCGAACGATAATGCGGTTTGCTGTTGGGTGTTAATAAATCTTCTCCTTCCGGATTGGCACATGGATCAAATGATTCCGCCAGATAAAAACCATCGGCATTTTTCGGAACTCTTAAAAGTTTTTTCAATTTTAAAGCATCAGGCGATAAAGAATCTCGTCTCGAATAAAACTCTATATGTACCATCGCTAAATCTTTTAAATCATTTTCATGAATATTAATACTTCCATTCAAGCGTAAATTTAATATTAAATGTAAAATTTCATAGAAATTTTTATATCGCGGTAACTCAATGACTTTCGATTCCACGAGCGATCCTGCGTTGGAATGATCACCCATCGTATTAAAAACTAATCGGGATAGAAAAATAAAATCAGGTATTTCGCCATAATTTCCGCTGTATGGCGTTAACAATTGCGTCAAAGTCAATGGCGCTTGTACTTGATTTGCAAATTCTGCGCTTTCGATCGGTATAAAGGAAAGTGTGGGTGAATCAGAGTAACTCAAACTTGGGCTCGCACTCAATGATCGAGACACGCTCGAAAATGATCCCGGACTATTAGTGTTATACGATAAAGATGGCGAAGCTGATAATGATGATGAAAACGAAAAAGAAGTGGTTAAACTCGTCAGTTTCAAAAAATAACTGGATTCAGAATAACGCACTCGCACAATATTTTGTAATAATTGCTCAAGTTCTGATTCTCTTGCAACTTCGTTATAAACTTTTCTGTTAGCTTTAAGTTCAGCCGGACCAATTGATTGGCATGCATTTAAAAAAAATAAAATGAAGAGGATCAATCCAAATCGACACATTGCAACAATCCATATCGCAAAATAAAGTTTTGTTATGCTAGCTTGTTTGTGAATGCTCCGCAAATATTATTTAGTTAAAGTTAAAATCAGAAAAATTTTTCTAACCTATTGCTTAATTTGTCTAAAATCGATTTAATAGGAGACTGTCATTGGTCCTGATGAGAGGAAGCATAAGGTGAACACTGCATTATTGTTAATAGATATTCAAAATGACTATTTCCCCAACGGAAGAATGCCCCTAGAAAGAAGCACCGAGGCAAGTCAAAAAGCGCAAGAAGTTTTGCAAGCATTTCGTGCAAAACAATTTCCGGTAATTCATGTACAACATATTTCGACGCGTCCAGATGCCGTACATTTTTTACCTTGCACCAAAGGTGTAGAATTCCATCCCAATGTACAGCCTACGAAAAATGAAACGATTGTTAAAAAACATTATCCGAATGCTTTCAAAGATACGCTTTTGTTAAATCATCTCATTAAACATCATATTAATCATTTGATCATCGCAGGGATGATGACGCATATGTGCATTGATGCATCGGTACGAGCGGCTTACGATTTAGGTTTTAGTTGTTCAGTATTAAGTGATGCTTGCGCGACCAAGAACTTAGAGTTCAATAATATGCTTATTCCCGCACAAACAGTGCATAGTGCATTTTTAGCTGCATTACAACCACTGTATGCTGATGTATTGAGCGTGAAAGAATTCTTGAGTATGATGACGAGTTCGAGAACCGCGGTGACTGCTTAAGTATTTTTTAAGTGTTCACGGATTTATCGTCATCCGAACCGTGAACACTTATATTTCATAAAATTCTGCATCGTTTGTTAATGTAGGACGTAAGCATGTTTGCTTTTTTTAAACCTTCTACTACACCCAAAAATCAACCGAGAGTAAAAATTGCACATTGCAAAAATAATGGAAATTATCTTTATTATGAAGAGCAAGGTAAAACCATTTTTATTCAAATGCATGAAGAGGCTGATGTTCAATATTACCAAAAAAAGCTCTTAACTCTGCGTGATATGGCGCTACAATCGACTTCAGGAAATCTTTTACAATATCGTCTCACTAAAGTCGTCAATGATGAGTTGATATCAAGCATTACTGAGATCCTCGAGACCAATGTAAAAATGACAAATGAAGAGAAAGAAGAAAATCAAGAAGCTGAACCATTGACACTTGTGTTAAAACCAAACGATCCCATAGATCCGGATGAAGACATCGATCCTACCGATGATTATTCTGAAGCAGGAAGCGATGAAGAACCAGAACCAAAGCGTGTCGATAATATTAATTTCATTGAAGGTCGTTATTATCATCCAGAATCATTAGATGAAGGGCGTCGTTTTACCGCGATGCTTCGGCAGATGAGATAATGGAAATTTGTCATTCTGAGCGAAGCGAAGAATTCGAGTAATGAATACAAAAAATCCCACCCGAAATAATTAAAATCATCCCCGTATAAGTTAACCAATCAGGATAAACACTCCATGCAAAAATGGAAATGAAAACAGAATAAATAATGTTGACATACATTAAACTACTGACCAATTGCGGTTCTGCAAAGCGTAAAGCAGCAGTAAAAGCATATTGCGTTAAAAAATATAATAACCCGATTAACACCATCATCCACATGGCGTGACTGTCGAATTTCGTCCAAAACGGAATGGCGAGCACCGCTGAAATCACGGTTGAAAAAATAAAAAAATAAAGCACAGTCGTTTCCGTCGATTCAGTTTGACCCAATTGACCGACGGTTAACATGGTCGCACTCATCATCACCGCCGCAAACAATGCAAGAAATGAAGCCATATTAAAACTGTGCGTGTCTGGATGTAATACCAATCCAACCCCAATAAAACCAACGAAGATAGGTGCCCACAATCGATGATTAATTTTTTTCGATAAAAAGAAATATGCTAAAAATGGCACGATAAAAGGTACCGTATTCGCGAGCAACATCGCGTTCACAAATGGCATATATTGCACCGCGTAAAATAAACTAAAACTGATCGTTAAACTAAAAATACTTCGTAAAATGTGTAAGCCGATTCTTTTGGTTTTAAAAACTTCGTGGCTGTTGGCTATACCATTTCTAAAAATAATGGGTATAAATAACAAAAAAGAAACCAAACTCTGTATAAAAACAATCACCGGCAAAGGCGGTAGCGTACTTCCTACGTCTTTAATAACCCCGGTTTGAACGGAATAAAATAATGAACCCAATAATGTGAGAATAACTCCTAACCATAATGCGTTTTTCATAAGACCTCACGATGACGTTGTTACAATACTTCCCCCGTCCTTACACACCCCCACAACGGATTAAACCCCACGTAATAACAAAGCTCGACTGGATCTTTCGCATTCCACATTAAAAAATCCGCATTTTTCCCCACTTCCAAAGAACCATACGCTGTCGCAATACCCAACGCACGAGCAGCATTAAGCGTTACTCCATACAACGCTTCCTCCGGTGTAAAACCAAACAACACACAAGCCATATTAAGCATTAACAATAACGAACCGACGGGAGAGGTGCCCGGATTACAATCCGATGCAATCGCCATGGGTACTTGGTATTGACGTAACAATGCAACAGGCGGTAATTGTTTTTCTCTTAAAAAATAAAACGCACCCGGCAACAATACGGCGACAGTATTCGATTCTGCGAGTGAGCGCACCCCACTCTCTGATAAAAATTCTAAATGATCCGCCGATAAAGCCTGGTAGCGCGCCGCAAGTGCTGCCCCTCCCATATCTGATAATTGTTCGGCATGGACATGGATACCTAAACCATACTTTTTTGCGGCTATAAAAATTTGTTCTGTCGCTCGCAAATCAAAAGCAATATTTTCACAAAAAACATCAATCGCATCGGCAAGACCTTCTTCGACAATACGAGGAATCATTTCATCACAAATATAATCGACATATTTGCCAGGTTTATCGCGATATTCGGGTGGGACGGTGTGCGCACCGAGAAAAGTTTTTTTCACCGTTATCGGTAGCATTTCTTCGATTTTTTTTGCGACCTGTAATATTTTAATTTCAGTCGCGAGATCTAATCCATAACCGGATTTGATTTCAACAGTAGTAACACCATTTGCCATCAACGATTGTACTCGCGGTAAACTTTGTTCCAACAATTGTTCGATCGTAGCCGCACGCGTCGCGCGCACGGTTGACTGAATCCCCCCACCTTTTAGGGCAATCTCTGAATAACTCGCGCCATTTAATCGTAATTCAAATTCATTCGCACGATTACCTGCATAAATAAGGTGAGTATGACAATCAATAAAACCCGGCGTGATTAAACGACCTCTGACATCATGCTGAATAACATCTGGGCTAAGCTCACTTAATTGATCCATTGCACCCAACCAAGCAATTTTTCCATCAAGCACTGCAATCGCGCCATTTTCAATTGTACCGAGATGAGACAAAGTCACGATGGTTGCATTCATCCAAACCGCGTCCCATTGCTTGTTATTCATGCGCAAAGCCTTTTACAATATCCTATCTTACATTTGAGCATGAAATTTTATGACATGGAATAGTTGTTATGCACCACCCGACTCAACCCCCTGGAAAGGTCGGAAAGATAGCCCGCCCAATGCTTACTTTTTTCAAATCATGCGCCTCGTCGATTTGCAAAAAACATTGCAAAAAAACGCAGAATTTAGCTTTGCACTCATCGGTTTTTGTTCAGATGTTGGCATAGAGCGGAATTTTGGCCGAAAAGGCGCAGTCACGGGACCCATCGCCATTCGAGAAGCGCTGGCCAAATTACCGATTCAAAAATCTGATTTTGAATGTTTTGATGCAGGTAATATACTTTGTGAAGATGGCGATTTAGAAAAATCGCAGCGAGCGTTAGGCGAAGTCATTACATTACTTTTAAAAAACAAAATCAATCCCATCATTTTAGGCGGTGGTCATGAATTAGCGTATGGACATTATCAGGGCCTTGAACGCGCTTTTCCGGAAAAAAGTTTAGGGATTGTTAATTTTGATAGCCATTTAGACATGCGACCATTGCTTCCCAATGATAAAGGAAGTTCAGGAACGCCTTTTTTACAAATTGCGATGTCGCATCATACCAATAAAAGAAAGTTCGATTATAACTGCGTCGGTGTTCAACATGCAGGAAATTCGCGACTCGCGATCGATACTGCAAAAAAATATGATGCGAAAATCATTTGGGCAGATGAATTACATCAAGGACAATTAGAAAAATGCGTTGATTTTATCGATCGCATTATCGATCAAAATGACATTATTTATTTAAGTGTATGCTTGGATGTTTTCGCAGCGGCTTTCGCCCCAGGAGTCAGCGCGACGCAACCCTTAGGATTATTTCCTTGGCATATCATTCCACTGATTCGCCAATTAGCGGCTTCTGGAAAAGTCATCAGTTACGACATTGCCGAATTATCTCCAAAACATGATATTGATGGCATCACTGCCAAACTCGCGGCAAATTTAATTTTCGAATTTATTCATCATCACCATGAAATGCCACGAGAGTGGTAAATAGCTGGAGAGAATATGCGCCATGACCCCACTCGCCTCATCCGTGCACCGCACGGAAAAAAATTACATACAAAAAATTGGCTCACTGAAGCTGCTTTACGCATGTTAATGAATAATCTCGATCCGGACGTTGCCGAAAATCCAAGCGATCTTGTGGTGTATGGTGGAATTGGTCGTGCCGCGCGGAATTGGGAATGTTACGACAGAATCATTTCTTTATTAAAAGAACTTGAGGCAGATGAAACACTGCTGATTCAATCCGGTAAACCCGTCGGCGTTTTAAAAACGCATGTCGATGCACCGCGTGTGTTAATTGCCAATTCGAATTTAGTGCCACATTGGGCCACTTGGGAAAATTTTCATGCGCTCGATAAAAAAGGGCTCATGATGTACGGTCAAATGACGGCGGGTTCATGGGTTTATATTGGTTCGCAGGGCATTATTCAAGGGACTTATGAAACATTTGTTGCGGCTTTTGAAAAACATTATCAAGGAAAAGTCAAAGGTAAGTGGATTTTAACCGCAGGATTAGGAGGCATGGGTGGCGCGCAACCACTTGCAGCGACAATGGCGGGTGCATCAATGCTCGCAGTAGAATGTGATCCTGCTCGCATCGAACGCCGTTTAAAAATGAAATATCTGGATTGCATGACCACCAATCTCGATGAAGCGATAGAAATGATGCAACAAAAAGATAAAGTCATTTCTGTGGGATTATTGGGAAATGCAGCGGACATTTTCCCGAAATTAGTGGAAAGAGGTGTGCATCCCGATCTCGTCACTGATCAAACGAGCGCGCATGATCCGCTGAATGGGTATCTCCCGTTAGGTATGACGTTGGAAGAAGCCAGTGCATTGCGTAAGGATGATCCGGAACGCATGATCGAGGAAGCCAAAAAATCCATGGCCATTCAAGTGAACGCAATGCTCGCTTTTCATGAGCGCGGCATTCCTGTTTTTGATTATGGAAATAATATTCGGCAAATGGCTTTGGAAATGGGTGTCAAAGATGCTTTTGCTTTTCCTGGGTTTGTACCTGCGTACATACGTCCGCTTTTTTGTCGTGGCATTGGGCCTTTTCGTTGGGTCGCCCTTTCAGGAAATCCCGAAGATATTTTTAAAACGGATCAAAAAGTCAAAGAACTCATTCATAATCCACATTTGCATCATTGGTTAGATATGGCCAAAGAAAAAATTACTTTTCAAGGATTGCCTGCACGCATTTGTTGGATAGGATTAGGAGATCGTGCGAAACTTGGGACTGCATTTAATGAAATGGTTGCGCGTGGTGAACTCGAGGCACCTATCGTCATTGGCCGCGATCATTTGGATTCGGGATCTGTTGCGAGTCCCAATCGCGAAACAGAATCGATGTGTGATGGTTCCGATATCGTATCCGATTGGCCATTATTAAATGCCCTACTCAATTGTGCGAGCGGCGCGACATGGGTTAGCATTCATCATGGTGGTGGCGTTGGCATTGGTTATTCGCAACATGCGGGAATGGTCGTGGTTGCAGATGGGACAGAGGCTGCAGCCAAACGTTTAGCACGTGTGTTAACGAATGATCCTGCGAGTGGCGTGTTACGACACGCCGATGCGGGTTATGAAGATGCGATTCGATCAGCTTCCGAAAATCATTTAGTTTTGCCGATGAAGGACAAATAAAAAATGGAGTTTATATTAAAACCGGGCCACTTAACGTTGGCGGATTGTCGCGATATTCAGCATTTTTCATTAGATCCTGCGGCGCATCAAGGAATTTTGGCAAGCGTAAAAGTCGTTAACGATCGCCTCGCACATAAAAAACCTATTTATGGCATTAATACCGGATTTGGATCACTGGCCAATACACGCATCGATGATAAAAATTTGAGTGACTTACAACGCAATCTTATTTTATCGCACGCTGCGGGTACGGGTGAACTTTTGTCAGATGAAATCGTGCGCTTCATTTTATTGTTAAAAATAAATAGCCTCGCGCGTGGGTATTCGGGTATTCGTCTTGAAACCATTCAAGCCTTCATTCAATTATTTAATGCGCGAGTTTATCCTTGCATACCTTCACAAGGATCAGTCGGTGCATCGGGTGATCTTGCACCTCTCGCGCATCTTTCTGCGGTATTGTTAGGTGTCGGAAAAGTTCGTTTTGAAAATAAAATATTGTCTGCGGAAGAAGGTTTAAAAATCGCGGGATTACAACCCTTATCGCTCGGACCAAAAGAAGGACTCGCCTTAATTAATGGCACGCAAGCCTCGACGGCACTTTTATTACAAAGTTTATTTGATACGGAAAATATTTTGTTGCATGCCATGATCGCGGGCGCCATGACAACGGAAAGTTTACTTGCAAGTCATCGACCGTTCGATGCAAGAATTCAAGAAGCGCGAGGATTGGCGAGCCAAAAAACTATCGCAGATATTTTACGTGAGTTATTGAAAGACAGTGAAATCAATACGTCACATGAAAACTGTGAAAAAGTACAAGATCCTTATTCCATCCGATGTCAACCGCAAGTCATGGGCGCATGTTTATCACAATTATTATTTGCAGCGGATTTGTTATTAGTCGAAATCAACGCGGTGACGGATAATCCGTTAGTATTTGCGGAAGATAATGAAATTTTATCCGGTGGAAATTTTCATGCAGAACCCGTCGCCATGGCAGCGGATGGATTAGCGCTTGCTATTGCAGAAATCGGTGCGCTCTCCGAACGTCGTATTGCGTTGTTGATTGATCCGCATTTTAGCAAGCTTCCGCCTTATTTAGTTGAAAACTCGGGGCTTAATTCGGGTTTTATGATTGCGCAAGTCACCGCTGCGGCGCTCGCCAGTGAAAATAAATCACTCGCCCATCCCGCGTGTGTTGATAGCATTCCGACATCCGCCAATCAAGAAGATCATGTCAGCATGGCAACCTTCGCTGCGCGTCGTTTAGGTACGATGGTTGAAAATACGCTTGGCATTATTGCAATTGAGTTATTAGCCGCATGCCAAGGATTGGATTTTCGCCGCCCTGCAAAAACCTCGCAGGCTTTGGAAAAAGTTCACCAGTCTATTCGTGCAGTCGTTCCATTTTATGATTCCGATCGTTTCTTCGCACCGGATATCGAAATGGTGAAAAACATCATTCGAGAGGGGAAGTTGCGGGAGATGCTTCAATTGAGATTTTTTTGATCCTTTCAAGGCTCATTTCATTCACGGGTAAACGTGAATCAACTTCTTGTCATTCCCGCGCAGGCGGGAATCTATTAATAAAATTATACAGAATCCGAAATTCATAACTTAATTTATGGAGAAAATTTACTAATGGATTCCCGCCTACGCGGGAATGACAGAAATCTCAAACTCCCGAAATCTCTTTTCTAAATCCCACTGCACCATCGCTTTTTCATTGGCTGATAAAAATTGTTGGCAATGTTCTGATATTGATTGCTTTTCTAAGGTGTCATTCGCGCAAGAACTAGTCATAGCTTGATAACGATCATTCGCCCATAAATTTTTGCCCGGAATAAAACTATAGTAAATACTATTACGCACCAATTGCTTTAGTGTGGAATAATCTAAATGATAGTTTAACACCGCTTTCTGATATTCTAATGTTAAAGTAGTTCTTAGAATTCCTTCATCATCTGTCGAAAGCGCGATCGGCACATGATAACTTAAATAAATCGGCAAAGGATGATTTTCGCCAGTGATGCCTAAAATCGCTTGATTACTGCTTAAGTTAATTTCTACCATTATTTTTTTTGCAGCCATGTCTTTCAGCAACTGATCTGCATTTTTTTCCATGCTTATCGTAACGCCATGGCCAATACGTTCTGCGTGCGCCGTTTCAATCGCATCATGCATATGAAATAATAAACCTTCGGATGAAACTATATTGGTATTTAACTCACCCGCATGCAGTGAAATGTGCACTGAAGGATAAATCTGATGAAGAAATGCAATCATTTGCATTTGCGTAGGATAATCGCGCATAGAAATGTAACCATCTTCGGGTTGTGCCAAATTAATTCCAACGAATCGGTGATCTTGATTCGCAAACATAAATCCCGCTAATAATTGCGCAAAAACACTTTCAGGCGGTTGCTCACGCAACGCGACGTATTGATAATAAATTTTAACTGTACAACCCGGTTTTGCTTTCGGTGTGCCGCAGGCTAAAATATCTTGGGTTTTCTTTTCAAGCGTTGTCATTTCCTTTTGCATGTTGGCAACGATATCGGATAAACCTCCTGCTAATAATGCTTCCCGCTGTTTCGCAAAATCATGTTTCCAACCAATTTTGCGACCGAGTATACCCGATGCATTGTGATCAGGAATAATCATTAATTCGACATATGAGGTATTTTGCACGCCTGCACGATTCATGGTTTCTGCTAATATTTCAGGATATTTAAATTGCGCAAGTCCTTCTATTTTTGCAAAAGCCGCAAAAAAATGATCGTGCGCTGATTCTTCCAACGATTGAAAATTCCGCATCGACCATGCATTAATAATATGATGATATAATTTTTCATTCGTTGAAATCGTGTCCAGTCGATTTTCATTTTTGCAATGTGGATCGTAAGAAACCATGAATGTTTGTGGATCAATACAAAAATTTTGTCCGAGTCCATAACCTATTAAATTTTCAGCGGCGCTGCTACCGCCACCGCCATGATAATGCAGATCTCCTCCCTTAGGCATATTTTGCAAAAAAATTAAAACTTTGACGGGATCATTTTGAATAGTTTTAAAATATTTTGCAGTCGCTGTTTCGATATTTGTATTCGCTTGCGCGGTCCAGCAACAAAAAAAGAATCCTATGTACCATAAGGTTTTTTTTATGACCCTGTTGCATATTTTCATTTTGAACTCCTATTAGGATGTATGAAACCATTCTGTCATGCCAGCATGTTTTGATGCCACCTTTAAGCATGCTGGCATGACAGGGTTCCATCAGCTACATCTACTAGCCCATCGGAGAAGAAAGCTCTTTTCTCATCATTTCGAATTGATCGGCTTCTTCTAATCGGTTTAAATTTTTGGAGCCATCATGAAAGGGGTGACGATAAAACTTGAATTTAATCTCTTCTTTCGTGTATTGCGCGCCTCGTTTTAACTCTTGACGTAAACTGGCGATATGATTGGATTTTGAAAAAAAATTTAATACATCTTTGACTTGTGGCACAATAATTCTCCTTGAATTGATATGTAAAAAAAATGAAACAACATTCCTTTTCCCTTTCCGCTACCACTTTCCAAAAAAAATTGCTTAAGTGGTTTGATACGCATGGTAGAAAAGACTTGCCCTGGCAAAAAAACAAAAATCCTTATCGAGTGTGGATTTCTGAAGTTATGCTACAACAAACGCAAGTAACAACTGTGATACCTTATTACGAACGTTTTATGGAAAAATTTCCGGATGTTGAAAAACTTGCAAAAGCCGACGAAAATGTGGTTTTGCACTTCTGGGCAGGATTAGGATATTATCACCGTGCAAGACATTTGCATAGTGCTTCCAAAAAAATTTTTTTTACTCTCGATAATCAATTTCCTGATAACTTGGAATCACTACAAACACTGCCAGGTGTCGGGCGCTCGACCGCCGCTGCCATTCTTTCGCTCGCTTTTGAAAAACCTGCAACTATTCTGGACGGCAATGTAAAACGCGTATTGTCGCGCTTACATGCCATTGATGAATGGCCACTCGATAAAACATTGTGGGAAATCGCAGAAAAATATTCTGCAAAAAAACGGCCTGCCGATTACACGCAAGCCATGATGGATTTAGGCGCAACCATTTGCATCCGCGGAAAACCGCGTTGCGAACGATGTCCTTTTGTAAAAAATTGCCTCGCACATCTGCAGGGGATTGAAAAAGATTTACCACTGAAAAAACCCACAAAAAAACTACCCGTCAAAACGGTCACTTTTTTTATTTTTCGTTATCAAAACCATATTTTTCTTGAAAAAAGACCAGCAAGTGGTATCTGGAGCGGACTTTTTAGTTTCCCTGAGGAAAGTAATTTATTAACCACCTCCGAAATTAAAAAAATCTGTCGCAAACGATTTCTATGTAATCCAGCAAAAATTCAATGCTGGGATAGTTTTCGCCATACTTTCACGCATTTCCATTTAGACATTTTGCCCGCCATTATTGACCTTAAAGAATCATTGGAAAAAGAAGCGCAATTTTGGTATAAATTAGAACAAAATCTTAATATCGGCGTGCCAGCACCCGTCAAAAAATTAATAACCCAACTTGAGACCGCCTCATGACCCGACTCATACATTGTGTAAAGTTAAAAAAAGAATTGGAAGGCCTCGATCGCCCCCCTTATCCCGGAGAATTGGGTCAAAAAATTTATGAACATATTTCAAAAGATGCATGGAATATGTGGATTCAACATCAAACGATGTTGATTAATGAATATCGCTTAAGCATGATTGATCCTAATGCGCGTGAATTTTTAAAAAAAGAAATGGAAAAATATTTTTTTGGGGATGGAAGTGAAACGCCGCCGGATTATACGCCGGAGTAGTGAAAACTTGTCTTTGGGAGGAGCGTAAGCGACGCAATTGACAATATATTACCTGTCATGCCAGCATGCTTTGATGCCACCTTTAAGCATGCTGGCATGACATAGTTGATGACGATGAGCTGTACTTACAATCTTTTCATCTCAGACTTCATTTTTGTCATTTCTATCTCATATTGACTTCGCTTTGGAAAAATACGATTAAAAAATCGATTTAATAAATTATCCTTTTTAGGTGTGAGAGACTGGTACAACTTATGTTGAATAGAACCAGCTATTCCTGGCGCTAAGAAATCTTTCATTCGTAAAATATCGTTTGGATTCTTCCGTAATAATTCGACTATTTTTTCTGGGTAAGTCGTAGCAAGTCTATTAAGATCTGCTACCATGTCTTCTCGTTTAATGGCAAGCGCCGCATGATAAACAACGCCAACATCATTTTTATTATTTTCGTATAATGTTTTAAGTTGCAGTAACGCGGAACCATAATTTTCTTCCAATCCTAAACGGCACCACGCCGCAATTTCTTCATTACTCTTTTCGTGTAGATGTATGGATTCCTTTTTTTCTTCTATATTTTGTTTGTGTACCATGTATTCAAAGGTACAAACTCTTTTGTTTTGAGGCGTCATCTCATAAATAAGATCATCAAGCTGCGCGCTTGCTTCTTTATTCCCTTGCAAAATTGCGCGTTTCAACCAATAAATTCCAGCCTCACGATCTACCATAACGCCGCGTAAATAAAATTTTCCCAAGAGTGCTTGTGCTCGCACATCTCCTTCTACTGCGGAAAGATACATTAAACGAAGCTGAACCATGAAATCCTTAGACTGCAAACTTAACTGGTAAAGATCTTCCGACGTGTGTAATGATTTATAAAAAATAGGTTTTATATTTTTAAAAATAATATCTGTCATTGAAGGCGGATATAAAAATGAAAAAACCAATTTTAATGAATTATTTTCCAATTTCATGCCCATCATCATGGATATTTGAACGACAAACATCAATAATATTTTATCAAGCAACCCCTGATCTTGCGTATTAAATAGATCTTTTATTTGGCGGTAGGATCCTTCTTTACTTTCCTGAAGTAAAAGCATGATTTCCATCGGTTTAGTACGAAATAAATCTACAAAATCATTTAACATTTCGGCGCCTTGAAACAAAAGCGCTGCGTGGAAAATCAGTGCAGGGGAAATAACCGATAAATTTTTATCGTGATATAACTGTAATAATTTTTCTCTTGCAAAAGGATTATTTTGTTCTGCAGCAACGCGGTACCAATAAATCGATTCTTTTAATCCATTTTTTACGCCCTTATTTTCTTCATAGCAATTGGCTAATTTCATTTGTGCAAGCTCATATCCTGCCAATGCACTTTTGCGATACCAATAAAAAGCTTCTTTCAAATCGCGTTTTTGAATGGGCAGGTTCGTAAAATAATCGCCGAGCTGCACTTGTGCATCCACGTTTCCATCCATCGCGGCCTGATTTAAATATCGAACGATCGAAGCATCTCCCTTTGCTACGCCATCATGTATCGGCAAAGGCAAATCTTCCGCTAATACGACTAAAGGATTTAAGTTATTTTCTAATTTTTGAAATGTATATTCATCAAATAAATATTCGAGCATCACTTTCGATATGGAACAATCAAATACGCCTTCCAATTGTAAAAATACACGCATCACAAAATCTTCGTATATATCATCCATTTTATTTCTTAAATCTGGCGTGAGTAAATTGCGAATTCTTAAATATGAATCATCCGGATTTTCTTGCAACATAAAAATAAATTGTTTTGGATAATGTCTCACCCAGCGATTAAATTGTCTGATTATCGAATTATTTCGTATTATTGAAAAAGGATTCGCTGCTGCATGATAAAGAATAGGAAAGTGAGAGCTATCATAAATGTTATTCACCATCCCCATTAAAACTTCTTCCGCATCGGTCATTCCCAATTCCGCTGCAACTCGAAATAAACGTGCGGCTTCATTCAGATTACGTTTGATGGGACAACCTGTATAGTACATATTTGCTAATCGATAAACTGCCTCGAGATTATTTTGATTGGCCGCAAGTTTCGTGTTTTCGAAATCTGGATTTAGTTTAATGTCACTGTGACTATCAATTTGTTTGGTGGTATAAAGTGTAATTTTGTTAGGTTCTAGTATTTTTTTGCGATTAAAAATAATTGGCATAAATTCCTTTTTAACATTCCGAATAGATGAGATGAAACACTATAATTTTTATTACGAATGAAAACAACGATACTTATGCAACTATTGGCTTAAATTTCACCATATCAAGAAATTTCAAAATTTTTCTTGACTCATAGACTCTCTCTCGGTTTAATAGCGCATCCTAGGGCCAGATAGCTCAGTCGGTAGAGCAGAGGACTGAAAATCCTCGTGTCGGTGGTTCGATTCCACCTCTGGCCATAGTAAAATCAAATACTTAAAAAACTTCGTTAAATCTGATTTAAAAAATGTAACCGGTTTGTAACCCCCCGCACACAACAAGGATTGTATGTTATGGCCCTAATTCCCCCATTTTTTTTAGATTGCGTTGTTTCAATTGGCATTAAAAATAATAATGAACTAGCGTGGATTGGAACAGGGTTTATTGTTGGCCGCCCAATTACAGACAACAATGACAACAAAACCTATCATTGCTTTTTAATTACAAATAAACATGTTTTAGGAAAAAACAAAACAATATATCTGCGATTTAACACAATAGAAGGCAATCAAGTAAAAGACTATCCCGTTGAACTAGAAGAAAACAATAGACCCATATGGATTGGACATGCATCTGATGATGTCGATGTTGCCGCTTTCAATATTAACCCTCAAACACTTCACGTAGACGCTGTGCAATATAACTTCTTCCAGTTAGATGAACATGTCATGCTTGTGTCTGACATACAACAAAATAAACTATCAGAAGGAAACCCTCTATTTATACTTGGATTTCCCATGGGAATCCTCTTTCCACAAAACACCCATAGCTTTGCAATATCAAGACCTGGTTCAATTGCACGAATAAGAGACTTACTTATTAATCGCGCAAATCACTTCCTAATCGATGCAAACATTTTCCCCGGAAATAGTGGCGGTCCAGTTGTAACTTGCCCTGGAGTGGTATCAATTGAAGGCACGACACCCTACAACAAAGCATCATTAATTGGCATTGTCAAAAGTTACGTACCTTTTATCGATGTAGCTATTAGTCAACAAACCCAAAGACCCAGGATAACATTTGAAGAAAATTCTGGATTAGCTTTGGTAGAAACCGTAGACAGCATAAAAGAGACAGTAGAGTTATTCTATAAAAAGTAAGTGATTTCTAATTATTCTTTATAGATTTACATTCTCACTTAATAAATAAAGAAAAAATAAACGGACAAACTTTAATTCAGAATCCAAATAATTCCCAAACACATGTCGTTCTTTTGAGCGCAAGAGTCAGGGCGCGCTTTTTTATTCTTTGATTGAAACATGCAAAGCAAATCATATTGAACCTTATCGATATTTTTTCGCCATGCTGCGGAGTTTTCGCTTCTGTGAATCAGAAGAAGATTATCAAAATTACTTCCGCAATTTATAAAACTTTAATTTATCCTGTGAATGCTCGAGCGCTTACAATTATTACTCCGGCGTCTTTCATGCAAAGCACTATTTTATCCAATGACGAAAGACATGCATGCGAAGAATTCCACTGCCTTTAACTGGTAACTTCGACAAACTACATAAATATATCGCTGAAATAGCCAACCATGAAAACCTTAGCCCAAAATTGTTACTTATCAAAAAAACACGTCTCTTTTAGTATAAGATAGCAATTATTCATTCATAAACTTTGCCTTAAGTTCTTTTTCCATAAAACTCCACCAATCCTCATGACTCATCTTATTTTGGTACACAGGATGACTACTCATTTTTTTATAAAATTTTATTGTGTTATTTATTTTTGTCTCAACACTGGCAGTTACTTCCTTGCCATGAGCAGAAAATGCTAATCTAATTTTTTCCTCATCTATTTCAGACTTCTCAATAATAAAAACCCAATTGACTACAGGCATAGACTTATAAATAGGTTCATTATTTTTATTTTTTACAGGAACATCATACATTGCAATCATCGACGGTTCGAGGCGGATTATTTTGGGTCCTATTTTATTAATAACATTTTGATGTATTACACAGCCCGACCAATTCTGTTGTTTTTCAAGATTACTAGCTTCTACTAAAGGTAAGCCAAGCATTTGATGATGAACAATACTCACTCCAGATGAAGGTGAATCCCAATCTAAAGTCAACATACCTTGAGTAATAGCCCCCCTAAGAGGAAATCCAGACAAAAGTGATGTAGCCATAAAGTTCCGCACAGTAACAACCAACCTCATAAAATCCTTAAATTCATTCCCAGAAGTAGATAAAATAATGGAATCAGATGCAGTTATACAATTTAAGGTTACATTATCGAATTGTGGAGCCAAATTCCCTGTTTCTTCCATCTCTTTTAACCAAGATGAATTTTCTAGAATTCGCTCCGCAGCTTCAGCAAGTGAATAATCAATATTGGTTCGAACAAATGATTGATACATGGCAATCAAATCATCATGGCTTCTCCCTTTAACGAAATCGGAAAAGCCAAGGATATCAAGATATGCTACGAATACCTCTTTTGCTGGTTTAAGAGCCGTTATTTTTTTTATATAATCTTCGAAATTCATATTAATCTTAAATTCAGAAATAGTAACAGGCAGCTATATTAAAAGCACAGGACACTAACGTCTACCTTTGTATTCCAATCTTTTACGGTAAGGAACTTTAAGTTCACGCAAGGGCGGAAATAACTCGCCGACCTCAACTTTTAAAGTAAGTGCGATCTGAATCAAACTTTGCATGGAAATATTTTGCTCCCCTCGCTCAACACGGCCAGCATAACTCCTTCCTAATTGGGCAACAGCCGCAAAAATCCTCTTGGGAATAACCACGTTTTTTGCGTAGTTCTCGGATTTTTTTACCTATTTTAACAAGATTGGGATGCTTTTTTTCCATCTGAAAAGTACACCGCATAGAGCCATTTAGAGCCACGCCCGAGAGATGCTATTTTTCTTGCAAATGGCAGAGGATGCGCTTAATATAGACACCTTCCATAGTATTGAATTATTTTATTTCATTATGATGGCGAATATGGATTAAACACCCAACCAAGGAGCGCAATCAAAAAGTTAGATTAAATTAAGACGGAGTTAAATCGGCACATGAAAAAGCAAATCAATATAGCCTGGGCTCTTCCCATTCTTATGCTCTCATTATCGTTTCTTCATTTGCCATATGGGTATTACACCCTCTTAAAAATAACCGTCACTGGCTGCGCTGGTTATCTAGCTTTCCTCGAGTACAAACGAAAAGAGGACCTATCGTTGTTTCTTGTATTGCTGATATCTCTCGCTGTTCTTTTTAACCCTGTAATTCCAGTTTATTTTTCAAAAAACTTGTGGGTTGGGCTCGATATCTTCGCGATTCTTGTATTTGGAGTTTATGCGATGGTTTCACGCAATTTTGTGAAACCCAATTAAATTAGAGTATTGAAGCCGGCATTTTTAAACAATTTAATTAGAGGACAAAAAAATGAGCATTTTAGCTGTTGTAAGCATATCAATCATTGGAGTTATAGCACTGCTGTACTTCTCTGACATGGAAAAAAAACCGCCAGAAGCTCCTAATACTAATGAATCAAAAGAAGCCGACCCCCGCGATAGTTATGCAAAAGAGATACAAAAACATCTGCTTGATTTAGGCTGCACATTTACTCCTGCTGGTCATATATCTGCAATGGCGTTAAAGCAAGATAGAAGCGCACTTGACCAGGCAATAAGTTTTTGTGTTGGAGCTATTGCTGAAAATTATTCTAAAAACCTAATACAATTGATGATGGATGGACATATGCATCTAACGGTAACGAGCAACAAGATTAAAAAATATTATGAAAATGGCCAAATATCGAAACTTGCATATCAAACAGTTATTTCTATAATTGGCTCCTGCTTAAATCCTAATAAAACAAATGATGAGAAGGAAGTATTAGAATCCCTGATAAAACAAAACTATTTAGGCAATGAAAGACTGGTATCTCTAAGCTAGATTGCAAAACAAACTAGCACCACATTACTGATACTACCCATGTTGCGGCACAATAAAGGCTTTAGATTAGATCATATATCCGAAACAAAAAGAGGACATAGGATGCACGATTCAAATTCACATGAGAAAAAAAATTTAGAAACTTACTATTTTGATAATTTGCTGAAAAACCTGGTTAATTTTTCGAAAAAAATATTTCGATACTTATTAAATATGGATGTTGAAAAAAAGAAAGCTGTCTCTTTGACGTTAATTATAATGACGCTATGCTTTTTCTTGGGTGCGAGAGATGTATTCTTATTTAATCACATACTTTGCATATCATACGACTATATTGAGATTGACGGGGGTATGATTAATTTGG
>JABDCZ010000024.1:0-31715 GCA_013287885.1 Gammaproteobacteria bacterium
AATGAGGAAGGATTAGAATTTGGCTCCCCGAACTGGACTCGAACCAGTGACCCATTGATTAACAGTCAATTGCTCTACCGACTGAGCTATCGGGGAATCATTTATTGTCGATGGATGTGCATACTAATATTGCTTAGCACTTTCGTCAATAAAAAAATTATAATTTTTCAATCGCAGCATGCAATCTTTTCATTGCTTCCTGCACTTTTTCCATGCTAACCGCGTAAGATATGCGAACATATCCTGGCATCCCAAAAGCGGAGCCTGGTACCATCGCAACTTGCGCTTCTTGCAGGAAATATTCGGTTAATTCGATATCATTATTGATGTTCGTTGCCTTTTTAATAACGGCTTCCATGTTGGGAAAACAATAAAATGTTCCGTCGGACGGCAAACAGTTTACACCTGGCATTTGTTTGAATGCATTTAAAATATAGTCATGTCGTTCTTTGTACGCTTTTGTCATTATCTTAATGCATTTTTGATCGCCATTTAATGCGACTTCAGTTGCATATTGTGAAATACTGCAGGGATTGGATGTGCTTTGTGACTGAATTTTTTTCATCGCAGCAATAATTTTGCTGGGGCCTGCTGCATAACCAATGCGCCATCCTGTCATTGCATATGCTTTCGATGCACCATTAATCACAATGCAACGGTCATATAATTCAGGGCATACTGTCAAAATATTTTCGAATTTGCCAGAAAAAAGCGTATGTTCATAAATATCATCGGTTGCAATCACAATATTAGGATAATGTATCAGGACTTCCGCTAATGCTTTGAGTTCTGCCGTATTATAAGCAACACCGGTTGGATTAGACGGGCTATTAATGACAAAAATACGTGTCGCCGGTGTGATAGCCGCTTCGAGTTGGGCTGGGGTGATTTTAAAGTGTTGTTCAATATCCGCTTTGATAATCACAGGAATCGCATCGGCAATTTTCGCAATATCGGGATAAGAAACCCAGTAAGGCGCAGGCACAATGACTTCATCACCAGGATTTAATAAGGCTGCAAATAAGTTGTAAATACTGTGCTTTGCTCCGCATGAAACCAAAATTTGATCAGGTTTATAAGTCAAATTGTTGTCTCGGGCGAATTTTTTGATAATGGCATCTTTTAAGCCAGGCGTACCATCGACCGCGGTATATTTCGTAAAACCCTGTTTGATCGCTTCAATCGCTGCTTTTTTAATATGAGGTGGAGTATCAAAATCAGGTTCTCCAACACCAAAATTAATGATATCTTTGCCCGACGCTATGAGTTCATCCGCTCTCGCAGCAACGGCGAGTGTTGGCGATGGTTTAATACGTTGTACCCGAGACGACAGGTCTTTGATGCTGATCATGATTCACTCCAAATTTTTTTGAATAGCTTTAAAAAGAGTATAGGCTGCGCGAGATTATAGTCAATAACCATCATAATAACTATACCCATCACATTATAAGTGCTTGTATTCAATAAAAGCTTCCGCAATTGATGATCGCAAATGTAATTTTTTCTCAATTTTCGCAAAATCTGTTAAAATCGACGATCATTCATTCGATTAAGTAATTTCCCAAACGCTATGACAGATCATTTTGCACTTTCCAATCATTTTCAACCCGCAGGCGATCAACCAAAGGCTATTCGAACACTGACGAAAGGTATTGAGAGTGGTTTAGTCCACCAAACCCTGTTAGGCGTCACGGGTTCTGGCAAAACTTTCACGATGGCGAATGTGATACAGCATATTAATCGCCCTACATTGATTTTAGCCCCAAATAAAACGTTAGCTGCGCAATTATATGGTGAAATGCAGGAGTTTTTCCCCAAAAATTCTGTGGAGTATTTTGTTTCTTATTATGATTATTATCAACCCGAAGCCTATGTACCGTCTTCCGATACTTATATCGCGAAAGACGCGTCGATCAATGATCACATTGAACAAATGCGACTATCTGCGACAAAAGCGCTGTTAGAGCGAAGTGATGCGATTGTGGTTGCAACAGTTTCGGCAATCTATGGTTTAGGTGATCCAAGATCTTATTTAAGTATGGTAATGCATCTCGATCGTGGCGATAAAATCGATCATAGAGCATTGTTGCGTAGACTCGCGGAGTTGCAATATACCCGAAATGATGTCGATTTATATCGAGCGACTTATCGTGTACGCGGTGATGTGATTGATGTTTACCCCGCCGATTCCGAAAGAGATGCTGTTCGTATTGAATTATTTGGAGATGAAATCGAAAATTTATCGTATTTTGATCCCTTAACGGGAGAAATTGTACGTCGCGTACCACGTTTAACCATTTATCCGAAAAGTCATTATGTGACTCCCCGTGAAAAAGTGATTGGTGCGGTTGATGAAATTAAAATTGAGTTAAAAGAACGGTTACGTGAATTAAACGATTTAAATAAATTAGTGGAAGCGCAACGTTTAGAACAGCGTACTATGTATGATTTGGAACTCATGAATGAATTAGGATATTGTCCTGGTATCGAAAATTATTCCCGTTATTTATCGGGTCGAAAAGCGGGCGAGCCACCACCAACTTTATTTGATTATTTACCCGCGAACGCTTTATTAATTGTGGATGAATCGCATGTGACGATTCCACAGTTACGTGGTATGTATCGGGGCGATCGGTCCCGAAAAGAAACGCTTGTCAATTACGGTTTTCGTTTGCCTTCCGCATTAGATAATCGTCCGTTGCGTTTCGATGAATTTTGCGCGCGCCAGCCACAAACTATTTATGTTTCGGCAACGCCAACCGATTATGAATTATCACTTTCAGGTCAAGTGGCGGAACAAGTGGTACGTCCAACAGGATTATTAGATCCAGAAGTCATTGTGCGTCCAGCCACTATGCAGGTAGAAGATTTACTTTCTGAAATTCATGCGCGTGTGAAATTGAATGAACGCGTATTAGTGACGACACTCACCAAGCGTTTAGCAGAAGACTTAACAGAATACTTAGAAGAGCATCATGTGCGCGTGCGATATTTACATTCCGACATCGAAACCGTGGAGCGTGTTGAGATTATTCGAGATCTGCGTCTCGGTAATTTTGATGTGTTAGTCGGTATTAATTTATTGCGCGAAGGATTGGATATGCCGGAAGTGTCGTTAGTGGCGATATTGGATGCCGATAAAGAGGGTTTTTTGCGTTCAGAAACTTCTTTAATCCAAACCATTGGTCGTGTTGCGCGTAATATCCATGGAAAAGCAATTCTTTACGCAGATCGTATGACGGGTTCCATGGAGCGTGCGATGGAAGAAACGAAACGTCGACGTGAAAAACAGGATGCGTACAATAAAGCACACAATATCACACCGCGAGGTGTTGAAAAAGCAGTACGCGATATTATGGAAGGCGCGTATTCAGAAAAATCTGTTCGCGGGAGATTATTTTCTAAGGCGGCAGAAGATACCAAAGAATATGACACCTTAAATCCGGATGCGTTAAAAATAAAAATAAATGAATTGGAAAAAGAAATGTATCAACACGCGCATCAATTAGAGTTTGAAGAAGCGGCGAAAGTGAGGGATCTAATACAAAAATTACAAAGAAAATTAATTGCTTTTTGATAGATGGACTTCATAATTGTCATGCCAGCATGCTTTTAGCTGGCATCCAAGCAAGCATGCTGGCATGACACAGCAGTTATAACATAAAGGAAAACGGAAAATGCCCAAGGACGAATTCAAAAGTATTAATATGGATGAAAGTGGCAAGGCATTATTATACGCAGCATCACAAAATCAAACCTCTGTCGTATTAAAACTTTTAAAAAGAGGGGTTAATGTTAATGTCACCAATCAAAAAAATCAAACGCCCATTGAAATAGCCGCAAAAAATAAAAATTGGAAATTAGTTCTGCAATTTTTACATTATCCAATATCGCTTGAAGTGTTGAATATTATTTTATTTCAGTCCATTCTTGATAACCAATATAATGTTGCATTTGCATTGTTAATGAAAGGTGCAAATCCATGCGCATCACTTGAAAAGAATTTTGCAAATATAGAAGCCGGCGATACCGCTTTACATTTAGCTGTACGGCAAAATTCTCCTGAAATGATTCATTTATTGTATCGTTTTTCGGAAAATTATTTCATTCAGAATAAAAAAGAAGATTTGAGCCCATATTTATTAGCAGCAAAATTAGGTTTTTGGGATAAAGCGATTCCTGCTTTTTGGGCAATTGAAGATTTTGAAAAAACGCGTTATGCGTTTATTCATGAACTAACAAAAGATGGATATCGCGTAACGCATCGACAGCGCGCGCAAAGTTTGATAGATGCAGCACTTCGGCAGACAAAAACTTTAAAAGAATTATTAGCATTAATTGAATTTGAAATTGATTTATTTCATCCAGTTCACCGAAATAATTTATTTAAAAATATTTCTCCCGATGAATATAAAAAGCTACCCAAATATGAGCAGCTTCCGAAAAATAAAAAGGATGAATTTAATATTATTCTTCAAAAATATCAGCGCATTATTTTTCAAAAAATTTCTAATGAAATGGATGATAAATCCGAAAACATCGATCATTATTTTAAAAATCTCGAGGGTTTTTCGTCTGTGAAGCCTGTCTCAATGCGTTCATCATAAAAAAAAGTTTCATTCATCCGTCGTTTTTTTAAATACCCACCCAGTTTTTGGTTAAATTCAGTGGGATTGTATTCCTGCGTGAAAGATTCTTTTAGCTGATTATTTTCTTTGACAAAGTTTTTTATGCAGTAATGATAAGATAATAAAATGGTTCCATCATCTTTCAAGTGATTTCCTAGCGTCTGAAAATCACGATAAGCATTACTATTCTCATAACTATAATCTTCGTAATCGATGGCGTGTATGACATCAAATGCGTGGTTTTTGTCAAGTCGCGTAATAGAGTCTGCTTGATGAATGCTAAGTTTTGCCTCAGGAAATACTCTGGTTAAAAGAGATAAAGCGCGTGTGATTGAGTAAAGCTTTTTTTGTTGGCTCGTCAGATATTTTTGTGGAAGTTTTTTGCTTTCATCCCAGTTTTTATCCCAAATGGTAACGGATTTTTTTTGCGGATTGAGTAACCTATCATACTCGGGTTCAATTAAAGTCATCGCAATATTATTTATATTTAACGCAAATAATTTATATAGCAAAATAAAATCCTGCAAACCTTTCCCTGTGCCAAGGCTTAAAATGCGAAGCGGTTTGTTGGAATCATCGGGCTTTCGTTTCAGGCATTCACTAATTATTTGTTTTTCAACATCAACACGAATATCCGATAATAATCGGTCGTGCGAAACATCAGCGCATCCACATTCTCCTAACTCCAAATCTGGCAATCGATAATCATTTCCCATTCCGCCAATGAATAATTGATTGATATAAAAGTGTGGAAATTGAGTTAAATGATGTATCCAGGTTTTTAACGCAGAATTATCCTGAGATAAATGCATTTCAGTATTTAATTTTAAAAAATAATATTCCACTACTTTTCTTAAAGGATCATGATCGAGTGGGAAATCCAATTCGTATGCCAACAAGTATTGACACATCAATCGATGCACCAGGAAGTGAGTGTCACTTTGTTCGATTGGGTGGATTTTATTTTTATTAATAAAGCGAGTAAATGATTGCGTTAAATCCAGCATTTCTTCAGAGGTTAGGTCATCATACATCTTTTTGTGGTCATTCACATCACCTCTAATTCTTTCCAAATCTTTTCGTAATTCTGATTTTTTGCCAGGGTAATCAACGAGCAAGCAATGTAACGTATGTCTATTTATTTTCATTTTGTTTTCATCCATTATTTTTATTATTATTTTTAACATTTCAATAATATTGAGTACTCGTCATTATTGCAACAATGGATTATAATTTTTTGATCATAAGGAATCGAAAATATGGACACCCGAGATGAAGGATTGACCCTTCTCATGAAGGCAGTAATTAAAAATAAGAAAGAAACGCTTTTATTTCTACTGGATGATCCTGATCAAAGAAAACTGATTGATCTTAAAAATTTTGAAGGAAAAACCGCTTTGTTTCTCGCCATATTTTATGGTTATCATGACATGCTGAAATTATTATTAAAAGCAGGTGCTAACCCGAATGTGCAAAATGATTTTGGCTGGACTCCACTGATGCAAGCGCGTTTTCAGCGTAATTTTGCAGCGATTGACATATTACTTTTATACAAAGCGGATACCAGTATAAGAAATTACAATAATCAAACCATTTATGAGATGAATTTTTCCGATAATCCATTTATTACCCCTATTGTTTTTAATAAAACGATCACTTTAAAAAACTTGCTTCTGCGAAGTACACCAAAGAATTTTGATTATCTTTTGAAGCTTGCTTTAAGATTGAAAAAACACGCATGTTTAGAAAATTTATTAGAACAAAAGCCTGATTTGAACAAAGATAATTATTTAGAAATGGCATTGTTTAATGATGATTTTAATAGTTTCGAAATATTTTTAAGAAATGGTGCCAATCCTAATATTCCAGATAATCTGGGAAATTATTTATTGCATACCGCAGTTTTTATGAGGAAACATCGCTATGTTCTGATGCTTTTAGAATATAACGCGGATGTCAATGTCGCCGATAAATTAGGGGAAACACCGCTTATGCTTGCGATCAAATTAAACGATGCGGTGAGTATAAAGGCGATTGCGGAAAAAAAACCGAATTTAAGTTTCGAGAATCAGCTTGGAGAATCGGCCTTATCTTTAATTGAAAAACAAGAATGGCTTGAAGAAAAAGTATCACAGCCAAATGTCCTTAAAAATCCGCCACATTCTTTTTTTAATCGTCATTCTTTGGGTGTGGCGGGAGGGGCTTTATGTGTGGCAAGTTTTTTAGCTTATCAGTGGTTTCGACGCGGTCGTTAATAACAATAAAGCACCTAATGTCACGGTAAGATTGGTGACAAATAACGCCATGTGTTGTTTACGAAGCTCACCCGTAAAATGCCAAAAAGGATGCAAAAGAAAAACAATAAAAAATGTAAAGAAAATTAATACGATGCTTGCCAGCATGATCCATGTATTACTCATAATCATAAAACCCGCAATGATTTGTATACCGATGGCAATGGATAACAAAAAAAACGGAGAGGGTAAATTTCTTTTGATCATGACTTCAGTGATAGGTGTCCAATGATAAATGTTCCAGAAACCAAAAAATATAAAATAAAATCCAATTAAATAATGTGCCAGCAATTGTAAAAAATTTTCCATTATTTTTTCTCCTTTTGAGACAATTCTCATAACACTATTGCACTAGTATTTAATGGATGTTATCTTAAGCCCCCTTGAATGTATAGAAGGCACGTAGCTCAGTGGTAGAGCACCACCTTGACATGGTGGTGGTCGGTGGTTCGATCCCACTCGTGCCTACCAATAATAATCGAATATCTTCGGAAATAATTATGCCAGTCATTACTCTGCCGGATGGGAGTCAAAGACAATTTGCGAACCCTGTGACAATAGCGGAAGTTGCTGCAAGTATTGGACCAGGTCTTTTAAAAGCGGCTCTTGCTGGGATTGTTGATGGCAAGTTGGTCGATACGTCATTTCTTATTGCGAATGATGCTGTGGTTTCCATTGTGACGGACAAAGACAAAGAAGGATTAGAAGTCATTCGTCATTCGGCTGCGCATTTATTAGCGCAAGCTGTTAAATCTTTATTTCCTTCTGCGCAGGTGACTATTGGTCCTGTGATCGAAAATGGTTTTTATTATGATTTTGCATACGAACGTTCTTTTACACCGGAAGATTTAGTTCGTATCGAAGAAAAGATGTATGAAATTGCGAAATCCGATTTGGCAATTTCTCACGAAGTTATTTCCCGTGATCAGGCCATTGATTTTTTCACGAGTTTAGGCGAAGCGTATAAAGCTAAAATTATTGCCGATATTCCTGCGACCGAAACCCTGACCATTTATAAGCAGGGTGATTTTGTCGATTTATGCCGTGGTCCTCACGTACCAAGTACGGGGAAATTGAAAGCATTTAAGTTGACTAAGCTTGCGGGCGCTTATTGGCGAGGCGACCCTAATAATGAAATGTTACAACGGATTTATGGTACGGCTTGGGGGGATAAAAAATCCCTAGACGCTTATTTGCATCAACTAGAAGAAGCTGAAAAACGCGACCATCGTAAGATTGGCAAGCATCTCGATTTATTTCATATGCAAGAAGAAGCGCCCGGCATGGTTTTTTGGCATGCGAATGGTTGGGCGATTTACACTCAAATTAAACAATATATCAGTAAAATGCTGGTAGATAATGACTATGAAGAAATTCAGACGCCCCAATTAGTCGATTTAGATTTATGGCGTAAGTCCGGGCATTGGGACATGTTCGGCGAAGAAATGTTTACGGTAAAAACGGATGATGAAAGACAGTATGCTTTAAAACCGATGAACTGTCCTTGTCATGTTCAAGTTTTTAAACAAGGACTTCGTAGTTATCGGGATTTACCTATTCGGTTGGCCGAATTTGGTTGTTGTCATCGAAATGAATTATCAGGTGCAATGCATGGTTTAATGCGCGTTCGTCAGATGGTGCAAGATGACGCCCATGTTTTTTGCATGGAAGAACAAATTCAAGCCGAATCGTTTAAAATTATCCAATTAGTCATTAATGTATATCGTGATTTTGGATTTAATGACATTTTAGTCAAGCTTGCGACAAGACCTGATAAAAGAATTGGGTCAGACGCACAATGGGATCATGCAGAAGAGGCTTTGGCCAAGTCCTTACAAGAAGCAGGGCTTCAATTTAATATTAGTGCGGGTGAGGGGGCTTTTTATGGCCCAAAAGTTGAATTTCACTTGAGAGATAGTTTGGGAAGAACCTGGCAATGTGGTACACTACAGCTCGATTATTCGCAGCCCGATCGTTTAGGCGCTTATTATATTGCGGAAGATAGCAGCAAAAAAGTGCCTGTCATGCTTCACCGTGCGATTATTGGTACTCTAGAGCGTTTTATTGGCATGTTGATTGAGCATTATGCTGGGAAATTCCCCGTATGGCTCGCGCCGATTCAAGCTGTTGTCATGAATATTACTGAACGACAGGAGGAATATGCCAAAGAAATTACCAGTTTCTTGAAAAAACAGGGCATTAGAGCAAAATCGGACTTGAGAAATGAGAAAATCGGCTTTAAAATCCGCGAACACACTTTACAATATGTGCCTTACTTATTAGTTGTAGGGGATCGTGAAGTGGAGACCCGCACTGTTTCGGTTCGAACACAACAGGGTGTAGATTTGGGTAGTTTATCATTTGATAAGTGCCTCGATCTTTTGAACGAAGCAATTGCGAAAAAGGGTCGAATTGACTTTGAGGAGAAGAGAAATTAGCGCTGAAAAAAAACCACGGATTAATGAGGAAATTCGAGTTCCAGAAGTCCGTTTGATTGATGCTGAAGGAAATCAGTTAGGGGTTGTACCCACAAGTGAGGCACGTCGCTTGAGTGAAGAAGCGATGCTGGACTTGGTGGAAGTATCTCCTGATGCGAAACCGCCGGTTTGCCGTATTATGAATTTTGGCAAGTTTACCTACCAGCAGAATAAGCGCAAGGCGGCCGCTAAGAAGAAACAAAAGCAGATTCAACTGAAGGAAGTCAAATTTAGACCGGTAACGGAGGAAGCAGATTACCAAGTAAAATTGCGTAATATCACACGTTTCTTAGCAAACGGAGATAAAGCGAAAATTACTTTACGCTTCCGAGGGCGTGAAATGACTCACCCCGAACTTGGTATGCAACTCATGGAGCGGATTATTAAAGATCTTGAGGAGCATGGCCTGGTTGAACAAAGGCCTAAGATGGAAGGCCGACAAATGATTATGGTCATTGGACCAAAGAAGCAAAAATAATCTCCCTATGCATGAAATAATGTATTAGGGCAAAGTTAAGGAGAGTAGGAAGAGGTGGGCATTTAGATGATTGCATGATCCAGGAAGGAACGTTGCAGTCTAGATACCCACCTTATTCTGCTCTCCGCCTCCCATTTGTGGAGGTTTAAGTTAAACCGGAGTGTTAAAAATGCCTAAGTTAAAAACCAATCGTGGTGCGGCAAAACGATTTCGCGCGACAGCCAGTGGCTTTAAGTGCCGACGTTCTTTTCGCAACCATATTCTCACCAAGAAAGCAACGAAGCTTAAACGTAAGTTACGTGCTAATGTGCAGGTTGATGAGTCCGATTTAAAATCGGTAAGTCGAATGTTGCCATACGCAACCAAAAAAGCTGCAAAGAGAAGACGGCACTATCGTGCTAAAGATAAATCGAGTCAATCGATGACTTATGTTGTGAAAGGGGTGAATCATGCCAAGAGTTAAAAGAGGTGTCACTGCAAGAGCGAGACACAAAAAAGTCCTCGATAAAGCAAAAGGTTATTATGGCGCGCGTAGCCGAGTTTTTCGTGTTGCGAATCAAGCGGTCATTAAAGCAGGTCAATATGCTTATCGTGATCGTCGTGCACGCCGTCGTGAATTTCGTGCATTATGGATTGTCCGTATTAATGCTGCTGCAAGAGAACATGGTTTGTCTTACAGCACGTTTATCAATGGATTAAAGATAGCTGAAATTAATATCGATCGAAAAGTATTGGCAGATATTGCAGTACGTGATCGAGCAGGGTTTGCGGCTATCGCAGAGCAAGTGAAAGCGAAGCTGGCTGCTTAGGTTGCGAAATGCACCGTCATCAACTTTTGTCATGCCAGCATGCTTAAAGGTGGCATCAAAGTATGCGTATGACAAAGATTGATGACGACTTATATCTAATTCGCAATAGTCACGACATAACCTCACATTCTAAATAATAGGATGACTATGTCAAACCTAGAACAATTACTGCAACAAGCCATCAGTGAAATTAAAAATGCCGAAGATTTAAAAAATCTCGAACACTTTCGCGTTCACTATTTAGGTAAAAAAGGTCAACTGACGGAATTCCTAAAAACCCTTGGTCAGTTACCAACCGATCAACGTCCGATAATGGGTCAAAAAGTCAATCTGGCGAAACGAGAAATCGAAGCATTGATTGATCAGCAAGTGATGATGCTGCAAAAAGTAGAAATCGAAAGAAAACTTGCAAAAGAAACCATTGATATTACTTTACCCGGCCGTCAACAATCGTTAGGTACCCTCCATCCAGTGACCGAAACGCGTGAGCGTATCGAATCCTTATTTTCTGAAATGGGTTTCAGCATTATGGATGGGCCTGAAATTGAAACCGATTATTATAATTTTGAGGCCTTAAATATTCCTTTGTTACATCCTGCACGTGCGATGCAAGACACCTATTATTTTTCAGATAATACGCTTTTACGATCGCAAATGTCTCCAGTGCAAATTCATGTGATGGAGGAAAGCACTCCACCGCTTCGTATGATCGCAATGGGCCGTGTTTATCGGCGCGATTTTGATATTACGCATACACCCATGTTCCATCAAGTCGAAGGATTAATGGTGGATCAAGATGTCAGTTTTGCTGATCTAAAAAGTATTCTTACGCAATTTTTACAAGCTTTTTTTGCAAAAGATATCCCGATTCGTTTCAGACCTTCTTATTTTCCATTTACGGAACCTTCGGCTGAGGTTGATATCGGCTGTTTGAATTGTAAAAGTAAAGGCTGTCGTATTTGTAAAAATACTGGGTGGCTAGAAGTATTAGGATGTGGCATGGTGCATCCGAACGTTTTTAAATTCGTGAACATTGATAGTGAAAAATATACGGGTTGGGCTTTTGGTTGTGGTCTTGATCGTCTCGCATTATTGAGATATGGCATTTCGGATTTACGTGCTTTATTCGAGAATGATTTGCGTTTTTTAAGGCAATTTTAATATGAAAATAAGTACGCAATGGCTTCGTCAGTGGGTTAATCCAAAAATTTTGGATAATGAATTAAGTGCAAAGCTTACGATGGCAGGATTAGAAGTCGAGGCAAGGACCAATGTCGCCGAAAAATTTACCCATGTGGTCGTGGGCGAAGTTCTCCATGTTGAAAAACATCCTGACGCTGACAGACTGCGTGTTTGCCAAGTCAATGTAGGTCAACCAGAACCGTATACCATTGTGTGCGGTGCAGAAAACGTGAGGCAAGGGTTAAAAGTCGCTGCGGCATTACCCGGTGCCAAGCTTCCCAACGATATTAATATTAAGCAAAGCAAAATTCGAAATGTGGTGTCGAATGGCATGTTATGTTCAGCGAAAGAACTTGGTATGTCTGATGAGGGTAAAGGTATTATCGAACTACCCAACAATGCGCCGATTGGTACGAATGTGTGGGATTATTTAGGTTGTGATGATGAAGTAATAGATATCGCAATTACTCCCAATCGTGGCGATTGTTTAAGCGTGAAGGGGTTGGCAGAAGAAATTTCTGCGTTAACGTCAACTAAAAATCCATCAAACGATTATCCTTCAATCAAATCCACTATCCAAGATTCATTATCAGTACATATTGATTTACCGAAAGAATGTCCAAGATATGTAGGAAGAATCATCAAAAACGTCAATGCTTCCGCCATTACTCCTATTCAAATGCAAGAAAGATTGCGTCGTAGCGGGATTCGTTGCATCAATCCTATCGTAGATGTCATGAATTACGTGATGTTAGAAATCGGTCAGCCAATGCACGCGTTTGATTTGCAAGAAATCATTGATGAAATTCGCGTGCGTCACGCTAATGAAAATGAAGAATTGACATTGTTGGATGGCCAAACTTGCAAATTACATTCAGAAACCTTGGTCATTGCTGACAAGAAAAAACCGCTTGCGATCGCAGGCGTGATGGGCGGATTGGATTCCGGCGTGACTTTACTCACGAAAGATATTTTTTTAGAAAGTGCTTATTTTTCTCCGGAAAGTGTGGCGCGTTCTTGTCGTCGTTATATTTTGCAATCGGAATCTTCTTTTCGTTTTGAGCGGGGAATAGATCCTTTGCTTCAGGCCAAAGCGATTGAGCGCGCGACGCAATTATTATTAGAAATTGTTGGGGGTGAGCCTGGACCTCTTATTGACGTTACGCATGAAAAAGATTTACCCGGACCCAAAAAAATCCCACTACGTGAAGCGAGAATGAGTCAGCTTTTAGGATTGCACATTCCGAATCAGGATGTGGAATCGATTTTGACCGCATTGGGTTTTCACCCTCAAAAAAACGCAACAGGTTGGCAAGTAGAAGTTCCTGCGAGACGTTCAGATATTACGTTAGAAGAGGATTTGATTGAGGAAGTCATTCGTTTGTATGGCTATGACAAACTTCCTTCTAAAAAAGCGAGTAGTGTTTTAACCATGAATGTAAAAAAAGATGATGCATTACATTTATCCGATTTAAGACGCGCGTTAATACATTTGGGATATCACGAGGTTATTACCTATAGTTTTGTCGATAAAAAATTACAAAATCTTCTCGATCCACACCATATTCCGAAAGAACTCGTGAACCCTATCACTGCTGAAATGAATGTGATGCGCACCAATCTTTGGCCGGGCCTCATTCAAACATTGCTTTATAATCAAAATCGCCAGCAACATCGCGTTCGTATTTTTGAAACTGGCCTACGGTTTATTAATGACAGGCAAGAAAATGTCCTCAGTGGTCTAGTGAGTGGATCTATTTATTCTTTGCAGTGGGGCCATAAAGAAAGGCCTGTCGATTTTTTTGATGTAAAAGGGGATATCGAAAACATTTTACAATTAGGAAAAATGAAAAAGGCGTTTCATTTTAAAAATATCCAACATCCCGTTCTGCATCCTGGGCAATCGGCAGAAATTTACTGCGGGGATAGATCGGTGGGTATCTTTGGGGCGATCCACCCTGAGTTAAGTCGTGCGCTTGATTTGCCCGATCAGGTTTTTATATTTGAATTATTATTAGACTTATTTGCAAAAAAAAGCAATTTACAGCATAAAGAAATTTCAAAATTCCCCGAGATTCGAAGAGATATTGCGATTTTCGTCGATCAAACTGTACCATCACAATCAATTCAGGATACAATATATGATGTGGGTGGAGAATTGTTGAAAGACGTTGTTGTGTTCGATGTTTATCAACAAAACAATGCTGAATCAACGCAGCGTAAAAGTATTGCTTTGGCTTTGACCTTGCAGCATAATTCACGCACATTAGTTGATGAAGAAGTGACGGATATTGTTGAACGAATTGTACTGACACTTAAACAAAAGTTCGCGGCTTTATTAAGGGGCTAAGCATGGCACTGACAAAAGCAGATATCGCAAGCCGTTTATTTGATACTATTGGGTTGACGAAACGTGAAGCAAAAGAAATTGTTGAGTTATTTTTTCAACAAATTTGTGATGCATTAGCGAAAGGTCAACAAGTAAAAATTTCAGGTTTTGGCAATTTTGAATTGCACGATAAGAATGAACGACCGGGAAGGAATCCCAAAACAGGTGAAATGATTCCTGTTTCTGCGAGAAGGGTAGTGACTTTTCGTAGTGGTCAGAAGTTAAGAGCGCGTGTTGAAGTTTATGCAGGGAAGAATGCGCATGACGATAAACGAGTCGACGAAGAGTAAAGATCGTTTACCGCCGATACCGGATAAACGTTATTTTACGATTGGTGAAACAAGTTATCTCTGTGGTGTAAAACCACATGTTTTACGATATTGGGAACAAGAGTTTCCACGATTAAAACCAACGAAACGCCGTGGTAATCGTCGTTATTATCAATTAAATGATTTAATGATGATTCGACAAATACGTCGTTTGCTGTATGATGATGGGTTTACGATCGAAGGTGCGAGAGCACAACTTTTGCATCCAGGGGAAGCAAATAAAGAATTAAAAAAAGAAATTGTGTTACAAAAAATTATTACAGATTTAGAAAATGTTTTACAAAAATTGAAGATGGAAGAAGTCATAATCACGTAAATGATTTCAATCGTAATCAAATAAACTTTTTTAAATGTAAAATCTATTTACAATTTTAATAAAATTGTAAAAGACTAAGGTTTATTTACCATTCGCTAGGATGCCCATCCTAGTAGAATGGTAATGTCATCGGGGCGTAGCGCAGCCTGGTAGCGTACTTGCATGGGGTGCAAGTGGTCGCCGGTTCAAATCCGGCCGTCCCGACCAAAGTGTAAGGAAGCAACTCCGTGGAAAAATTTTGGCTTAAAAGTTATCCAAAAGGGATTCCCTTCGAGATTAATCCCGATAAATATGCATCTATTGTTGACATGATGGAACAAAGCTTTTCTGAGTTTAGTTCACGGCCTGCTTTTTATAATTTTGGCGTGACGATGTCATTTAAACAATTAGATAAGTATTCCAAATTATTTGCGACCTATTTATTACAAGTGTTACGTTTAAAAAAAGGCGATCGAATTGCTTTAATGCTACCGAATATTTTGCAATATCCCGTAGCATTGTACGGGGCCTTGCGTGCAGGTTTAATTGTCGTCAATGTGAATCCGCTTTATACCGCACCTGAATTAATTCATCAGTTAAATGATGCTAAGGTCGATACCATTATCGTACTTTCTCATTTTGCCGACACGGTTGAAAAAGCATTACCACAAGTGTCGCTTAAAAACATTATTGTGACAGAAATAGGTGATTTATTTCCTCGCTATAAAGCCTGGATCATGCAATTTGTATTGAAATATATTCAAAAACAAATTCCAAAGGTAGGAATAAAAAATCTTATTTCATTTCGTGATGCATTACATCAGGGCAAAAATTATCAATTGCCAAAAATAGAAATTAATTCTTCTGATATCGCGTTTCTTCAATATACGGGCGGTACGACTGGAATCGCGAAAGGCGCAATGTTAACGCATCGAAATATTATTGCGAATGCATTGCAAGCAGAAGCGTGGTTTAACCAAGATTTTCAAATGGGCCAAGAAATTATTGTTACGGCTTTACCGCTTTATCATATATTTTCTTTGCTCGCGAATTGCTTATTTATTCCTAAAATTGGCGGATTAAATATTCTGATTACCAATCCGCGAGATGTCGCGCATTTTGTCAAAGAAATGAGTAAATTCCAATTCACTGTTATCACGGGTGTTAATACGCTATTTCATGCATTACTGAATCGTGCTGATTTTGCAAAGCTTGATTTTAGACGCTTAAAAGTAAGTTTGGGTGGTGGAATGGCGGTGCAACGCGCGGTCGCTGATCGTTGGCAAAAGATAACAGGAAAACCCATTTTAGAGGCCTATGGTTTAACCGAAACCTCACCTTGTGTTTGCATTAATCCACCAGATTTAAAAAATTACAACGGTACCGTGGGTTTACCGGTTTCTTCAACCGACGTTAGAATTTTGAATGACGCCTATGAAGAATTACCTCCGAATAAACCGGGTGAGTTAGCAGTGAAAGGCCCGCAAGTGATGAAAGGTTATTGGAATAATCCAAGTGAAACCGACAAGGTTTTAACCAAAGATGGTTGGCTGTTAACCGGTGACATTGCGCTGCTGAATGATCAAGGTTATGTGCGTATCATTGAACGTAAAAAAGATATGATTTTAGTGTCTGGATTTAATGTGTACCCTAATGAAATTGAAGATACCTTGATGCGTATGCCAGGTATTTTAGAAGTGGCGATCATTGGAGTGCCGGACGAAAATTCAGGAGAAATCGTCAAAGCTTTTATCGTGAAAAAAAATCCCGATTTAACCAAAGAAGACGTGTTGAAATTTTCTCGTGAAAATATGACAGGTTACAAAATACCAAAATTTATTGAATTTTGTACTGAGCTTCCCAAGACGAATGTCGGCAAAATTTCTCGACGCGAATTGCGAAAACGTGAAGAAGTAGAAAAAGTTCGATAAAAAATCTGTCATGCCAGCATGCTTTTAGCTGGCATCCAGTCGGCATTCAACGAAACCTTTTGGATGCCTGCCAGCATGCTTAAAGGTGGCATCAAAGCATGCTGGCATGACAAGGACTTTTAATTAATTTCGCAACAAACCCAAATTAATTTGATTTTAGAATATAATAAAACCCCTCTATAAAAATAATAAAAAGGGTTTTTAAAAAATGTTTCCTAAAAAAAATAGACATATACGACAAAAAGCAACCATCGATTTATTAGATAGTAAAAATCTTGAAAGTACATTATTGAAAGTAGAATCAATATTCAGTGAAGAAAATAAATTATCCCCCAACGACAAAGCAAAAAAAATAAAACCATTATATGAAAATTTGTTGGAAGGTATTTTAGAGACAAGGGATAAAGATTACCAAGAGGTAGCAGCTTTTCGATGTAATCAAATTGCCGCAAGCTTAAATAACGCCGAAAAAAATTTAATCCTGGCAGAAACAATAGAATTCCAAGAAATTTGTGATTATTGGTTTCATGAATTTAAAAAACAGTACATAGATTATAAAGACGTATCATTTGAGATGAAAAAATTGCGAGAAAAGGTGAATGTTAAAGAAGCAATTAAATTTGTTACAGAACACAAAGATATGGTAGTGCTCTATGCCTTTGAAAAAGCGCTTATTGGTGCTTTAAGCCTAGCGCAATCACTCGAAGGAGGATTGTCGAATATTACAAAATTTAAAAAAGAAACCATTGATCCAATGAAAAATCACTATTTGGAAGCCAATAAACATTTATCAGAACGATTGGATAAGATTGTTGAAAAATATTTTGGTACCAAAGCCACTAGAAAATCATCACTTTCGAGATTATCGTTAACATTCGGAAGAAAAATTTCATTTAATAGTCCTTCGGAATCGAGCCTTGATTCTTCGGGTTCTGGTTTTAGCTCACCGGGGTCTGTCCTTGAAACACCCATATCTGGTTCATTTTTACCCAATTCTCCCTCCTGGGCCAGCACCCCTAAATCCCTTAGTGGTACTCCCAGTGCAAAAAAAGGGTTCTGGGGGAAAAACTTCATCACCCTTAGCACCGAATATGAAAAGCTATTTCGAGAAAGTTCAAAAGATCACATTTTCCAAGATGTATACCTTCGCTTTAAGCAGGATATTCAACAAAATGATGCTAAGGATATTGTGAAAACATTCGTGGATTTAATTGAAAAATTTAAAATAAAATATCCAAAAGAGGTACTTCTTAAGGAAAGTAAGCATCAATTAGAAATGGAATCTGGAAAAGTAGGGGTGACGACAAGTTTTTACAAGGATTTTTTACTGAAAATACAAGAAGAGATAAAATTACGTCTCGAATCCGACAAAAAAAAGCATTGTTATGACCCTATAATATGTGGATATTTGTACACACAAAACTTCGAGTTAAACATAAAAATACTTGAAAATTTAGTTACCTGTATTGTAGGCGAAAAGCCACTTTCCAGATTGGAGTTGAGTTAGTAATAAAATGCCTTTCATAGGGCATTTTCTTCAGATTTCAAGATGGATTTACTGTTTCTACACGCCAAATTATGGTAATATTTCTCCCTTAATCATGTTATGTACAGATAATTTCTGATTCACGATTTTCTTAAAAAAAATCGTGTCTCGTAACAAGACACTCATTAATGACACAGTGAATGAAAATGACCTATGGAAACTCCATTTGCAAAAGAAATTGAGAAAGTAAGTCTCGAAGAAGAGTTAAAACAATCCTATCTGGATTACGCGATGAGCGTAATTGTAGGTCGTGCCTTACCAGATGTACGTGATGGCTTAAAACCCGTGCATCGTCGTGTTTTGTTTGCGATGCATGAGCTTAATAATGACTGGAATAAACCTTATAAAAAATCGGCTCGCGTCGTCGGTGACGTCATCGGTAAATATCATCCCCATGGCGAATCTGCTGTCTATGACACTATTGTTCGCATGGCGCAGTTCTTTTCGATGCGTTATATGTTGGTGGATGGGCAAGGTAATTTTGGTTCGGTAGACGGAGATGCGCCAGCCGCGATGCGTTATACCGAGGTGCGTATGTCTCGGTTTGGGCATACTTTGCTTTCCGATTTAGAAAAAGAAACCGTCGATTTCGTTCCAAACTATGACGAAACCGAAATGGTTCCGACGGTGATGCCGACGCAAGTCCCCAATCTTTTAGTGAACGGATCTTCAGGGATCGCGGTCGGGATGGCGACAAATATTCCCACCCATAATTTGACGGAAGTCATCGATGCTTGTATTGCGATGATTGCAAAACCTGAATTAAGTGTCGAAGAAGTGTTACAAATTATTCCCGGCCCTGACTTTCCAACGGGAGGTATTATTCATGGTCGTGGCGGCATTGTTGAAGCTTATCGTACCGGTCGTGGCCGAATTTATGTTCGTGCAAAATCACATATCGAAACCGATGAAAAACACAATAAAGAAAAAATCATCGTGACAGAATTGCCTTATCAAGTGAATAAGGCACGATTAATTGAGCGTATTGCCGAATTAGTGAAAGAGAAAAAAATCGAAGGAATTTCCGCGCTACGAGATGAATCAGATAAGCAAGGTATGCGTATCGTGATTGAACTCCGACGCGGTGAAAATGTAGATGTCATGCTAAATAATTTGTACGTCCATACTTCTCTCCAAAGTGTATTTGGTATCAACATGGTGGCATTAGTTGATGGCCAACCCAAAGTATTGAATATTACGCAGTTACTTTCAGCATTTTTACGTCATCGCCGTGAAGTGGTCACACGTCGTAGTACTTTTGATTTGCAGAAAGCGAGAGATCGTGCACATATATTAGAAGGATTTGCGATTGCACTTTCTAATATTGATGAAATGATTGTTCTGATTAAAGCGGCGAAAGATCCCAATGAAGCCAAAACACAATTAATGAAACGTGTCTGGGCACCTGCGAATATTATTACGATTTTATCGCGTATTTCGGCCGAAGTGCATTACGGCTTAAGTGATGATGGTTACCATTTATCAGGAGAGCAAGCGCAGTCGATTCTTGACATGCGATTGCATCGTTTAACCGGTTTAGAGCAAGATAAAATTGTGAAAGAACACGAATCCTTAACGATTCTTATTGGAGAATTAGAAGCAATTCTCGCGAATCCGGCCCGATTATTACAAGTCATTCAAGACGAATTAATCGCGATTAAGACCCAATTTGGCGATGAAAGAAGAACGCAGATTGTAGAAAGCGAAGGGGATTTTTGTTTAGAAGATTTAGTGCCCGACGAAACCGTCGTGGTTACGTTATCACATGAAGGTTATGCAAAATCACAACCTGTTGCTATCTATCAATCGCAGCATCGCGGTGGCAAGGGTAAATCTGCGACAAATGTGAAAGAAGAAGATTTTATTGAGCGTGTACTTGTCGCAAGCATGCACGATACTATTTTATGTTTCTCGAATCACGGCAAAGTGTATTGGTTGAAGGTTTATCAATTACCGCAAGCTAGCCGTAATGCTCGCGGTAGACCGATGGTTAATTTATTGCCGTTAGTCGAAGGTGAAAAAATCAGTGCGATTCTACCCATTCGTGTATACGAAGATCACCAATATATTTTCATGGCGACGGCGCGTGGCACGGTTAAAAAAGTGGAATTAACTGAATTTTCACGTCCGCGTTCTTCTGGGATTATCGCGATTGAATTGTTGGAAAATGATCGTTTAATCGGTGTAGATATCACGAATGGCCAACAAGATGTCATGTTATTTACTTATTCTGGCAAAGCGATTCGTTTCTCTGAAGAAGATGTGCGTGCCATGGGAAGAGCGGCGCGCGGTGTTCGTGGCGTTAAATTACAAAAAGATGATCGCGCGATGTCACTCATCGTGGTCTCTAAAGAAGGTGACATTTTAACGGCCACCGAAAAAGGTTACGGCAAACGCACGGCGATTGATGAATATCGACAAACCGGCCGTGGTGGACAAGGCGTCATTTCCATCCAAGTTAATGAGCGGAACGGCGGTGTGATTGGAGCGATCCAAGTGAAAACAGAAAACGAAATCATGTTGATCAGCAACAAAGGAACTTTGGTTCGTATGCCAGTTGAGGAAATTTCCACCATTGGTCGTAATACCCAAGGCGTTAGATTAATTAATTTAACAAATGAAGAAATATTAGTCGGCTTAGAAAAAGTCGCTACTTTGAACGGAGAATTAGGTGATGACACGAAGCCCCGTGATCACCATTGATGGTGCAAGTGGAACCGGCAAGGGAGTGGTAACACATCGAATTGCAAAAAAATTAGGCTGGGGATTGTTGGATAGTGGTGTTTTATATCGTGTTCTCGCGTACGCCGCTCTAAAACATGCCGTTTCGTTAGACGATGCGACAAAGCTCGCTGATGTTGCGAATGATTTAGATATCGTTTTTCGCGCGCCTAGTCTTTCCGACCCTCCGCAGGTGATTTTTGAGGATGAGGACGTGAGTTCTCTTATTCGAACCGAAAAAATGGGCAATGCGGCTTCAAAAGTAGGCGCTTTTCCCGAGGTTCGTGCGGCATTACTAGAAAGACAGCGTGCTTTTAGACAGCCCCCAGGCCTTGTTACGGATGGCCGAGATATGGGAACGGTTGTTTTTCCCGATGCGGAACTCAAGATTTTCTTATTGGCAAGCCCCGAAGAACGTGCCAAACGTCGCTATAATCAGTTGAAGGAATTGGGCATTCATGCTAACTTAAGCGACCTTATTTTCGAGCTCCGTGAGCGCGATCAACGTGATCAAGCCCGAGCACATGCACCTTTAAGGCCAGCGGATGATGCGGTTTCTATCCATACCGATCATCTTTCGATTGAAGAAGTGGTCGAAAGCGTCATGGTCCTGGTGCGAAAATGTAAATTGGCGTAGCGTATTTGCTACTTTTATTAACTAACCGTGGTAAAGATCCAAAAGATCTAGGAAAAAGTATGATCGAAAGTTTTGCGCAGTTATTTGAAGAAAGTTTGACTCAAACCCCTATGACCCCAGGTACCGTTGTTACCGGTAGAGTGGTAAAAATTAACTCAAAAGATGTCGTGGTCAGTGCGGGTCTAAAATCAGAATCTTCTATTCCCATTGAACAATTTATGGATGAACGTGGCAACCTCGAAGTTGCTGTTGGCGATGAAGTCAGAGTGGCCCTTGACGCAGTGGAAGATGGTTTTGGTATTACGCGTCTATCACGCGAGCGCGCGAAACGTCTCGAATCCTGGGCAGCATTAGAACAAGCTTACCAAAACAAAGAAACCGTTCGTGGTGTGATTCAAGGCCGCGTGAAAGGTGGTTTCACTGTTGAAATTAACAAAATCCGCGCATTCTTGCCCGGCTCTTTGGTCGATGTTAAACCTGTCCGTGATCCTGAATCGTTGGAAGGTAAAGAGTTTGATTTCAAAGTTATTAAAATTGATGCAAAACGTAACAATATTGTTGTTTCCCGCCGTTCCGCGATGGAAGCTGAAAATAGCGTAGAACGCGAAGCACTCTTAGGCAATCTGCATGAAGGCGACGAAATTAAAGGTGTTGTCAAAAACCTCACCGATTACGGCGCATTTATTGATTTGGGCGGCGTCGATGGTTTATTACATATTACCGATATGTCATGGAAACGCATCAAGCACCCAAGCGAAATTTTATCCATTGGCGACGAAATTAAAGTAAAAATCTTAAAATTCGATCGCGACAATGCACGTGTATCACTCGGCTTGAAACAATTGGGTGATGATCCATGGGCAGATATTACCAATCGTTATCCTATCGGCCAACGTTTACGCGGTCGTGTGACCAACATTACTGATTACGGTTGCTTTGTTGAAATCGAAGAAGGCATTGAAGGGTTGGTGCACGTATCCGAAATGGATTGGACCAACAAAAATGTTAACCCAAATAAAGTCGTACATTTAGGTCAAGAAGTGGAAGTGATTGTATTAGATATCGATGGCGAAAGACGTCGTATCTCCCTCGGCCTCAAACAATGTACTGTTAATCCATGGGAACAATTTGCAGCAAATCACCAAAAAGGTGATAAGATCAGCGGCAAAATTAAATCCATCACTGATTTCGGTATCTTCATTGGTTTAGAAGGCGGTATTGATGGGTTGATTCATTTGTCTGATATTTCTTGGAATGAGCCAGCGGCAGAAGAAGCGATTCGTAAGTATCAAAAAGGCGACGAACTCGAAACTGTGATCTTAGCGATTGATGCTGAACGTGAACGTATTTCATTGGGCTTGAAGCAATTAGCGAATGATCCAATCGCCAATTACTTAAATGAACATGAAAAAGGTAGTGTTGTGTCGGGTAAAGTCGTTGAAGTCGATGCAAAATCGGCGACAATTGAACTCGCTGAAAATGTAATGGGTAACTTACGTGCTTCTGAAATTTCCAATGAAAAAGTGGAAGATGCTCGTACCCGTTTGACCGTAGGCGAAATGGTAGAGGCGAAAATTATCGGTACAGACCGTAAAACACATACCATTACTTTATCGATGAAATCAAAAGACGGGCAAACACCAAAGAAACCAAAAGCGACAACTGCGGCGAAGAAAAAGGATAAATCTTCTGACGGTCCATTAAAAACCACTTTAGGTGATTTGTTGAAAGCGAAGATGGTGACGGAAGGCGAGGGATAGTAAAAACCCTCACCCCAATCCCTCTCCCATAAATGGGAGAGGGGAAATAAAAGTTCCCTTCTCCCACTTGTGGGAGAAGGTGCCCGTAGGGCGGATGAGGGTTTTTAAATATTCTCTTACTATAGCGAAGTGTTTAACACACCAACTTAAAGACAGGAGTCCACATGCGAATTTTCACTTATTTATTTTTCATTATTGTTATTATTCTTGGCATCACATTTGCTGCGTTAAATCATGATCCGGTTAAAATTAATTATTATTTAGGTGAACAGTCTTTACCACTCTCTCTTTTGCTTGTATTATCTTTTATCAGCGGAAGTGTTATAGGTTTAGGTGTTGGGCTTTGGATTTTTTTCAAAACCAAACTAGTCAACTATCGTTTGAATCACCAACTGAAAGTCGCTGAAAAGGAAATTGAAAATTTACGTGCCATTCCCTTACAGGATAGACATTAATGGTAATTTTGGGATTCATTTTGTTTTTTTTAAGCTTGGGAGCTGCCTGGTATTTAGGTTATCATGCTCGCCATCAGCCGCAAAAAAAAACGTCCCATCTTCCTCGCGATTATTTAGTAGGTTTAAATTATTTATTAAATGAAGAACCTGATAAAGCTGTAGATGTTTTTATTAAAATGTTAGAAGTCGATAGTAATACTGTCGAAACGCACTTGGCAGTCGGAAAGTTATTTCGTCGTCGTGGCGAAGTAGATCGTGCTATTCGCATTCATCAAAATCTCATTGCACGCCCGCAATTAGACAAAATTTATCGTGATCAATCCTTATTTGAATTAGGTCAAGACTACTTAAGCGCTGGCGTGCTAGATCGTGCGGAACGTATTTTTATTGAAGTGATGGGAGTGAAAGAATACGCTATTCCTGCTTTACGCGCATTGTTAGATATTTATCAACAAGAAAAAGATTGGAAAAATGCCATTCAGATTGCAACAAAATTAGAAACCGTTACTAAAAAAAATATGCAGCCCATCATTGCGCATTATCATTGTGAGCAAGCAAAAGAGGTTTATGTCAAAGACCAATATGAAGAAGGTCATCAGCATATTAAAAATGCGTTATATGCAGATAAAAATTGCGTGCGAGCAAGTTTGTTGCATGCTGAAGCTGAAATGAAAAAAGGTGATTTTAAAGTTGCATTACGCAGTTTACAAAATATTAAAAAGCAAGACGCAGATTATATTTCAGAATCACTGATATTATTAGCTTCTTGTTTCGAAGCGTTGAAACAAGAAGATAAAATGATTGAATATATTACGCATTTGTTCGAAGAATATCCTCATGTGCCTGCGGTTTTATTATTATCGGATCATCTGCAACGCTGGAAAGGAGATAAAACCGCGAGTACTTTTGTTGCGGATTATGTTCGTCGTTACCCCTCTATTCATGGATTACATCAATTTATTCATTTTTACCTTTCCAATACAAAAGGCCAAGCGCGTGAAGATTTAATTATTTTACAGAATCTCACCAAAAAATTATTAACGGATAAGCCAGATTACCAATGTGAATCTTGTGGATTTTCAGGCAAATCTTTACATTGGCAATGTCCGGGATGTAAACAATGGAGTACGATTAAACCGATGCATGCGTTGGAGTCTATGGCGTTACCGGCGCGTGTTTAAATCTTGTCATCCTGAACGCAGGAAAAATGTTTTGTCATTCCCGCGAAGGCGGGAATCCATCACTAGTAAGATTCGCTATCAATGGATTCCCGCCTTCGCGGGAATGACAAATAGGTGGATCCCGCGACGACGTGGGCTTGATTAAAAGGAGAACTCATGCACGACATTTTAAAAGCAAGCAGCGACGCAATTGGTATTATTGGCGTAATATTATTATTGACGAGTTATTTTTTGTTAAATACTGGCCGAATGAATACCAATAGTTTTTCCTATCCTTTATGTAATTTTATTGCGGCATGGTTAATTCTTTTTTCTCTTTTTTATAGCTGGAATACACCATCTGTATTGATCGAGGCGGCTTGGATTATCATTAGTGTTATTGGCATGGTGCGAATTCTAAAAAATAAATAGGCGAATATGCCAGGAAAATATGGATTATTTACAGTTACAATCCCTAAAACAACTTTAAATATTACTATTCCTAAGTTACGACATCCCGAAGCGTATACAGAAACTTTGCATATTGAAATAGGGAAAGCATTCCTTAATGTTTTTTTGCAAAAAAGAAAAGCGCAATTTGTTTCAAAATTTTTTTTAAATCAAGTCGGAATTTATTTTATCCGTTATGTGAATCAAAACATTTCTTCAGGTTGTACATCTGACCCCGCTACATTTTTTTCACCGTTGGCGGAACAATTGACGTCTATTTTGCATTATCAATCCTATCAAGATCCTGACAACTGCCTCGAAACCTTAAACATGTCATTATTCAAAAAAAATGTTGATAGACGTTTAAATGCAATGTTTTCTCATACGGATACTTTGCAAACCTACTATCAAATAATAGCAATCCTTATTCATGGATTACATTTACATCTTCCGAATAAAAATGAATTATCTCTACAACATTGGGAAAAGGCTTATCATCTGGTCGTTCAAAAAATGGAAACGCATCGTGTTTCATTACAAACTTTTTTTCCTCAAATGAACGAGGTTTTCAAAGTAAAAAATATAAAACGCATGAAGTTTATTTATACGGTTCCTTTTACTGATTTTAAACCCGAAGTTTTATTGCAAATTGCAAAACTTGTTAAATTAGTTGATAAAAAGTATGTCTACCAAAAAAATCAGTGTCTCTATGCCATTCAGCAGCAACTTGCGGCCAGCAAGCAAGGTATTTTTCATCTACAGCAGTTGTTTGCAAGTTTACCCAGGCCACGCTAGCATCAAAACTTTCAGACTTTATTTATAATTCAATAAGTTACGAAAGTTTGACCATTATTCTTTTCAGTAAAATTGCGCAAATTAAATACAGTGATGTTATAATATAAGTTGTTACTGTCATTGATAGGTGCAGTTTTGGAACGAAAAAAATTAAGTACTGATGAAGTTAGCGTAGATGCTAATTTACCTTTTTATGAAATAATGGAAGATTATATCAGTAAGATAAATGAATATTCCTCCATTAATCAAATAGAAGCAGATGTTCTGCATAGGCTTCTTCATTTAGACATGAATGCTGCATGGATTAAAGAAAATAAAAATTATCTTCCACTTCCAGAAATAGAATCGATTTTTCAACTTTTTCATTCGATCTCTTTAGAGAAGACATCCACTGTGAAAGATCACTTCATCGCAGAATTAGCTAGCCATTTGATTATTTTAGGCGACATCTTGCTTCAAAGAATGCAAGAAGAAGATGCGTTAGATTATTTAGAAAAAATGGATATTATAGAAAAGATAACAATCACTATTTCATCTTTAAACGACAGTATTTTTAATAAAATACAAGTGCCCCGAGATAATCTTGTTAGTCGCCATATTGAAGAAAAACTACAAAAGCCTCTCTCGATTCCATTATCCTCGAGTGTTCATCCGATTACTTATTTTGATAGTATGACGGCATTGTATGGTGCCGCAAAAGAGCCAATAAAAGTTGCGCGAGATTTTTTTTCGACGTCTCGCAATGAAGAAGAGTTAAAAAAATGTTTAAGTGATGATAAATCTTTTTTGAAAGATTTAATAGAATGTCATATGACTGGAAATCTTGTTCCTGCCGATGGTTTCCTCAATGTTTTACAATGGTTGCAAGAACAATTTACGGATAAAGAAGCATTTGCTCTTCTTATTTTAAAAAATTATAAAATGATTTTTAATAAATTAAAAACGATAGCGATGCGAGAGCAACGTGAAAATCCTAGTTTCTTATTTGCATCCGGCTATTTGGAGGGTTCAGAAAATGAAGTCAGGATTGCTGAAAGAATTTTGCTTCAAGTATTTTCCGTCATTAATAGCGCGTTAGGACCAACCAATCTAAAGAAAATATTTGAATTAAGTGATCAGGATAAACAAGTTAAACCATTAGCGCAATTACTCGTAAGACAGATTCCTTACAATTTTAATATAGTTATGCTAGTGCAATGTGGCATATTTCCTTACTTGCAAGAAAATCTTAGCAAACTAAAAAAAATAGTGGATACCGCTCCACCCAATGATACTTTAGCTTTTGCATTAAGCATGTTGCCTCAACATATCGATGAGTTGAAATTAACATCATCTCAACCCTTGATACCCACGCAGTTCGTACGAAAGTCTAAATCTGAAATTGCCGAAGCTTATGAAGCTCTCCGATTACAGGCCTATGAGAAGAACAATAAAAAGAATCCGGAAGATAAATCAAAAGTTGATATTTTCTTCGAGAATTATGAAAATTTAATTCTAGAATTAGCTAAACATTTTGGGATGAATATTATAGAAATTTTGCAAGATTCATTAAAAAAATCTGATCTTAATACCTTAGCTAAACAATTAAAGACATTTAATAAGTTTGATATAAGAAAAGAATTATTAATACATTATTCAGGACAGATATCGAAATCATATTCTCATCTTTATGCTTTAAAAGTAGATTTGACGCTCGTCAATTTTTTAAAGAATTTTCCTCATACAAGATATTCTGAACCAGTTATTGAAGCATTGAGAAAGCTTATTGATAGATTTTATAAAATTAATGACAAAGTCGCTATCGAATTTCATCATAGAGAATGTTTAGATTTTTTAAATTTATATAAGGGTCAAATATTTTTACTTATTAATCTCGGTTCGGAAAAAATTTTAAAGGAAATGATGGATTTAATGGGAAACACTGCCATACCTTTAGAAAGAAAATTACAATCTGTACCTATTGGATTTCATCATGCATTGATCCAGACTTTATCTACTTATTTTGCATCATATCCTACAAGTCTGGCTATTATCTTGGATTCTATCATTATTTTAAATGCTTTGATTCAGGTAAATGCCCATGAAAAATCAAATTTGTCGCTGGTTGACTTTTATATGGAGTATGCAAAAAATGTTTCACCCAAAGATTTTTTAAAAAAAATACAATTATTAATGTTAAGTCAATTTTTCCAAGAAGAAAAAATAATGTTGACACCTGAAGATGTGAACAAAATATTTGAGCGTTTTTCGCTTGATCAATGTTCGAAATTAATAGTAGCAAGTCAAAAAATGGAAAAAAATGAATATCGCAAAATATTTATTGAATTATTACAGCTTGATCTCTTGGGAGGGAATGTCGATACATTTTTACATGATATTAAACAAGAAAATCCAATCGGCCGCGATTTAGCAAATCATAATTATTTAATTCAAGAAAAGCTTCGTCTGAAGAAAATTTCTCCTGATAAAGCATTGCGTTATGAGAAAAAGCACGACTTTCTTTTATATTCAGGCAAAAACAAAGATTTGATACTTGCGAGTCATTATCTTGCGCTTTGGGAACACTTAACAAAATTAAAGGAGGTGCTGGATCAAGGTTTAGATTTACAAACATTAAAAGTAGATATACGCTCAGAGAAAGAAAATATAAAAGAACTAAAATTACAGGGTTTAGATGATAAAATTCAAAAAAAACCAAAATTACTAAGAAATATTGATGATTTTTTTAAGACTATTCCTGAAATAAATAAAAATATTCCGATTAGTGAAAATAAAAATATCATTGCACTGCTTTCTAAAGATATCTTTAAATTAAAAAGTATTCAGAGAATCTGCAAGTTCTATCTTAAGGATAAATTAGATATCCAAAAACAGGACGCGGTTTTTTTAAGCAAAGCGTTTTATGAAGCGGCTGAAAATTTTAATAAAGAATTAGAACAAATTATCACCCTCACTTCTTCTTCAAAAAAGAAAACAGTTAATGCTGAAGTTGATTTTTTTTCAATTGAGCAGTGGGGCAAAGATAAAATGACTACTTTTTTCTTAGGCGATAAGGTCAGTTGTTGTCTTGCAACAGACAATACAGACTTCCCCGCAATGGTGCAACGTAGAATGGATGATGCGATTTTGTTTCACGTGATGATCGATAAAAGTAAAGATCAACCAATCGCATTAATTTGGTTATTTTTGGCGGAAGATCTTCATGATAATATTGTTCTAGTTGCTAATTTTTTTGAAGTTTCTGCAGAATATGCTCAAGATAAAAATGTGCGAAGAGCGATTTTAAATGAATTACTCGAATTTACTCATCAATATATGCGTGATAATCCAAGAATCACCAATTTTTACATGAGAAAATTGAATTATGGATATAATGAAGGCGATATAAGAAGTTATCCGATTGTTCCATTCATTTTACAAGATAAATTAGGCGGCCCTTTTATTCCTCTGAAGGATAAATTGAAAGCGTCTTCTGATGCGATTTTGCCTGATCAAAAATCGATGACAGTGGAAAAGTATTTTTTGGATGCTTTGAGATATGATGAATTCCATCAATTCGATCCTGCAATTTTACAAAAAGAAAAACGCGACAACGTTTTATCAACGAAGGATTTAATCCAATCTGCAGTTGCTGAAATTTTAAAAACGGAACGTCATATCGATAAAGTTATTGCGTTACTCATCGAAAAACATCGTTATGAGCTAGAACCCTTTTATGATTTACCTCTGAAAGGAAATCCCAATTTGACGAAAGATGTTACTGCAGCATACAAAAAAGTTGTTGCTGGACACATTAAAGATGCTAAACCATTTGTCGCCGCAAGATTGTATTCAGGAATTTTTCTAGGTGCGGATGCTCAAATAAAGCAACACAAGGATTTAAAAGCTTACAAAAAACCACGATAGTGGGTATTCCGTGTCCCAACCAAAAGCGCCCAGTTGTATTTTTTTTGCCAATATGAGATATCTTCTATATTATTCTGATTTAAATACTTTTCGAGTAAGACGATTTTTAATTCAGTTTGTGTGAGCATGTATGCTATAATGTGTACATTAGGTTTTCAAATAATTAAAGGAATTTGATGAAACGAATAGAGTGGAATGAGGAGAAAAATTTGCAATTGCAAAGAGAGCGAGGTTTAAGTTTTGAGGCAATTGTCGTGGCAATTGAGCTTGGTAATTTAATTGATATTGTTTCCAATCCCAGCTCGCAGCATGTTGATCAACAAGTATTTGTTATAGAAATGGATGATTATTTAGTTCTCGTGCCTTTCGTGGAAGATGAAGAAAAAATTTTCTTAAAAACTGCTTTTAAAAGTCGTAAGATTACGAAAAAATATCGAAGAGGTATTAATGATGAAAAAAATTAATCAAAAGCTTGATGCGGAAGAAAAAGCTATTTTAAAAGCCTTTGAATCCGGCAAATTACGTAGTGTTTCTAAGTTACCAAAAGAAAAAAAACGTTTTCAGACAATAGCTAAAGCGCATGGTATTAAAAATCGACGTGTCAGTTTACGAATGACTGAATGGGATTTTACACGCATTCAAGAGGAAGCACTTAAAGAAGGTTTACCTTATCAGAGCTTGCTATCCAGTATTGTTCATAAATATTTGACCGGTCAGATTAAATAAAGCATCACAAAGCAAAAATTAATTTATATCCCGTGTCCCAACCAAAAGCGCCCAGTCGTCTTTAAAAATGGGCTTTTGCATCGTGTAATTTTTGCTGTAAGCATCAAAAATCTTTTCCGCATCCACGCGCAAAATTCCGGAAAGGACTATCTTACCTCCTGGCTGCGATAATTTTGCAAATAAAGGTGCCAGAGTTAGCAGTGGTTGAGTGAGAATGTTTGCAATGATTAAATCCGCTTTTGCTTCAGGTAATTCGTTTGGTAAATACGTGATAAATGCTGGAGGAAATAATTGATTTTGCTCGCCATTTTCTCGCGCTGTGATTAAAGCATCTGGATCATTATCCACAGCAAATACTTGTTTTGCGCCGAGTTTTAAAGCGGAAATTCCTAATATTCCTGAACCCGTGCCATAATCAATAACTAATTTTTCTGATTGAATATTTTGGTCGAGCCATTCAAGGCAGAGCGAGGTGGTTGCATGTGTTCCAGTGCCAAAAGCGAGTCCTGGATCCAAAATCACATTGACTGCATCGGGTTTAGGTAGCGTTTGCCAACTTGGAGATACCCATAGTCGATTGCCAAAATGCATCGGTTTAAAAGTATCTAAAGATAATCGCACCCAGTCTTGATCCGCAATTTCTTTAACGCTTAATTCTTGAATTGTGCCTTCAGTTTTTTGTTGTTCAAAATAGGAAAGAATGGGAGTGAGCTCGATATCATTGGTAAATAATCCAATTATCACTGT
>JABDCZ010000025.1:0-30414 GCA_013287885.1 Gammaproteobacteria bacterium
CTTTAACACACCTCTCAAATGTGCTGGTTTCTACAAGAGAGCTAATTATCGCACCCGAGAAAAACCCAAAGCCGGCTGCAAATTTACCTGACCCAAACTGCCAGCCCGCAGCAAGCGCGAATGCATGACCTGCATATTTATATGGTCGCGATTGAGTTCTACAATACTTTTCTATTCTTTCTTGTTGTTTATTATTTATATCTCGTGATGAACTCATATTAACACCTCATTATTGTAAAAAATTATTGTTGAGGTGTAATCATAAACTCTGAACTCATCAAGCACACGTATGGATTATTTTAAATCCTCCAACCCATCCACCTTCGCCGCGCAAATGAAATCATTTTTAGATAATCCATCAATCGCATGTGTCGTATATTCAACTTCGCAATAATTAAATCCAACGCGTAAATCAGGATGATGATTTTCTTGATTGGCAATCCATGCAATGGCATTGACAAAAGCCATGGTTTTATAAAAATTTTTGAATTCGAATCTTTTGTGTATTGATTTAGCATCCGAACTTACTTTCCAATCTTTTAATTCTTTCAAAAAACCTAATACTTCATCGGGTGACAATGGCGGAACGCCACCTTCGCATCCCACACAACGGATTGTTCGTAACTCTGTCATAAAACCCTCTTAATCGTTTGAATATAGCGGCTGGTGCATGCCTAATTGGCGTGCTTTTTTGACGAATTGAATAAGATCCAAATCAATCAACTCAAATAATACATCAAAATTTTCGATGATAAAATATATCGGTTGCATGATATCAATGCGATAAGGAGTACGTAACACTTCCATGACATCAAAAGATTTTCGTATCGGCACATCACTTTCTAAAGCATAAATCGTTTCATTTGCCGAAGAAAGAATTCCACCCCCATACACGCGCACGCCTTGCAATGTTTGAATTAATCCAAACTCGATCGTAAACCAATATAATTTTGCAAGCATTGCGCGATCTTCGCTCGATGCATTTAACGCTAATTTTCCATACATTTCGGTGAAACCGGCATAGGCTTTGTTAGTTAACAAAGGACAATGCCCAAAAACTTCGTGAAAAATATCGGGCTCTTCTAAATAATCTAATTCATCACGTCGTCGAATAAAAGTTGCTGCGGGAAATTTCCGACTGGCTAATAAATGGAAAAAACGCTCGAATGGAATCAGCGCAGGCACGGGTTCGAGCTGCCAACCCGTCGCGTCATATAACACTTTTGATATTTCGTCACATTGCGGGATACGATCATTTGGGAAATTTAATAATTGAATGCCATGCAAATATTCAGGGCATGCATTTTTTTGGACGATGGGAATTTGCCGAGTCATTAAATCGCACCAGATGCGATTTTCATCCGCCGTATAATGCACCAAACCATCTTTAGCCGTTGGTTTCGCAGTATATTTTGATGGTATTTTGTGGGTCATTCTTCACCTCACTTATCTTATTTTCATATTAACGCATGTCAAATTTTGAATCCAGAACACAAAACCTCACCTCAAAAAAGATTATTTATTGAACATTAAATTAATCAATGATAAAATCGCGCACATTCTGTTTTTATTGGAAAGTATATATGCAAAGCCATAACCAAAATTCCTTTGATTTGGAATTTCTTATTTTTTTAAATAAAATTATGAATTATCTAATGCTAGCTGCAAGTTTTGCAGGTTTAGCAGGTTTCGCTGGTTTATATCTTTTCAATCAATTTAGCTCAAAATTTAACCGAAAAATATCTCCGCTAGGAAATGTAGAGCTAGAGGAAATGCTGTTAAAAGAATTTGATAATGGTTTTAAACAATTTCTTAAAAATCAGTTAATAACAGTAAAAAAACCTCGTAACATGAAACCAAAACAGTTTGTTAAAATCAAAACACAATTTATCAATCAAATGGTGGATACTCCCAAATTGGATGAAGAGGTTAAAGTACTCATCGATCAATTTATTGTTGCTCGCCGTAATATCTATGGACTTGATTCAATTAAACTACAACAATATAGACCCCAAATAATCAAAGATTTTAATATACATGTTAAGTCAAGAGCTGCTGCTAAATTAAAAAAAGCAAGTCGAAGTTGTGAATCTTTCAAAAAATGGTTTGAGGAAACATTAGCCAAAGAATCGGAAATTCTAAAAAAATCCGCCGAAAATAAACCTGCAGTAAAACCTACTACCAAAAAATTACCTGAAAAATCTGTAACCGTAACTTCAGAAGCTCCAGTAAATAATACCGTAAAAGAATTTGAAAAAATATTTAATCAAAATGTAATTGATGCAGAAAAATTATTTAAAAACTATTTTGAATTATATGAAAAATTGAAAACTCCTTTTTCTGAAAAGGAATCTAAAAACATAAACGAAAAATTATTGAAGAAATATAAATTCATTACTAATGAATCGAACATTGAACATCCCATTAATCTTCAGAAAAAAGTTCTGAAAATAAAAAACTCCGCCACTGACGAAAATCTTAATATTTTAATAGGTATTATTAATCTCATCAAAACTAAAATAGAATCCATTCAAGAACTACAAAAAAGAATTCAAATCGATCTCAAGAAAAAGAAACCTAACGATCAATCTACCGAAACTGAATCAGACGAAGAATCCAAAGAAATAACCACCCCTCTTTCAACAGAGCGAACAAGAAAATTAGAAAGAGATATTGAATATTATGAAAGACAAATGGCGCGCTTAAGGAACAAAAATGATGACGAAAAAAAGCAAAGTCCCATCCCCGATGTGACGCCGTTGCAGATTTCTAACCATCGTTTTGCAGCTTATAACTCGTCGTCCCGCGACTTGTTCGCGGGATCCAGAGCTGCATACATCCTGCCACTGGATCCCGCGAACAAGTCGCGGGACGACGGGGTTAAGAAAAATGGTTCAGAATCTGCAACAGCGTTAGCTTATCCGAAGGATCCCGCGACGGATGATGAGGCTTCTCTCGAAAATGAAAAAAAGAAAAACCCTGGTTTTCTTTCTACCTCAGACGATAGCAAATTAGCTTCGACTGTCATATATGAAAATGTTCGAAAAGTTACAACATTATTTAATAATCATGCGCCTGCTTTTAATAAATTACATCTTGAAGAAATACCAGAAGAAGAGCAACGCGTCATTACTACTTTTTTAAAGTGTTTACTGCAAGATCTCGCTTACAATCTTTCCTTGGGGGAATATCGTATACGAAAAAAATTTAGGGATAACGCAAAATATAATTTAGACGACCAGCTCGATAAAGATGAAACCCGCATTCATACTTTGCTTGAAGCGCTACAGGAATATATAAGCTTAATTCAAATAGATTCCAGCAAAAAAAACTGTATATTGCAAGCGTAACATTACGCCTGACTCCCCATTACTGAAAACATTACTCATCCCCACTTCGGAATTAATGCGCAGCAAAGAACTTAAACCCATTGAGCAAGATGAACAGGGTATTAAAGAAAAAAAGTCTGTTGAATTGATTACCTCCGGCATCATTGACGCTTCTGAATTCTTAGATGATAACGCCAAAGCTTATACTATTGATCATCTCGATAATCAGAGAAAAGATCATGGAAAAAAATCTGGTGTCTATCAAGGAAAACATAGCAGATTGTTTAAAATGCCTCGAAAAGAAAAAGACGCAATGAAAAATCAGTTTCATCCACAGATAAAATGAAATTGTTCGCCTAATACTGTCATGCCAGCATGCTTTAAGCTGGCATCCAGCAGGGCTTATCTGGATGCCAGCTTAAAGCATGCTGGCATGACACAGACTTTAAATATATGCTATTGTTTCATTTTTTAGGGAAAAATATGCGATATCTTTGGCTATTCATTTGTTGTTGGATAAACAGCGTGATGGCAACCGACCTCGGTCTGTTTTCTTCTTCTTTCAAAAACGGCAATAACATACCCAAAAATTACACTTGTGAAGGACAAAATAAATCTCCACCCTTTACATGGGTTAATGCGCCGCCAGATACAAAATCTTTTGTATTGATTGCTGAAGATCCCGGCGCGCCAACAGGAACCTGGTATCATTGGATTCTTGTAAATATTCCCGCCAATGTTCGTGATATCAGTGAAAATCAAATTCCAGCTAATAGCGCCATGATTAAAAATAGTTGGAAAAAAAAGGAATACGATGGCCCTTGCCCTCCGCCTGGTCAAATGCATCATTACTTTTTTACCCTTTATGCGCTGAATACAACCATTAACCTCGATACACCCATACCCATTGAAGTAAGTGAAGTACAAGGAATTATAGCAACGCATACGGTGGGGATGGCGAGGGTCATGGGGACTTATAGGAGATAAGAGGTCTCCACTGTCATGCCAGCATGCTTTTATGCCACCTTTAAGCAAGCTGGCAGGCATCCAAGAGGCTTCGCTATGTGCCCACTGGATACCACCTCTCGCTACGCTCGGCTGGCATGACAAAACTTCTAATTATGCAACAACGCTTTCTCAAAGGGGGCATTAATTCACGCGTCTTTTAACAACTCATTCAACACATTCGCCAATCGATACCCTGCCAATGCAATTTGTTGTTTCACCATTTCGGTTCCTGTTGCAATATAAGCTGCATCGGGGACCATTTTTTCAGGTGTTGAATAAACAAAACCAGTCGAGAGTGCAAAACCCTCCTCGCCCCATACTACAGGATTTTGTTCATTAACTTTTTCACCAAAATAACTTTTTGGATAATTCGCCGTAATCATCGTACTTAACATTGCAACATTTTCAGGCGTTGCATCCATGGCAAATAAATCAAAACCTTGATCCCATAATTTATGCAAGGAAATGGTTTGTGGTTTTGTTACGGGATATTTCACAGAATATAAATTCCCTCCTTGATCACCATCGGGATAAGTTGCAGAAATTCTTGCGGTCGTATGTAACGGTTGATGAATATCTCCGACTAAATGCTCTAAAAACGCAAGAAAGCGCGCGCGTTCGTAATAATTTGCTCGGTAATTTTCGACGATTGGTTTAATTAGTTGAATTGCCCAAATGATATTATCAGTATCGGAAATATTTTTAAGTGGAGTGCCGTCTGTGCTAAAGGGAATATCAATGTAATGCCAATGCGTAAAAGTTTCCACTTTTTGAGAATGCAAACTATCGGGCCAGGTTGCTAATTGATTAAAGGTATTATAACTGGAATATTCTTTTGAAAAATCCTTGACGATTTTATCTACTCTTTCACGTTGTAAAGGTTCGAGATAAGCGTACGCAATATTTGCAACCACCATGTGTCCAAGTGTATTCCAAGCAAATGTGGGAAAAGAGATAGCAAATAGCAAAAAGCATCGTAAGATAAATTTCATCATTATCCCCTCACGTTAGACCTGTTTACCTAAACCCTCTTTGACAAGGCGTGATTGCATAATCGCCCCCTCACCCGTCGCAAAGAGCGCGCCGACCTCTCCCACAAGGGGAGAGGTTAACTTATTGCACCTCTCCCCTTGTGGGAGAGGTCGACGCACGTGCTTTTCGTGCGGCGGGTGAGGGGGCGTTTCTGCGCCCACTACCCCAACATCCCCCTAATCACATGCTGCAAAATACCGCCATTTTTGTAGTATTCCATTTCAGTTAATGTATCAATGCGCGATTGCAAAATAACAATAGATTTCGATCCATCTTCGCGATGTACCAAAGCTTCAATTTTCGTGCGTGGTTTTATTTGTGAACCCAGATTCAAAATATCTATTTTTTCAAGTCCAGTCAGTTTCAACGTTTTTCTCGTTTCATGATTCGTAAATTCCAACGGCAAAATTCCCATGCCAATTAAATTGGAACGATGAATACGCTCGAAACTTTCTGCAATCACTGCAACCACACCTAATAATTTAGGCCCTTTTGCGGCCCAATCTCGCGAAGATCCTGAACCATATTCTTTTCCTGCAATAACAATTAATGGAATTTTCTTTTTTTTATATTGCATCGCGGCATCAAAAATACTTAATACTTCACCAGTTAACACATTTTTCGTAAATCCACCCTCAACTTCAGGCACCATTTCGTTTCGTAAACGAATATTCGCAAAAGTACCGCGCATCATCACTTCATGATTACCACGTCTTGAACCGTAGGAATTAAAGTCTTTTTCCGCGATATTTTTGGAAAGTAAATATTTGCCTGCCGGACTATTTGCTTTAAAAGAACCCGCCGGTGAAATGTGATCGGTCGTAATACTATCGCCTAAAATCGCTAAAACTCGCGCAGCGTGAATATCTGAAACTTTTTCAGGATGTAATCCCATGCCTTCAAAAAATGGTGGCTCTTGTATATAAGTCGACGTCGGTTGCCATTCATAGGTTTTTGAATTGGGGATTTTCATGGAACGCCATTCGTCCGAACCATCAAAAATTTTGGCATAGGTTTCATGAAACATTTCTTGCGTGATTTTTTTGATACGTTCATCAATCTCGCTATTTTTCGGCCAAATATCTTTTAAATAAACCGGCTCCCCCTTTTTATCCAGACCAATTGGATCTTTTTCTAAATTAATATTCACCGTACCCGTCAATGCAAAGGCCACCACCAGTGGCGGAGAAGCTAACCAATTCGCTTTCACCTCAGGATGAATTCGTCCTTCGAAATTTCTATTACCTGATAAAACCGCTGAAACAATGAGATCATTATCATTAATCGTTTTGGAAACCGCGGGCGGTAAAGGTCCAGAATTCCCAATACAAGTCGTGCATCCGTAACCCACTAACGTAAACCCAAGCGCATCTAACGATTTTTGCAAACCCAATTTTTCTAAATATTTTGTCACGACTTGCGATCCCGGTGCGAAAGAAGTTTTGACCCATGGTTTTCGCGTCAAACCTTTTTCTGAAGCATTTTTCGCAAGTAAACCCGCCGCAATCAGTACACTTGGATTAGAGGTATTCGTACAACTCGTAATCGCCGCAATCACCACATCGCCATGATGCATTGAAAAATTTTCAGATGTTGCAAATGCTTTATCTTTATCAGCGACTTTTTCCATTAATGGCTGAAAAGCGTCGGGTAAATTTTTGAGTAGGACGTGATCTTGCGGACGTTTGGGGCCTGCTAAAGAAGGTTTCACTGCGGAAAGATCCAATTCAACAATGTCCGTAAAAACGGCATGATACGCTTTAGGATCGTGCCATAAATCTTGCGCTTTCGCGTAAGCTTCCACGAGGGAAATCGTTTCATTATCTCGGCCGCTTAAGCGTAAATATTCAAGGGTTGCATCATCAATGGGGAAAAATCCGCATGTCGCACCGTATTCTGGCGACATATTGCCAATGGTTGCACGATCCGCAATGGATAAATCGAGAAGTCCCGGTCCAAAAAATTCGACGAACTTACCCACGACACCTTTTTTTCGTAATAAATGTGTCACCACTAATACTAAATCTGTCGCGGTCACGCCTTCTTTTAATTGTCCGGTGACTTTGACACCAATCACTTCTGGAATGAGCATCGAAATAGGCTGACCTAACATCGCCGCTTCGGCTTCAATACCACCCACCCCCCAGCCTAAAACCCCCAATCCATTAATCATCGTTGTGTGACTATCGGTACCCACCAAAGTGTCTGGAAAAGCGTATTTTTTACCATTTTTATCTTGAGACCAAATGGTTTTCGCAAGATATTCTAAATTCACCTGATGGCAAATGCCGGTGTCGGGTGGGACCACTCGAAAATTTTGAAACGCATGTTGCCCCCAACGCAAAAATTCATAGCGCTCATAATTACGTTCCATTTCCATTTTTGCATTAATTTCAAAAGCATCTTTCGCAATAAATTGATCGACGATGATCGAATGATCAATTACAAGATCGACCGCGGAATGCGGATTAATTTTTTCTGGATTACCACCTAGTTTTTTTACCGCCGCGCGCATCGCGGCTAAATCGACAACCGCAGGAACACCCGTAAAATCCTGCATTAAAACTCGCGCAGGACGATAAGCAATTTCTTGATCTGAAGTTTTATTTTTTAGCCATTCCATCAATCCTCGAATATCATCTGCATTGACGGTAATGCCATCTTCGTGGCGCAATAAATTTTCGAGTAAAATTTTCAAAGTGAAAGGTAGTTTATGAATATCTTTTAATCCCGCATCAGTCGCTTTTTTCAAGCTAAAGTAATGATATTTTTTACCGTTAACCTCGAGTACCGCTTCCACTTTATTTGAGTATTCCAACTGCAATTTTTTGGTATGATGTTCTTTCCGTTCATTTCCATCGGGTTCGTGTCCTGCAAAACTCGGCGGATCACTTGCAGGAAAAGATTCAATTGATGCTTGATCGATGATGTCACGCGTTTTTTTCGATTCATCCATGCTCAAATTCCTTATTTAAAGAGGTTTTGCAGATAAACACATCGCCCTTGAATCCCAACCACCACCTAACGCTTTAATCAGTAACACCGCAGCAACCATTTCTTGGCCGATAATATCTGCTGCAGTTTTTTCAGCAGTATATGCAGCATTTTGTGCGGTAATAACAGTGGTATAATCGACAGTACCCGCTTTGTATTGATTCGTGATAAGCTCCAAAGAAGTTTTTGCACTTTGATAAGCACGCTCTTCTACCACTTCTTGTTTTTGCAAAATATAAAGTGATGACAAATTATCTTCGACTTCTTGAAAAGCCGATAACACCGTTTGTTTATAAGCTGCCACATTTGCAGCATAGGTAGCTTTAGCCGCAATGATTTGTGATTTTCGCAAACCGCCGTCAAATAATATTTGCGCAAGCTCACCGGTAAGGGACCAACCTGCGCCAGGAAGTGAAAGCCAACGCGAAAAGTTTTGATGCGTATAATTACCATTGCCAAAAATAGTGAGCGATGGAAAAAATGCAGAAATTGCGACACCAATCTGTGCATTCGCTGATGCCATCTGCCGTTCTGCTGCGGCAATATCCGGACGACGTTCTAATAATTCGGTTGGAACTGCGCCAGGAATAGCAGGAGGTTTTGCCGTCAATGGCGCAAATGGAATCGAAAGATTCGCGGGCGGAATTCCCATCTGAACGGCAATGGCATGTTCGGTTTGTTCGCGCGTAATTTTATTCGCAATTGCTTGCGATTGCGCAGTTTCTAATTGGCTTTCCGCTTGTACGACATCACTTTTCGATACGACGCCAGAGTTGTAACGATTTTTCGTTAATTGCAAAAATTGTTTATATGAAGTGACGGTATCATCCAAAATTTGCTGATCGCGATCGAGTGCACGTAATTGAAAATAAAATTGTGCCAACGATGCTTCAGCAGATAATTTTGCAACAATAATTTGCGCGTAACTCGCTTGCGCTGCATCCGCATTCGATTCAACATTCCGACGAATGGCTCCCCACAAATCTATTTCCCATGAGGCATCAATATTTACAGTGTGGAATGTGGAAATAGTCCCCCCTGTGGAAGCACCCGTGGACACCGTTCCGGTTGAACCGGAGCTACTGATGAATGAAGAAGAACCCGAGCCTTGTTTTTGTCGAGTCAAATCGACAGTCGACGATATTTGTGGAAAATATGAAGCGCGTGCTTCGCCCAATAATGCGCGCGCATTGGTATAGTTGGCGATCGCTTGGGCGATATTTTGATTGCTGATTTCTAATTTTCTCATCAGACGATTGAGGTAGGGATCGTTAAAAATTTCCCACCATGGACCTCGGTCGCAAGCGTCTTTGGGGGCAGCCATTTTGAAACCAGGGGGTGCTTCTTTATATTTTAAAGGAACCGAAACTTTGGGTTTTACATAGTCGGGACCGACCGCGGTGCAGGAGGTCAGAAAAAGAAAAAAAGCTGTCATTAAAACTTTTCTCATGCCGTCCCTCTTCTTGCAAAAGGCCACCACCGCCACTGACCCACTTTTTCTAACATTAAAAAAATCACGGGAGTCGTATAAAGCGTTAATAATTGGCTTAACAATAATCCGCCAATGATGGCAACGCCTAACGGTCGACGCAATTCAGAACCGATTCCCATTCCGAAAGCTAAAGGAAAAGCACCGAACATCGCAGCAAGCGTCGTCATCATGATGGGACGAAAACGCAAGATAGCGGCTTGGTAAATCGCATCCATTGGCGATTTGTTCTCAACTCTCTTCGCTTCAATCGCAAAATCAATCATCATAATGGCGTTTTTCTTAACAATTCCGATTAATAGAATCAGACCAATCAATGCAATGATACTAAAGTCAATTCGCGTAATCAGCAAGGCTAATAACGCTCCCACACCGGCTGATGGCAAAGTAGAAAGAATAGTCAATGGATGAATGGTACTTTCATACAATATGCCAAGCACGATATATACCGCAACCAATGCAGCTAAAATTAAAATGCCTTCATTGGCAAGTGACTCTTGGAATGCTTGCGCCGTACCCTGAAAAGAACTCAGCACGGTTTCGGGTAAATGCATTTTCTTCATGCCTTCCGTAATATTTTTAACCGCATCGCCTAACGCCACCCCCGGCCCTAAATTAAAAGAAATCGTCGCCGCTGGCGCCTGACCTTGATGATTGACTGACAATAAAGTATTCGAAGGAGCAAAATCCGCAAACGCAGATAAAGGAACTAACTTGCCATTTGCCGCTGGCACGTAAATCACTTTTAACGTTTCGGGCGATTGCCAAAATTCGGGGGCGACTTCCATTACCACATGATATTGATTGAGCGAGCGATACATTAAAGACACTTGCGCTTGACCAAAGGCATTATACAAAGTGCTATCGACATCCTGCATATCAATGCCTAAACGTGAGGCATTATCGCGGTCAACTGATACAAATGCTTGTAACCCATGCGTCAATTGATCGCTATTCACATCAACGATGCCAGGTAAAGTTTTTACGGAATCCAGTACGCGCGGTGTCCATTGATTTAATTCCTTTAAACTATCGGCGGTTAACGTATATTGATACTGCGCATTTCCCACTCGCCCACCCACTGACAAATCTTGCGCGGCTTGCATGTACAAAGTGGCCCCGGTGACTCCCGATAATGATTGTCGCAAACGATCAATGACTTTATTTACCGACAAACTTCTTTCGTTCAATGATTTCAAAGAAATAAAAACAGATCCTGAATTTGTCGTACTTCCCCCCGCACCCCCGATAAAACCGACCACATTCGAAACCGCAGGATCATTTGTCACAATATCCACGAAGTTTTTTAATTTTTTTACCATCGCTTGAAAAGAAATATCTTGATCTGCTTGAATTTGCGCGATAATTCGTCCGGTATCTTGTTGCGGAAAAAATCCTTTTGGGACAATCACAAATAAAAATATATTTAAAATAATTGCAAACAACGTAATAAATAACATGAGCTTTGGATGGCGCAATGCAATTTGTAAAGTTTTTTCGTAAAAACCATGCATTCGATTAAAACCACGTGTAAAAATATGGTCTTTCGTCTTCGATTCTTTTTTTAATAAATAAGCACACATCATGGGTGTGACCGTGAGGGACACGAGTAAAGACACTAAAATCGCTGCAGATAAAGTAATCGCAAATTCACGAAATAATCGTCCGACAATTCCACCCATTAACAAGATGGGAATAAAAACTGCAATCAAAGAAAGACTCATGGATACAACGGTGAAACCCACTTCTTTCGCGCCTCGCAACGCGGCATCGAGGGGTTTCATGCCATCTTCCATGTGTCGAGTAATATTTTCTAAGACAACCACCGCGTCATCGACCACAAATCCGGTCGAAATCGTTAACGCCATCAGCGATAAATTATCGAGTGTATAACCCATTAATTTCATCACACCAAAAGTTCCCAGTAATGACAATGGCACTGCCACACTGGGAATTAACATGGAGCGTAAATTTCCTAAAAAAAGATACACAACAAAAATCACCAACATAATCGCGATAACTAACGTGAACTCGACATCATGTAATGACGCACGAATCGTCGTCGTACGATCCATTGCCACCGTAATATCAATGGCGCTCGGAATGGTGGCTTTCAAAAAAGGAAGTGCGGCAAAGACACGATCCACCGTCGACACCACATTTGCACCGGGTTGTTTAAACAACACCAGCATCACAGCAGGTTTACCATTGGCGAGTCCTGCATTTCTCACATTTTCAACAGAGTCCGTCACGGTTGCCACATCACCGATACGCACCGGATTGTTGTTTTGATATCGAATAATGAGTGGACGATATTCACTCGCAGTGAGTAGTTGATCATTGGTCGACACTTCAGATGTTGTCGTACCTTGGGATAAATGTCCTTTAGGGCGATTAGAATTCGCGTTTTGCAATACGTCTTTTACCGTATTCAAACTAATTCCATAATTATTTAATGCGAGAGGATTTAATTCGACGCGAACCCCCGGCAATGAGCTTCCACCCACCAACACTTGTCCTACGCCATTCACTTGCGACAAAGATTGCGCCAAAATAGTGGAAGCATAGTCGTACAATTGTCCCGTGGAATAAATCTTCGAGGTCATCGCAAGAATTAAAATCGGTGCATCGGCAGGATTTACTTTGCGATAAGTGGGATTGCTCGGTAAATTGGAAGGCAATTGGCCGCTCGCGGCGTTGATCGCAGCCTGTACATCGGACGCTGCGCCATCAATATCACGTGTTAAATCAAATTGGATGGTAATAGCGGTTATTCCCAACGTGCTACTCGAGGTCAATTGTGTAATGCCCGCAATGCGACCGAGTTGACGCTCCAGAGGTGTTGCGACGGAAGTTGCCATCGTTTCCGGACTACCACCTGGGAGCGTTGCTGTGACTGTGATGGTTGGAAAATCAATTTCAGGCAGCGATGAAACGGGTAAGAGATAAAAAGCCACAATCCCCGCAATGGCAAGACCCATGGCTAATAAAGTAGTAGCAATGGGACGATGAATAAATGGCGAAGACAAACTCATTCATGCGCCCTCGGTGTCATCCATTGCAAACGAAAGGCATTGAATTTTCGCGCCATTTTATCGAATGCGAGATAAATGACAGGTGTCGTATAAAGCGTGAGTAATTGACTTACCATCAAGCCCGCAATGATCGCAATCCCTAAAGGTCGACGCAGTTCCGCTCCCATGCCAGAACCAAACGCCAAAGGAAAAGCACCAAACATTGACGCCATCGTCGTCATCAAAATGGGGCGAAAACGTAAAATACACGCTTCAAAAATTGCATCAAAGGCATTTTTACCGTACTGACGTTCTTGTTCTAATGCGAAATCAATCATCATAATCGCATTTTTCATCACAATACCAATCAGCAAAATAATCCCAATCAACGCAATGACGGTCAGCGCATTATTCGTCAACAATAATGCGAGGAGTGCACCCATGCATGCGGAAGGAAGGGTCGATAAAATGGTTATGGGATGAATATAACTTTCATACAAGACCCCAAGCACAATATAAACCACAATAATGGCGGCGAGTACTAACCATGCTTCGTTGCTTAAAGAACCATGAAAAATTTTCGCGGCTCCCTCAAATCCTGCATTGATGCTATCAGGGATACCGATTTTTTGTTTGGCGGCATCCATCGCATGAATTGCATCGCCTAACGCGGCATTTTTTTGCAGATTAAAAGAAAGTGTCGCCACCGGAAATTGATTTTGCCGATTGAACACGATGGGGCCGACAGATTCTGTCACTTCTGCGATTGCACTCAACGGCACTTTTCCCAATGCTGTTGTATTAATATAAAGATTTTTTAAAGCATCCGGTCCTCTTTGTAATGCTTCCATCACAACGTAATATTGATTTCGCTGCGTAAACAATGTTGAAATCAATCGCTGCCCAAACGCATCATACAACGTATTATCAATGAGATTCATCGAAATCCCGAATCGTGACGCCGTATCTCGATCGATCAAAATATTCGTTTGTAATCCACCATTTTGTTCATCGCTTGCGACATCTTGAAATGGATATTCATTACGAATGGTATCCATTAACTTATTCGTCCATTTGGTGACGTCATCTGCATTAGGCGAACCTAAGCTATATTGATACTGCGTACGACTAATACGCGTATCAATCGTCAAGTCCTGAACGGGTTGCATATATAACGTTGCACCGGATATTTTTTGCAATTCCGGTTCTAAACGACGAATCACTTCACTGGCACTGACATCGCGTTCTGCTAAAGGTTTTAACGCAATAAGAAAACGGCCGGTATTCAATGTCGCATTCGTCCCATCAATACCGATAAAAGAAGACAAATTTAAAACGGCCGGATCTTTCAAAACCACGTTCGCGAGCGCTTCTTGTTTTTTGGACATTTCAGTGAAGGAAATCGATTGATTGGCGTCAGAAATCCCCTGAATAAAACCAGTATCTTGAATGGGGAAAAAACCTTTGGGAATCAGGACAAATAATAGCAATGTAATCACGAGTGTGACCACTGCAATGATTAAAGTTAAAGGTTGATGCGCCAATACGATTTGTAAGGATTTTTTATAAGCTTCCAAAATACGATCAAAAAAATCTGCGGATTGTTGTTCGAAACGACTGAGTTCGGTACGTGCGCGGTGATGCAGCATGCGCGCGCACATCATGGGCGTCAACGTTAACGACACAAATGCAGAAAGTAAAATGGCAACGGATAATGTCATCGCAAATTCACGAAATAAACGGCCGATGACATCACTCATGAAAAGTAATGGAATGAGAACCGCGATCAAAGAAACGGTTAAGGACATAATCGTAAAACCAATTTGTTTTGCACCTTTTAAGGCTGCTTCTAGTGGTTTTTCACCGTTTTCGACATAACGAGAAATATTTTCAATCATGACAATCGCATCGTCGACCACAAAACCTGCCGCAATGGTCAACGCCATTAGCGTTAAATTATTTAAACTAAATCCCAAGAGATACATTGCGCCAAAGGTACCAATCAAAGAAAGCGGCACCGCGACACTCGGAATAACGGTCGCCGATAAATTTCGTAAAAACAAAAATATCACCAAAACCACCAGTACAACTGAAAGCATTAAATCAAATTGTACTTCTTTTACCGATGCGCGAATGGTATTCGTACGATCAGCAAGCACATCAATATGGATCGACGATGGAATGGCCGCGTTTAATTGAGTTAATAATTTTTTAATGCGATCAGAAACGGCAATCACATTCGCACCCGGTTGCCGTTGAATATTCATAATCACGGCGGGGGTCATATTCATCCACGCAGCGAGCTTTACATCTTGCGCACCATCTTGGACAGTCGCGATATCGGATAAACGAATGGGTGCATTATTTTTGTATGCAATGATCAATGGGCGATATTCATCGCTCGTCAGTAATTGATCGTTCGAATTAATAATATAAGATAAAAACGGTCCGTCAAAACTTCCCTTCGCTGCATTCACGTTGGCATTATTAATCGCCGTTCGTAAATCTTCTAAGTTGAGTTGATATGACGCAAGCGCATCCGCGTTCACTGTCACTCTCACCGCAGGACGTTGTCCGCCACTTAAACTAACAAGGCCGACACCGGTTAATTGCGAAATTTTTTGTGCGAGTCTGGTATCTGCAAAATCTTGCACCAGCGTCAACGGCATACTATTTGACGTCAAAGCCAATGTCATAACCGGCACATCGGCGGGATTCACTTTGCTGTAAATCGGAGGATTGGGTAAATCAACGGGTAAATATGTCGTTGCGGCATTGATGGCGGCTTGCACTTCTTGCTCTGCAACATCCAGACTCAAACTTAAATCAAACTGTAAAACAATCACCGACGATGTACTGCTACTGGTCGATGTCATCTGATCCAAACCGGGCATTTGGCCAAATTGACGTTCCAACGGTGCAGTCACTGACGTTGCCATCACGCTTGGACTCGCACCTGGATAAAATGTGGTGACTTGAATGGTGGGATAATCCACCTCAGGAAGCGATGATACCGGTAACAAATGATAAGCCAACAATCCCGCTAAAAATAACGCAATCATAATGAGCGATGTTGCAATGGGTCGCAAAATAAATATGCGGGATGGACTCATTGGCTTCCAACCGTAACTGTTGCGCCGTCTGTTAATTTGTCTGCGCCTTCGACTACCACTTTTTCTCCTGGACTTACACCCGATTTCACGACGGTATCATTATCTTCTGTCGGACCTTTTTGGATGTTTTGCATTTTTACCGTTCCGTCAGTGCGGAGAATATAAACGAAAGGTGCGTTTATTCCTTGTTGAACGGCGGCGGTTGGAATGACAGTGGCCTTTTTCAACGTATCGATGAGCAATTTAATATTGACAAACTGATTAGGAAATAAAAGATTATTATCGTTTTTAAATACTGATTTTAATTTTACCGTGCCAGTTGTGGTATCAATTTGATTATCCATGGTAAGCAACTGGCCTGTTCCCAATAATTTTTTTTGCATCCGGTCAAAAGCTAAGGTCGTCAAGGGAATTTTGGCATTTAATTTTTCAAGCACTACTTGCACATCATCTTCAGGAATGGTAAATACCACGTTAATCGGATGCGTCATCGTAATAACCGCAATCCCTGTCGCATCAGAAACCTGCACGTAATTACCTGGATCCACCAACCGCAAACCCACTCGTCCATCAATGGGTGAAGTAATTCGACAATACGTTAAATTCACTTGCGTACTTTCAATTAATCCCTGATCGATTTTTACAATGCCTTCATTTTGTTGAACGGTGGCTGCTTCCGTATCTAGCGTTTGTTTCGCAACAGAATCTTGTTTCCATAGTGTTTGATAACGTTGTAAATCTAATTGCGAATTGGCCAAAAGTGCTGTGTCACGTTCTAACTGACCTTGATATTGTTTGAGTTGCGCTTCATAAGGACGCGGATCAATTTCTGCAAGCAAATCACCTTTTTTGACCATCTGACCTTCCGTAAATAACACGCGAATCAATTGTCCATTGATCTGTGTGCGAACGGTGACAGAATTAATTGAGGTAACCGTACCAATTGCAGAAAGATAAACAGGAACATCTTTTAAAGTTGCTTCCCCTACCACAACAGATGGCGTCGCTTGCGGAATCACACGATTTGCATTTGACCGAATATGTCGGATAAAAAAGATGAGTAGAACAATGATTAAAATCACTATCCAGAAACTGAGTCTTCGATTTAACGGACGGTTTGGTGTGTTCACGCGGTATCCTTTCAATATTTTGCGACATGCCCATGACAGCTTGAGCACTAGCTATCTTAAGCAATCCTGAAAAATTTTTCCTTAACTTTATTTAAATAAATAAAAAACAATTAAAAAACATAAGTTCTTTTTTTTTACAACACCTAATTTTCTCTCTATGCTATAATTTCTTTGTGATAATTCACGTTTAGGGTCACTGGAGGATAAAAATATGCATAAGACCATCTCTAGGAAACAAAATATCATCAAAAACGACTTAGAAAAATTGAAAGCCTTACTTGCAACTACCGCTTATGACGTCCGTGGCGAAGCAAGAAATGCGATTTCTGAATCTTTTGAAAATGTGAAAGATAAATCATCAGATTTGCAGACTAGCATTTCTGACTATGTCACAGAAAAGCCATTTAAAGCGTTAGGCCTCGCAATGTTATCCGGTTTGTTCTTAGGATTAACGATGCGTCGCAAAAAGAAACATCATCATACGACACGTTAATTGTAATGGAGCGTTGAATGGCGAAAAAAAAACCTCCTTTTAAATTTTTACTAAGGTTATTGTTCGCTATTCCTGCAATAATGAGTCTTGCGAGCAAGGTTTTTACCTTAATAAAAATCGAAGCCCGTGAAAGTGGTAGAAACTTCGTAAAGATAGTCATTCTGGCTATCTTTTCTCTTATTGTGCTTTCATCGACCTGGATTTCAGCACTCGCAATTTTATTCTTTTACCTACTCGAATGGCACCTGACCGTCCCCGCTGCTTTAGGAATCCTCTTAGCTGTCAATTTATTATCACTATTCATCATTATGCTTAGTATTGTCCGATCCAAAAAAAGATTATTCTTCCCGGAAACGAGAAGGCAATTGCGGGGGTTGTAGTTATTTAGTCAATGTATTAGTTTGCTTCAAGAATTTCATTGAGTAACTTATACACGGTTGAACAATTACCTTCTAGAACTTCTACGGTGTCATGCTTTCTTTTTCCATTATGTACTGCCGTCTTACAATTTTCTCTTCTAATTTCTTTGACACCAATATTACTTTTCGTATAATTTGGTAAATGTCTAAGCAATCTCCTCACACAATCATTCGTGTTTTTAACATCATCTCCACTTTCAAAATGTAACAGTAACCAATATTCGAATTTTGGATTACTTATTGCTAAATTATGCTTAATATTAATTTTTTCCCATTCGAAACATTCTTGAAATGCACTTTTTTTTCGGCCATCAACGTCTATTATCAACCAAATTTGTTCATTTTTATTCAAACCATTTTCCTTAATATATTTTTTAGCTCGCTTTAAAATTTGGTTAGGCTCAGTTTTCTTATCACCTTTTTTTACAATTATATTAACCCTATCATTTATTTTTTTTAAAATAGTAAAATAATCGTTTTCAGTTTTTTCGCCTTCTGGGAAAATTGTAAAAACCTTTCTATATTCTCTTGTACCTATTGGTCGACTAAATTGATTTTTTTTTGATTTATTCATGAAAATTTTCTACTTTAATGAGAAAGCAAAAGAATTTTGGGAATTCCGCCAAAACTCCCCCGCAGATAACTTTTTCTAATATCTTTATCATTACGAGTATCTTTATATTCACTTAGCGAGAATAATTGCGTTGCTGAATTGGTATTTCTTTCTGTAATCCATAATTCATCCCTTCTCAATAACTTTTGATCCATTAACGTCACATTATGCGTAGTAAATATTAACTGTGAACGACTAGACGACGAGCAAGTTTGAAAATAATACTCCAGTAGCGAACGAATTAGCATGGTATGCATAGAATGATCAAATTCATCAATAATATACGTTTTACTTGATTTATCATTTGATAAATCGATTATTGCTGGCAAAAGCTCTATCATTCTTAAAGTCCCTTCAGATTCTTGAGCCAAATCAAATTGAATATCATTACCATCTTTAGTTTTATGGTAAGAAACAAGTTTCTTTAAAGATAATTCTCCATTCCTTTTTGATATAACAAAATTTCTACCTATTAAAACATCTGCACCATCAGGCAAGTCTTCTGAAACTTTTGCTTTTAATTCCTCTGGAAATTGAATACTTTCAAAAGTAACTTCGATACCATCCAATTGTGTGATACCCGTATCTAATTCAGAAATAATATTGTTAATCATCGAATATGTTGAAGTATCCTCTTTGTTTATTAAAAACCCCCATGAAAGATTAGACTTTGGACCTAATACAATTAAATTATGTTTAAACCAATCGTGTACAGGAGAAAAATCATCTTTTTTTTGATCTACTGTTTTAGTTAAAAATAATTGATTATCTCTAGTTCCTTCAGCAATAAATTTTAATCTTTGATCCTGACTTAATGAAGGATCATCAGGAAACGTAACCTTTCCATTCGAGTCGCGCTCATATAAAACTTTTTGACTGTATGGGCCAAACTTAATTAGTTTTTCTTCTACAACTTTCTTTGATGTCACAGCAAAACTAAATTCATAGCAAATTTCATTGACTAATATTTGAAAACTAAAGCGTGTAGGTTCATGTTCGAGTTTTTTATCTAATTTAAATACGAGTCTTCTAATCAAACTTTCTGGCTGAGTGATTGTTGTAATAAAATCTCTTGCAAAGCGAATAGCATTACAAATTTTAGTTTTACCTGCGGCATTCGCTCCATAAATAGCGGCAATGGGTAACAGGCGAAACCCATATTTTTTAATAATGGGTACACGTTCTGAATGCTGTTTTTCTTTAGTAGCAATCATAGAAAAAGTTATAGGTTCTCTTACAGATTCCCAATTTTCCACTGTAAATTTTATGAGCATATCAAACCACCTTTTTATACGTAAATTTCTCTTTTATAATAGAAATTATAGCATAATTTTAGAAAAAAACATGTTTTTATGAGCTTTTTTCTCCTAAAGATAAGATTGCCGTTGCAATCCCAAGATCGTCAAAGCAATAAGGAATTTCATCGCATTAACTTGTCCACTTAACTTACTCTTTCTCTTGACAAATCCCCCCACTCTCCAGACAATCTTCGCAATTCAAAAGGAAACGCATATGCTAAATTCAGGAAATCTTTTTCGTCTTGCAATTGCTGAAGAAAAACCTTTACAAATTGTCGGTACCATTAACGCAATCAGTGCGTTAATCGCTAAAAAAGCTGGATTTCGTGCGATTTATTTATCTGGTGCTGGCGTTGCCAATGCCTCATTTGGCGTCCCGGATCTCGGAATTACTACGCTGAATGACGTGTTACAAGATGCGCGCCGCATCACGGGGGCGTGTGACTTACCATTATTAGTGGACGCCGACACCGGATTTGGGGGCGCTTTTAATATCGCACGTATGATTCGTGAAATGATTAATGCCAATGTCGCGGGCGTTCATATCGAAGATCAGGTCTCGATGAAACGTTGCGGTCATCGTCCAGGCAAATTACTCGTCAAAACAGAAGAAATGGTCGATCGCATAAAAGCGGCCGTAGACGCACGAACCGAAGCCGATTTTGTGATAATGGCGCGCACCGATGCGCTTGCATCCGAAGGAATGGAAGCCACGGTCGAACGATGTCAACGTTATATCGAAGCGGGTGCAGATATGATTTTTTTTGAAGGGGTCGAACAATTAAAACAATACGAAACGCTTTCAAAACATTGCGACGTTCCCATTCTTGCGAATATCACTGAATTTGGTGTGACTCCGCTTTTTACCAAACAAGAACTCTATAAAGCCGGCGTCAATATGGTACTTTATCCTTTGAGCGCATTTCGTGCGATGAATAAGACCGCACTTCATATTTATGACGCTATTCGAAAAGATGGAACGCAAAGAATTGTCCTCGATGATATGCAAACGAGACAAGAATTATATGACCTCATTCATTACTTTTCATACGAATCTAAACTAGATGAACTATTCGCAAAAGGGGAAATCCATGAATAAAAAACCAGGTGGTCTCGCAGGTATAACGGTTGGCGAAACAGGTATTTCGACGGTTGGAAAAGAAGGGGTGGGTCTCACCTATCGCGGCTATGATATTCATGATTTGGCAGATAAGGCGTCTTTCGAAGAAGTCGCTTTTCTATTAATTGAAGGCAAATTACCGAACGAAAAAGAATTAGATCGTTTTCAATCGGTGCTTTCTTCGCATCGTGAAATACCGGATGAATTAAAAATTGTTTTAGAAAAAATTCCACGCAATACGCATCCGATGGATGTTTTGCGGACGGGTATTTCAATGTTTGGCACCTTAGAACCCGAATCCAAAAATCGTTCCGAAAAAAAGATTGCGAAGCATCTCCTTGCCGCGACACCTGGCATTTTATTGTATTGGTATCATTTTCATAAAAACGGTAAACGTATTTCGACGCATTCTGACGAAAAAAGTATCGCGAGCCACTTTCTTTATTTATTACATGGAAAAAAAGCAGATGAATTAGCGATTAAAACTATGGATGTTTCCCTCATTCTTTACGCGGAACATGAATTTAATGCATCCACTTTTGCAGCACGCGTAACAACGTCAACTTTATCTGATTTTTATTCTGCCATTGTGAGCGGGGTCGGAACATTACGCGGCGCTTTACATGGTGGTGCGAATGAAGCCGCCATGGAATTAATTTCACGATTTAAAACACCAGAAGAAGCAGAGGAAGGCATTCGAAAAATTCTTGCTGCCAAAGAAAAAATTATGGGATTCGGACATCGTGTTTATAAAACTTCTGACCCTCGCTCAGATGTCATTAAACATTATTCCGAAAAATTATCGAAAAATGCCAAAGATGGTTATCTTTATCCCGTTTCAGAACGTATTGAAAAAATCATGTGGGATGAAAAAAAATTATTTCCCAATCTCGATTTTTATAGCGCTTCTGCCTATCATTTTTGCGGTATTCCGACAGAGATGTTTACGCCGCTTTTTGTGATGTCACGCATCGCAGGATGGAGTGCGCATATTATCGAACAAAGAAAAGATAATCGCTTAATTCGCCCTGACGCTGATTATGTAGGACCGACAGCTCGCACTTTTACCCCAGAGAAGGATCGAGAATAACGTATGTCTATCAACGAAGCTGATGTAAACATTCGCCCCCAATATGATACGGAATTTGCGACCATTGCCGATTATGTCGTGGATTTTGCAATTAATAGCGAGAAAGCCTATCAAACGGCGCGTTTAGCATTCATGGATGCGTTGGGATGTGCGTTCTTGGCATTGCAATATCCTGCGTGTAAAAAATTACTGGGGCCTGTCGTACCTGGTACCATTGTGCCAAATGGTTCACGTGTCATTGGCACTGAATTTGTGTTAGACCCAATTCTTGCTGCCTTTAATAATGGTGCGTTGATACGTTGGTTGGATTTTAACGATACGTGGCTTGCCGCTGAATGGGGCCATCCTTCCGATAATTTAGGTGCGATTTTATCCCTCACGAATTATTTATCACGGAACCACCAATCGTTTACGATGCATGATGTGTTTATTGCAATGATTAAAGCTTACGAGATTCAAGGCATTCTTGCTTTGGAAAATAGCTTTAATCGCGTCGGTTTAGATCATGTGGTTTTAGTCAAAGTCGCATCGGCCGCACTTTCTATGTTTTTATTAGGTGGTACACGCGACGATATTTTAAATGTGTTATCGCACGCTTTTATTGATGGCCAAAGTTTACGAACTTATCGTCATGCACCCAATACCGGCTCCAGAAAATCATGGGCTGCGGGGGATGCAACGGCGCGTGGTTTACGTTTAGCATGGATGGTAAAACTGGGTGAAATGGGATATCCGAGTGCCCTTTCGGCCAAAAAATGGGGATTTTCTGATGTGTTATTCCGCGGTGAACCATTACGCTTAGCGCGTCCGTTGAATGCATATGTAATGGAAAATATTTTATTTAAAATATCTTTTCCCGCAGAATTTCATGCGCAAACCGCTGTCGAATGTGCGATCGCATTGCATCCACAAATCAAAAATCGTTTGGATAGCATTGAAAAAATCATTTTAACCAGCCAAGATTCTGCGGTACGCATTATCAGCAAAACCGGACCTTTACATAATCCCGCCGATCGAGATCATTGTTTACAATATATGGTTGCCATCGGCCTTATTTATGGTGATTTGCGCGCAGAACATTATGAAGATGATTTCGCATCGGATCCGCGTATTGATGCATTACGTCAAAAAATGGAAGTGCAAGAAAATATTCAATTTAGCAAAGATTATTTAGATCCTGAAAAACGTTCGATTGCGAATGCCATTCAAATATTTTTGAGGGATGGTAGTTCGACTGAAAAAGTCATCGTTGAATATCCAATCGGACATGTCAGAAGACGGGACGAAGGTATTCCATTGTTACTCAATAAATTTAAAACAAATGCGAGCACACTTTTTAAAGCAGATAAAGTCGAAGAATTATTAAATTTATTTGAGAGCAAAACGCTTGATCGAATGGAAGTGCATCAGTTTATGGATTTGATTACTTTTTCTTAATATCAACACTGTCATGCCAGCATGCTTTCAGCTGGCATCCAGTCGGCAACCAATAGAATCGCCTGGATGCCACCTCTCGCTACGCTCGGCTGGCATGACAAAGTACTATTTTGATGATTTTGGTGTATAATTGCCATTTTTTGCTCGCACGAGGAAAATATGCAAGATCGTCATCATCCAAAAAATAATCACCGTTCTGAAAGAAAAATTACCAGCCCTGAACTGATTGATCTCACGAACATTTTAGATCAACTTGCGGAGAAAACGACTTCTGAATCCCCCACAATTTCCAAAAACGAAGAAATGCTCCAGATAGATAATGCAATACTTGAAATAGAAAAAATTCTATCCAAAAATTTCAAAAATTTATCCTTAAAAGCCATCGACGAACTTTTATATCTGTTAGTCAAAGCAAATTTTAAAAAAAATACATTAGATGAATATCCTCACATTGCAACTCAATTAGTCGATAAAATTGAATTGTTACTTCAAAACTTGAGAGAGCAAAAAGATCCTACATTTAATGAAAAACATATTGAAATATTGTGGTCTTTCAAAAAATTAAATTATAATGCTGAGAATTTCCGCTATCTCAACAACATTATTTTTCCATTATTAAATAGAAAAAAAGATTTTTGCCTTTCTTATTTACATTTATGCTCCGAATTAGGTTTCACCGCTTATCATATGAGAAAAACAGCTTATAAACCTATTCCTGCGATTATTGCATTTTTACAAAATCCTAAAGGTGACGAGGATCCAAGCTTAGCTTCGAGAAAGCTTTTACGATCGATAAGTTTATTAGGATTTAGCAAAAAAGATTTCACATCCAAAGAACGCGATATTCTACTCGAGAAAATTCCCGCTATTTTAGATAATGTCAAAAATAAGGGAGAAAAACCGGATTATTTAATTAAATTCTTTTGGATGTTAGCGCGGTTAGATTTTGATTTTGCTGAATTAAAAGATAAACCGATCATGAAGAAAGTTTCTGAATATTACAAAGCTTATCCAAAAACTTTTATTGAAATTGAAAATATCGCCTTATTTTTATGGAGTATGGCGGCTATTAACGTTCCGACCGACTATTCACTATATAAAAAATTCATCGAAAAAGTATTGCCTACGCTGCAATACGCACCATTAGAAACAGAAGACTACATTTCTCAAATTCTCACTGGTCGACTTTACTTTGATTTAAATCTATCGCCAACAAGAAGAGAGCTTTTAGGAAAAAAATTACATCGTAAACACAAAAGTTCAGAACTACATCTTCTGCTTGAAAACATCATTCGCAGATTATTAGATGAAGAAAGAGAAAAAGATCCAACTATTCCTGAACCTCCGAAACCAATGCATGAATACACATTTGAACATGGTATTATTGTAGTGGATACCGCGCTTTCGGAAGATTTTGTCATTGAATTTGATGGCGCATTACATTCCAATCAAAATGTCAGTGATAAATTAAAAAATCGTTTATTAGAAAAATTAGGAGTGACTTGCATTCGAGTTTCAAGCGAAGAAATTTATAACGCAAAAGCAAAAGATGATTTACTTCATTTTTTAAAAGTAAAAATTATTCAGCCATATTTACATCATCATCAAGAAAAGCTTCAAAAAATGGAAAAAGAAGAAAAACAATATGATGTTGCTGACAATTTTTATAATCAAACACCTATTGCTTGGTCAGAGCCTGTCGAAAATGATGGTTTTTATGATCAACCGCCTATTGAATGGGAGCAATCGCAACCAAAATTAACTTTTAGTGAAATTGTGCGAAAAGCGGAAATAGCGGCAAAAATAGCTGAGAAAAAAACGTCTCTCGAAAAGGAAACTCCAAAAAAAATACCTACCGCCATTACGTTACCAAAGAAAGTTATCCTTCCTGAAATAAAAGTCCTTTCGAAACCTACACCCCCAGCTTCTATTGAAAATACTACAAATGATGTCGTTAGTTTTCCAATAGGGAATACAAAAGAAACTCCAAAATCTTTTTTTCAACCCATTCAAAAAAAGAAAAGAAGAATAACAACAAAAGTCGCTATACCTCACTCCGAAGAAAAAATTTCGAGAAGTGCCGCACTAAACCATGTAGATGAACATCTTGAAAAATTACTTTTTGGACGTCAAGCTGAAAATCTTTTTGAAATAAAATTAGAAATAGCTTCCGCGCTAAATAAACATTCGGTTTTGGAAGGTGAATTGGAAAAAGCGTTAGGTAACAATTTAATTATTACAACGAGCACGCAAGGTTGTTGGTTTTTCAAAAAAACAATTCATACACTGCATTTTTATGAAAAAGATTTTGAAAAAAATCTACAAGGTTTTAGTCGTCATGCCAGCCTACGCTAAGCGCGCGGTGGCATCCAGTTGGCATCTAGCTGTGCCGCTTGGATGCCAGCTAAAAACATGCTGGCATGACAGAGTTTTATCGATGAGATTTTAGTGAGGGTAAATTATCGGTTTTTTTATCACTTTCAGTCACAGGCTGATACATCCTCATTTCCGCTTCCCGGCATACTTTTGTACTGACTGCTGCCGTTAATAAAGCCGCCGCTGAACCAATAGCAAAAATACTCGAAAAATAAATAGCTTGGTCCTTTCCAGATAATTTATCAACATTATCTGCCGTTGTATTTTTTAATATTTTCCCGATATTCCTTAACATTTTTCTTCCTCTAATTTAAAAAAAAGCGAGCAAGTAGATCATGCAAAAAGAAATGAGTCAAGTTGTTGTGCCACCCTTCTAACACCCGCGGTCCTGCTCCCGGACTGAATCCGGGATCACCGCAAGATCTAGAGCAACATCGTAGGGCCCGCGAGTAAATCGGCGTACAACCGTCGTCCCGCGGCTTGTCCGCGGGATCCAGTGATAGCGGATACGGCCACTCTGGATCCCGCGAATAAATCGCGGGACGACGAGTCAATAATGAGTACCTTCGGTACAAAATTTAAGTTTTAGGTGGAGAATGAACTCCACCTAAAACTTAACGCTACCAAACAAAACTTCGTTAAATTTATGGTAGCGGTATCCAACCGTTTAAGGAAGTTTTGATGATAATCAACGTCTTTATTCGGATCTTCTAAGCAATGGCAAGGCCAGATCGTAATCCGCCAGTACTTGCACTACTACAGTTTGTCATTGCCCCACTTGGAGCGGACACTGTACACCAGTTCACCGCCTCAAAGCCAGGGAAGTCATTTGTAAAATATACTTTGTCACCGGTTACATTAAAGGTAATCCCTACAACCTGTTGATTTGTTGTTGAGGGTTGACCTGATGCCGGGGAACAGGAATCTAAATCATGCGTCGTAGCATCGATTGAACAAGCTAAAATAGGATCTCCTGTTGACGACCCCGCAATATACAAGAAAGTTCCTGAGGGATGAATTGCAATGTAATTAGGGTTACCTACGTTTGGACTTGCTATAACACAATTACTAATAGCCCCATTAGTTGGATTAACATCGCACTTTGTAATCGCATGAGCGGTAAGCGTCGCTGCGTAACCAACCGTATTAACCGCAGGGTCTATTTTAAAATCTTGAGGAGCTCCTGCTACAGTGAAAAAATTTGAAAGCGAACAGCTAAATGCACCATTTGATCCTAGTGTACAACGCAATATTTCATTATTGTTTGGACTAGTAAGATATAAAAAATTTCCATATAAAGCATTACTAGTCAAACCATTATTTGCATTTGGGCTGGAGAAGTAAGTTACACAATTAGATAAAGCCCCCGTTGAACCGATAGCACAACTACTAGCTGTTGTATTACTTGGACCAGCATTCACATAATATAAATAATGATTTGAACTGACTGCTAAACCATTTGCACTGGAATTACTTGTCGTCGTTGAAAAACTTCCTACAGCACCCGCTGCATTAATTGGAGCAACGTTAAAATTTGGACCACTAGCAGGGGGCATATATATAAAATTTGAAACTGTTAAGGCAGCTGTATTACTTGTGATGGATTGGAATGTGGCAGTAATGTTTGTTGAGCCTGTATTGACGGAAGTGGCAAGACCGGTACTATTTATTGTTGCAACCGCCATATTGCTCGAATTCCAAGTAGCTAAAGATGTCACATCCATCGTTGAACTATCTATTAAAGTTGCTGTAGCAGTGAATTGTTGTGTGCCTCCCGGTATAGTTATACTTAGAGGCGTGACAGTGATGCTTACAATGGGATATTGACCCGTAATAAAAGCGTCATTACTAATAATAGATTGATAGGTTGCAGTAATCGTCGCATTTCCTCCGACGGTTGCAAGTCCGCTAGAGTCAATAGGTGTTAAAACATTATTTGAATTCCAAGTGACGGTGGTTGTTAAATTCACATCGGGGCTAGTTGAATAATGTCCAATCGCAGTAAATTGTACGGTTGATCCAAAATCAGCTGTCACATTGACTGGCGTAACAGAAATAGAAGTTAAAAACGTGTCAGGTCCTTGTGTCACGTTTAATAAATCATTCGTTCCTGCGCAGGTGATGCCTTTTGGAAAACACACCAATAATGGCGGAGTATTAGGGTTATGCGCATTAACCGGCCCAGAAATAGTGAGCTGTAAAGTACAACTATCATTACTTTGTCCTTTTCCGGCTAAATTAAATGTTTTTCCACAAGTATCTCCATAGGTCCCCCCAGATACAACTTGTGTCACATGGGCCGGCAGAGATTTTACAAAATTATCATTACGTTGAGATGACGTATTATTAGTCACGGTATAATAAGCTGTGACAGTAGCATTTTTGGGTACGCTCGTTGGTAATGCGGTACCGGATTTTGTCACTATGTTGAAAGGAAGTGCGTAACTCATGGTGCTAATGAAAAAAAGACACATATACAGAAAAAATTTTTGTAAAAAATTTAACATAAGCTCTCTCAATTTATGTGATAAAATAAATCAAATTCAACAATATTTCGTTGTCATAAAAATTTGATTGCGATAAAGTTCCAGAAACTGGCACGCCACCAATATTTGCTTTCCCAAGTTGTGTCTTTCCGAGATTTGTGAAACGATAACTCAGTCCAAGTCGTGTATGAGGGTGGACATCCACTTCCATTCCCAATCCCGCCATATAACTAAATGAAGTACTGCTATTATTTGTGTACATACGCGTCAAAGTTAAATTCGATGGAACATCTGTGCGATAGTTATAAGCTTTATTAAAAGAAGAGCCTAAACCTAAGGTAACATAAGGATGAAAAAATTGATGGGTTGTATATAATAATTTTCCTTCTGCCAATATTTGTCGTGTGATAATGCTGTAATCATAAGAAAATGTATCTTGTGAGGCGACATCAGCCCCTTGTACAAAAGATCCCTTAGCAGTAAAAGGTGAAGATTGTGTATAATCCAACCCAACCTGGATAGATAAGTTAGTTTTTATTTCATGTTCTAAACCTAGAAAACCGCCAAATAAACCAACCGTTTGAGTCGAATGATCAGAATCATAATTGTAAAATTCATCAGTAATGGGATTTAAAATAGGAAAATTTTTTGATTGGCCCGCATCATTAGAAAAACCTGCTCCAACATTGATTGAAGCAATAGGATGCCAATTCGTCCATGCAAATGCTGGGAGAATTGCTGTTAAGATAAGTAAAAAAATACTTTTATAAATAAAAATCATTGCTAACATCCCTTTTAGCTACGTTTCAGAATAACACATAAAAAAAAAATCACAAAATTTTTCTCTTGTTAGACGCCTGTCTGATCGTGTGGACAATAAATTTGAACGAGTATCGTCATTTTTTTTGCAAATAAAGATACTTTATAAAATTTATAATTAAATTAGAATATTAAATTAAGTAAAATATAAATGAAATCATATTCAGGAAAAATAAATCAAAAATCATCTCCAAAAGAATCAAAAAATTTTTTTGACAAACTCCCCGACTCTATTGTGACTGATGTACTTTGGCATCATTTCTCTTTTGAAAATAAATTTGAGTTTACGCTACTCAATAAAAAACAATATTCTCTCCGTAATAAAGCATTGGTTGAAGAAATATTACAAGCGATTGCTGAAGCCGATCCTTTTAAGTTGCAATATCCAGAGATACAGCATTGGCTAGAACATAATCCAAAATTATTATTAGAGAAAAGCCAAATTAAATTGCATACTGGTCAGATACTAAGAGTCACCCCTTGGCAATTAGCGAGATATCTCAAAGATGAAGAAATCTTAAGTTTTTTGCATAAATATATGGATCATGCAACTATCAATGCACAACAGAACGAGTTATTTCAAGGTGAATATGAAGCCTATCAAATTAGAGTACTTCCTTACATCGAAGAAGGATTTCAACTTTTAGAAAATATTTTTAAAACGATTGATCAGGGAAAAGTGATATTTGACGCTGAAGAAAATTTAATAATAGATGAAAATGTAAATATTGCACTTCAAAATTTTCGCGACTATTTTAAACCCGAAAAAATTATTAAAACCGGTGAAGATAAGACGGATGTTTTAGTACAAAAAGCATTTGAGTTATATAATAAATATTTTATTTCATTTGGTTTATCGGATGAACCTCATAAAAGCCCTAAAAATATTTTAGCTTGGTGTCAAATAATAGGATTTGTTCAGCGATTTTTACCATTAAATATTATTCAACATTTTGCAGATGGATTATCTCATTCGAGAGATTTAAAAAGAGAAGGAGAACCTCAAGATCGCGGGCTCTATTTTGATATATGGTTAGATGAAAGCGTAACGCATTACGCATTACATTTTTTAGATAAAATGGTGTCCCATCCATCAAAAGGACTTGGTTTTGAATATGCCATCTACGCAGGTGGGGCAGTGGGAGGCGGGAGAT
>JABDCZ010000026.1:0-26119 GCA_013287885.1 Gammaproteobacteria bacterium
CCTCTCCATTTATTTTTCTGCTTCGAGTTCTTATGTGTGGCTTACGAGATAGGGCTTCTTCTAAGCCTTCTTCTACCAATTTTTTCGAATTCGTTTTACAGTTTTTGCCCCAACATGAAGTTGTTCTGCTATCTCTACATCTGTCTTTTCTTCGCCACTATTTTCATCCGCTTCTAGTAAAATTCGTGCATGGGTTAGCTTATAAGCTGATGTTTTTCCTTTCTTGATTAAAGATAATAAATATTCACGTTCTACTTGTGTAAGCTTTACGATATACTTTTCCATGTGTGTTATTCTTGTTTTTTGCCGCTGTAGTGAGCGCAAAAGGTTAACACACTTTCTCTCATGAAAAACATATTGTAGATCACTTTGATGGATATTTTTAAAAAAGCAAAAAAACTCGGAATTGACCCCGCTTCTTCTGATGGCATTGATTATGATACATTTTATCGCAAAGTCATGGAGGCTCAAAATAACTCCAGGGCTAATAAGGCGCTTTGGATATCTGCCGCTGCGTTTTTGGTATCCTTAGCTTCACTGGTGTTTAATATTTATATAAATTGTCCCTAAGATTTTAGGGGGTCAGAATTTGTGATTCAATGTACTAGTGTAAGATATCAAATATTTTTTTAGAATCTTTCAAATACACTTTTTTCGGAGAGATATTAAATTAAAAAATTTAGTTGTGATAGGCATTTTGTCTGTATATGATATTAAATATACTTTCTGATGATTTTCTTAAAAAGATAATAAATATGAGAACATTTGATGATCTCGGACTCCAAGAAATTAAAAGCCTTTTTTCCAAAAAAAAAGACTATATAGTTAATAATAATTTTGAAGGATTAATGGATTTAAAAAAAAATTATCCTTTTCTTTTTGATCCTCAGCAAGAAGCCGAATTCAATAAATTACTAGAATATATTCATGGTTTTTCAAATTTACCACATATCCAGCATCAATTAAGAGAGCAACAAAAAAGTCGTTTAATTGAAGTCAATGTGGATGAGTGGAATTTAGAAGAATATGAAAAATTATTGATAACAATACCCGTCGTTAATGTTTCTAATATCAAAGAATTATCACGTGCCTTAGTTCGAAATTCCATTCTTATTTCCAAGCATATTTTTTTGGATATACATATTGATGATAGCAATAAAATTTTTGCTTGTGTTGGATTTCTTTTAGGTGAAATTTTGAATTTAATCGATATTGAAGAAAGGCGTTTAAAACATCTTAACACGATTATTCGTATGTTAACGAAAAACCTATCATTTTACAATGATGAGGAAAAATCATCGAGTATTCCTATAGAGATCAAGCAAACAATTAAAGAAAAATTTAGAAATCAATGTTTAAAATTATTTTTTAAATTTGATAAAAGAATCGAATTTAAAAATGATATTATATTTTTTTGTTTGGTTGAAGTAAGCGAATACATTACTCTTCTGAAACCATTATTTAGTGAAGTCAATAATAGTAGATTAACAAGAAAGATCGTAGCCAATATGATAGAATTGATAGATATTTAAAAGTTGGCGCTTTGTTGAAAATTTGTTGCAGTTGCGACGTTTTCTACACCATGACGGGATAGTCTTTTCAATATTAGGGGATATAAAATCAGCTACTTCATACATGATTGATGAGTGGTGTACGAAAGCGGAGTTATCAGAATTTTTTTACCTTATAGATGGCCCACCAGATGGGCCCCCGATTATTTATGCAATAATTTCAAGCATACCTTAATTGATAAACGATCATATAATTTAACTAAGGATATGCAGCCAAGATCAAATTTCTTCAGCGACAAAAATATTGAAATTAGTGTCGATGTAGATCAACCCCCTATGAAATAAATAAACAATTAGATTCTAAACAAGAATATTGTGGATTTAAAAAAGGGTTTTTAAAAATATAAAATTTTTATAAGATTACAACGTAAGTGTTTAACAATTTACATTGGCAAATGCTTACTACCTCGCAAAAAAATATCAGATACACAATCCATGAACTATCAAAAAAGGAAGAGAAAGCATGTTTTCTAAGCAAAACTTCCTTAATTCAATGGCAGTGGTGCCGGGATGTGTGTTACTACCTCCCATAAGGCAAAAAGCAAATCCTTTTTGCGAAAGCACTATCATAAGGTTATGTGGAAGAACCCTAAATATCTACTAATTAACTAGTTGCATAAAATATATATTTATTTATACTAGTTAACTAGTAGATGTTATCAATAAGGAAGCTATCAATGATAAATCAATTTTTCAAAATATTTTTCTTTGCGTTGTGTCTTTTTGCGACAAGCACTATTCACGCAGAACAAATTCATTTCCCTACTGAAAAAAATTATATTTTAAGGATTACTTCTCAAAACCCAGCTAAACCTATAGTACCTTTCACGGGTTCATATGTTGTGACAGGTAAAAATGGATATCGTGTTATTCATTTTTTTTTAGAAAGCGAGCAAATACAGCATATTAATACTCCTTATGAACAAGATATAAAAGGAATCGCACTTAGCACGATGATTGTATCAGTCAATGACCCACAAGTTGATAACATTAAAGTAGATATTTTTGAAAAAAAAGGCGATAAAAAAAGCTTGATTATGACAGGTTCTGGTTTAACTATTGTTTCAACTAATGACGCGAATTTAATTTTCAATCATATTTATGCTAAATAAAGGGACACATTATGCCAAGACCACGACAACCAGGTTTAACAGAAAATGAGTTTGAGGTCATGCAAATTTTATGGACTCAGTCTCCATTAAAAATATCCGATATTCTGGATTTTCTTCAAAGGACGCCTAAGCCAGCTTATACATCGCTTCTTACTTTAGTTCAAGCCATGGAGAAAAAAGGCTACATTCGTCATAAAAAAATAGGAAAAGCATTCTTATATTTGCCTGTTCTTCAACAAGAAAAATTTTTGATCTCAGAAGTAAAAAGAATTGCTAAACGTCTTTTTGGAGGCAGTCCCGGAAAATTAGTTTTAAACTTGGTTGAAAATGAGCAATTAAGCGAAGCTGAAATTGAAACCTTAAAGCAATTACTTAAGGATTGATAGAATGAATATTATTTTCTTTATTATTTCATTATCAGTTATAAGCTTAGTTGTTTTAGCTTTACTACAAATTCTTGATTTTGCAAATATTGTTCCAAGACAAAAAATTGCTTTTATTAAAGTAAGTTTAATGACGCTATTGTTAGCACCCGTGATTATCAACCTGTTTAATTTAACTTTTTTAAAAGAATTAGTTATCATCATACCCCCTCAACTTACTGATATAAAACTCACGCAAATACTTCCTATGATGCCTTCAGAAAATGAAATGAGTTATTCATTTTATATCATCCTTGTGTACGGTATAGGTGTTTGCATGATGTTATGCAGAATTGTATGCTCATATTTCGGTGCTAAAAAACAACTTCAATTATCAAAAAAAATATTTATTCAAGGACTGCCTGTATTTCTGAATTCAAACATCAAAACTCCCATTAGTTTTGGATTCCCCAAAGCTAAAATTTATTTTCCTTCAGATTCGGAATTGAAATGGACAAAAAGGGAAATTCAAATAAGCTTGGCACATGAAAAAATACATGTGGAACAAAATGATTCTCTATGGAAATTATTATCTCTTATTGTTCAAGCCTTTTTATTTTTTTCACCATGGATATATTATTTACATAAAAGGTTTGAATTGGAAATGGAAATTTTATGTGATCTCAATACCTGTAAAGATACAGACGCTGATATTCAGGAATATGGCAATCTTCTTTTAGCTATGACATGCAAGCAGTCTAAAAACTTTATTTTTAATAACATTACAGATTCGACTCTTATAAGGAGATTCTCAGCTATGAAAAAGAAAAAAAGAAGTGCCAGATTTTTTATTTCAGTATTAAGCGTTGCTATATTTTTAATTGGTTCAACAGCGATTGGAATGGCAAGCAGTATTCCCGAAGACAATAGCGTCTTTAAGATAACATCTAAAATCATTATTGATGGAAAAATCGTTGCTAAACCCGTTATTATTTCTAAATCAAATCAGAAAGCGCTTATCGTATTAACCAATACCAATAATGCAGGATCAGAAGGTCTCAGAGTTGAATTAATAGCAAGAAATAACACCAAATTTCAGTCCAAAAACACCGTTCAATTAGATTATGATATTCAATATAAAGATGGCCAAGAAACGTTTTACTCTAAACCTCAAATTATTGTGCTGCCTAATCAAGAAGGTAAGATTAAACTTTCATCTTCAGGCCGTTCTTATGAGTTAGATGTAATTGTTGAAAGAGAAAAGTAAAAGAATTAGTCGTCCTTTAGCTTAAAAGTCAATAATGAGTACCTTCGGTACAAAATTTAAGTTTTAGGTGGAGAATGAACTCCACCTAAAACCCACGCCACCAAACAAAACTTCGTTAAATTTATGGTAGCGGTATCCAACCGTTTAAGGAAGTTTTGATGAATTCAAAGATATAGAGATAGTAAGCTATGATGGCATTGAGGAAAAATTGCAGGAGAAATGGGGAGAAGCCTTGGAAGAAAAGCTATTTAAACAAGAGCAATTGCTTGAAAAAAAAGAAGATCTCGGAAAGATAATGCAATATGCAGCCACTTATACTGAGACACAAATCGACGACCTAACTGTAAATATAAAGCGTGCTTAATATGAATATTGAAGATAGGCGAGCCAAAGGCGATGCAAGGCCCGGTCTCTTACCTTTTCAGCAATTGGCCGCGATGACTACTGTTGAAAATAAAGAAGAATTAACCGTCTCTTGCGGTAATATATCTACTTTACAGATCGAACAAATGGTCTCTAAACATTCCACCCCAACAAGTGAGACGGTAAAAACAGCAGAGTATCAATCCCTGGGAAAAAAGTTTGGATTTTCTGAGAAAGAATTAGAAGATGTGCCAACATCAAAATTATTAACTGTTCGTCGCGACCTATCTTTTGACCATGTATATTCTATGAATAATAATGCTAAGACGATTGCTGAGAAGTTGGTATCAGATATTTCGGTAGCTTCTACTCGTTCGACTTTACCAGAAAGTACTTCATCTTCCGCAACTCCTACAACTTTTAAGCGAGATTTTTAATAGATGTTGCGATTGTGTGTTCCCATATCCATTAGTATCTTATTTTTATAAAAATCCATTATAGTAAAATCTCGGGCCAAATATGCTGAAGAACTTTTTCAATCAACTCAGATTTTGTTTTAACATTCAGTTTTTGCTTTATATTATCTAAATAATATTCTACAGTGCGCGGTGAAAGAGACATGTGTTTCCCTATTAATTTAATAGTTTTACCAGCAATCAATAAACGAAGGCATTTAATTTCTTGTTGTGAAAAATATACATCATTTATGTGAAATCCTGGCAAAATATTTTTTGACGGAGAAAGTAGACCCGTTTGAATAATTCGTTCCATTGAAATGGCTAAGCTTTCAGCTTCTTTAAACACCAACTTATCTGTTAATGCAGATATTCCAAAAACACCGATGATTTTATCTTTTGAATCAAATATTGGAAATTTGAATGATAGAGAAGAAAAGGAAAGATCATCTAAACGTCGAGTATCGATTTCTTCATAAATGGTTAATTTTTTGGTATTTAATAAATTATTATTTTCGTAACTTAGCATTTGAACGGTTTCTTTTTTAAAAATATTTGAGAATGGTGCTCCTTTTAAATCTTTATCAGAATAATAGCCTTGATTTCCTGGAATATTTGTGAGGCGGATGAAATGGTTTGCATCTACGTATGATGCATCAAATCCAACAAAATAAACCATGAGTGGCATTGCAAATAAACTACAGATATTGGGATATGAAACAAGTTCATTATTTGGTTTGATTAATTTAATCCCATTCAGATATGGATGAATGATTAAATCAGGATGCGTGTCAAAATTCATATTATTTTTTCTATTAAGGATAATTGCATCAATAATATTAATGATTTTAGTTTAATAAATGTTTATACCGGAAAAAAACCGGTATTGTATTCATTTTTATTTATTATTACTATTGCTCATTTCATTCCAAAACGAATAAAGATGAATTGATTTACCTCAAAAAATAGTTAAACCATAAATTATTGATCATTTCTTCTTTTGCTTAAAGAAAACAACCGATCACACTGTTGATTTAGAATATAAGAAATTTTGTAGCCTTGGATCCAGTTTTGATTTTTCGATTGAGGATAGGAATGAAATGGCCAGAATAATTTCTAGTTATCAATCCACATCGCCATTTTCTAAGCCTTCAACATTAGGTGTATTTAAAAATACTAGCTCAATTCCAGGTTCATTGAATAGTGAAAATAAAACAGAGGCAAAGAATATAAAATTTAATACTAGAGTAGGGGCAGGATAATGTTAAGAAGTACATCGCGATTAATGAGTAAAATATTTAGTTCAAAAACAATTTTTGGGGCAACCATACAAATTAGCTCAAGAAATATTTCATTACGACCTTTAGCCAACAGGCGATTTGAGAAACTAGGTGCTAAAGGCGAATTATCTACAACACGTAGGTTTTTTAGTTCCATAACTATTCTAGATGAACATTCAAGACTTAATATTAATCAACTAGAACGCTATGTCGAGGACATTAGAAAATCTACAATTCCTCTGTTCAAAGAATCAGGAAAGCTTGCCATCTATGCTGAGAATATTGCAGTTTATATCGAATATTTAATACTACTTAAAAAGGGTTTACCCAATGTGCCTGATTCCGACTCATTACTAAAAATGTTCGGTAATACACAAAGTAATTTTGAAGCTGAAGTTCTTTATCATCCTGCACAAAAAGAAGCAATTGAATATATACGCGGTGCAATTAGAATTTGTTTACATGAGCTCGAACAAATAATTTCTAGAAACTTTGCAATGAAAAAACAAATACCATTCTCTCACCGTAAAATATTTATCACAGATGAAAAATGGGCATCATTTAGTCCTGAAATTAGAAAGGAACTAAGTGAGGCTATTTTTAATGAAATTGATCATGATGATAATCATGGAGGTGTTGTTGCTGGAAAATATGAGCATTTAAATCAATTGGTGAGAAAAGGTTATCTAAATTTTGAAAAATATGCATTAATGCCAAGTCATTCTCGAACTGATTTACTCAATTTATTGTGGCATTCTTCTGTATATGATATTACTGGAGGTACCTGGGCATTAAAAAAAAATTTATTTTCTATTGAAGAATTTTTGTCATTTCCTAAAGGTTGTCAAAACGAATTATTTAGCATATTGAAAGAACCAGTTAAAGATATTCATACACATGTTGATTTGACTGAAGCACAAAAAGTTGAAATGATTAAATTAAAGCTAAAGAAGTTTAAAAAAAGTGATTTGACACAAAAATGGAATCAAGGATATGTCCCTGATATTCAGGATGGTCGAATTATTTCTCAAGAAGAATTGGATAAAATTAATAGGCAAGTAGGAGATTCTTTATCTGCTAAAATCAAATGGGAATTTGATCCATATCGTTCGTTATATTTCTTTAGAGTAACAAAAAATAATAAAGGTATAGAAATTGATAAATCAAATCAGAAACCTATAAAAGAAACCGCTGATATGGTTGTGTTTTCCTTAAATAAAAACAAAGGAAAGTAAATTAACGTTGAATTAATAGGAATGGATTATGTTAAGAAAAACACCACAGTTTCTAAAATCTGTTTTCAATATCACGAAAACTAAACAGGGTATTTCAACTATTACGAGTAGAAAATTAGTTACAGATATCATGAAATATAATCATACTAGAGCGTTCAGCAGTAAGACATTCTTAGATGAAAATAAAAAAATATCGGAGTTTGACGAAGATCATCCATATCGTTCTATTTTAAAATTGCTTTGGAAAAATATTCGATCAGACTTGCCTGTATCTACAGATACCATAAGAAAATTGAATACAGATGAAAACTGGTGGATGATAGCTGCTGAAACAAATAGATGTCAGATAATTATTACAAAAAAAATAGACCCTGATTTAGGGAGCATTGCAAAATTTTTAGCTGGTGAGGCCAAATATCTCGCATCTTTTGATAGAAATGGAACAATTTCCACACTTCAAAGCGCTAGAATATTTAATGAAGAATTTCGTGATCTTGTCAATTTATGGGAGAAAAGATTAGAAGTGCTTTTTAAAGAAAAGGTAATAAAAGAAAGCGCTTTGATTGATCCGCATGGAGATGATATTGCGGTATATAATGTGAATTTAATTATTAAAAAATATTATAATGATGTTTATGAACTTATCCCGCAAGAGTTCAAAAATGCGGAAAATAGAAAGATCAATGGATCTCCCCGTAGATTTTTTTGTACGATGACTAATAAAAAAAATGCTAGCAACGCAGAATATGACCCGTTTTTGAAAAAATATTTGAAAAATCTGCGATTTTTGTCAGATAGATTAAATTTAATCAATAAATCTAAGTTAACATTAGAAAAAATTGAAATAACAGATAGCTGGGAAACATTTTCTAAAATGATTCCATCATCTTTTATGGTATTGCAAAAAGAAGTAGAGGAGTTAGGTAAAGTTGCAAGACAAATATCTTCTAAAGCTTACCAAATTGCTGTAGCAGAAGAAGTCTGTATGATTTGGTCTTTGATCCGACAAAGACATTTTAATGATACACTTTTAGATGCTGGAGATGAATGGATTGAAGGCATAGAAAAAATTTGCCTAATTAAGCAAAATTTAAGTGATGATGCGATTGTTGCACTTTTTAATATAAATAATATACTAAGAAAATATTATATAGATATTCACAAGCTTGAATCGAAAATTGATCATGAATGGTCTCTGATTTTTCACGTTAAAGTACCCACTTCAAATGATTACTCAACCAATCCATGGTATCAAGAACAGCAGGAAAAATTAAAAAAAGAAAATGATAAATTAAAATTAATAAAAACTAGCAAAAGTGCAGCACAGACAGAACAAGTTTTTAAAGTTCCGGACAAAGTTGGGAAGTTGGGCGAAGAAGCAGGGCTTGCATTAGATCAGTTACGCAGTTTAAAAGATAACCCTAATGATAAATTTATTAAGCCGTCTGAAAATGGATTATTTACGAAGCAAGAATCAAAAAAATCAATCCAGAAAAAATACATTACTTTCCAAAAACTTACAATAAATCGATGAGATGATTTTATTTAGAACCAGTTGATAGAATAGCATTACGTTTTTAGATTAAACCTTTTGTATTATCAAGTTTATATTAAAAGATAATACTTTGACTTAAAATAATCTATTATTTATGGGAGATTGTCGAATGTTTTTAAGATATTATAAATGTAAAACGATTCAAACAATAAAAATACTTAAATGTTATTCTATTGATGAAAAGGCTACTTCTGTGCCAAAAGATGATGCTTATCTCCTTGAGCTTGAGTTAAAGATGAAAGACGGTTCTGCGCATTATGTAAAAATTGAACCTCGCGTAGCTTTTAAAAAGTATGATGATTTTTTTCATAATCATAAAGATGAAAATTATCATCATAATCAGAACATGATTCGTCGAAATAATTTATTAGACATTTATGATGAAGATGTGATACCTATGCCTGAGAATCCAGAATCTGACAGTTCAAAATGCGTTATAAGTTAATATAATTTAATTATAATCTTTAACTCTGGAAACAATAATAAATGTATTTTACTAAGTAAATGGAATTATCATGCGAACTCAACATTTACCAACATCTTCTTTATCTGATATATCGACACGACCTCTGAATAATATGATTTTATTAACTGAAAATTTGATTGTATTCACAGAGCCGCAAGAAGATTTACCCGATGAAGATGACTTTCACAGCCTTGAGATAATGGATTTAGAATCCATGAATACGCTTGCCATATTGTTAACTTACCACCATATTTATGATGTGGCTGTTATTGATAAAACATTTATTATAGCAATATTTTTTAGAGATTTCGACAATCCCGGGTGTTTAGGAATCTGGAACATTAATGAAATTTTAAAAGGATTTTTGAAGCCAAATGTGGTTCTTGATATACCACGAGATAATTGTAATACTATAAGGTTGATTAGTTGTTCTACTCATGAATTTGGGTATTTGGATGTTGAAAATAATAGAGTTACTTTTTATCATGTCGATGGCAGCAAAACTTGCACACTAACAATAGACGGATACCATTTGCATGATGCAATCATGGATGGAAATAAATTAATTATTTTATCGTCAAAAAACTTCTGGTGTCGAAATACACAAATTCAGGTAATAGACACTGAAAATAAAAAACTGATTAATTCATTTTATATAAACCAAGGAGACAAGCCTGTAAATTATATGGATAAAATTATTGCTTTGCCAAACAATCATATTGCGCTTGCTTTTAATAAATCTGCTGGTTCTAATCAAATTTCAATTTGGAATTTAAATAACAAAAACTGCATGCGAAAACTATTTATTAAATCAGAAATTTCAACGATGACATCTCTGCCTAACGGTGATTTCATCGTTACCACAGTTAATGGGAATATTGAATATAGAAATTCACTTTCACTAAAAATCATTGATTTTATTAAGTTACGCAAAAGCGAAGGTACTTTGTTAGCATTAGAAAATTATGGACTTATTATATCAACTGAAGAAAACAGTTTTTATCTTCCACCACCAAAGTTTTATTCACAAAAATGTGATGAAATTTTAGATTTCACGACTGATTTAATCACTCAAAAAAAATACGTCCCGGAAATAAAAAAAATAGTAGGAGAGTATTTAGGTTTTTTTGTTCCTAAAAAATTAAGTTTAATGCTGAATCAAAGTCCAAAAGCCTTAAACAAATCTTTTTTTTGATTCAGTGGTGGCGCAGTTGCTAATTTTTACTATTGTTATATTTTTATTTTTGTAAAATATAAAAAACACTATTTTTATAGTAATTTTAATTAATTTCCAAGATTAGACTTATAGTCATGCGTGATTTTTTCCGAAAACAAATGTTCTTGTATCATCAAATTCATATCCGAGGACATTCCAGAAGGTTGATCTGATAAAAGCGCGATTGTGGCTCCCGTTTTTAATGATACCGAAAGAAATCCACTGGACGAAGGAATAGCGCCCCCATGCGAAATGATTTCACGATCCGCATCATAAAATTCTTGGCCATATTTTTCGAGCAACTCTTTAAACTTAACATCTTGCATTGCTTTTTGATAAATCCATTGCGCAAATTTAGCGAGATCTTCTGCTGTCATCCAATAACCGCCACCAGGACTGCCAACGATGAAAGGTGCAATATTATCATTTAAATTATATCTTCCATTAGTTGGTTTCCAAGGTGAAAAAGATGTCATGCCTACTTTCTGAATAATATTTTTTTGTAAAAGGTCATTATAATCTATTTTTTCATTAAACTTTTTTTCATAAGCATGCTGAATAGCAAAACCCACCAATAATAATCCTGCGTTACTATATCGTTCTTCCCCGATCGGAAATGTCTTATCTTCAATAAATGGTAAGAAATCGTCAATTTGTTTTATTTCGGGAACTTTTCCCTGAGAAATCGCGTCGATATAGGCACCTAAGTAATCACCTAATCCTGCCTTGTGTGTCATTAATTGATGTAAAGTAACTTTCTGAAGTTGTTCTCTTACTAATTCAGGTAATTGTTGTTTCACTGCATCATCTAATTGAACAATTTGATTGAGTTCATCTTCTAAAATAATACCATCTTCAACCAACAGTAATGCTAATACCCCAGTAAAAACCTTGCCAATGGAATGAATCGCAAATGGATATTCATATAAATTTTCAGAGAAATATGGTGTAATTAATTTTTCTTTAGCAGATCCCAATGTCAATGAAACTGACATATTTTTACTTTTGACATAGTCTTCAATCTCAGATAAATCGCTATTATTAATATTGGGTTCTATATCTTTAAATTCATCATTAGGTAGTAGGTTTTCAACATGATTCATGGATCTGATATATGAGAGCGATATGTTTTTTAACGTATCAAAAAACAGATTAAATGTAATTTTTTGATTAATGGCATCCTGGAATAAGATTTCGATTTTATTCTCCCATTCTAAGTCTTTTGGATAGTTCGTATTGATAATAACATTTTTAAAACCATCTACACTGCCTTTATTATATTGGATAATTCGTTCTTGCCAAAATGCGTTTAATATTTTTTCTTTTTCAACATATTCTTCTTGTTGCCAGGTAGATGCTTGTGATTTAACGATCGGCATTGCTATGGATGACGTAAAAATAAAAACCCCAATTAAAAATATAAATAAGAAAATATTTTTTAATTTATACATTATTGACCTCTGCGAACGCTTAAATTATTTCGGTGAAAACTGCTCTCTTTAAAAATTTCAAGATCGTTTTCTTTTCGAATTTAATGAATTAATGTTTGCGGATAATTCATCTGTTAACAAAGAATTAGTAGGTGCTGAAAATATTGATTTTTTACCCATAATTTTTGGGCTTTCACTTTTCTTAACCTGTTCATCTGATGCGATCTCTTCCTCATCTGAGCTATAATCCACAAGATTTACAACTGATTTAGATGTGTCGATATTTATTGCTTTTTCATATAATTTTTTATTACGAGGAATTTCGGATAAATACCAGTACTGATCTCTAGTTGGATTATAATGCCATTTAATATTCTTTTCTTTATCTTTTTCTGCTTGAGTGAGAGGTCTTCCAGCAGGAAATGGTTCTGTGGGCAGAGAGCCTTCCCAACCTTGTATAAAGGCAGGCTGTTCGCTTAGCGTATTCTCCGTACCATTTGATGGTTTATCTTCCATTTTCTTTCTTGAATCCATTAATTGGTTCTCCAACCGTATTATTTCTATAGTAAAAAATGAAGAAAGTTTAGAGGTTTGTAAAATTTGATACAATACCGGGTTTTTTCCGGTATTGAGAAAAAATATAAGAAGATCTATTTTAATGATAGTTATGAATATACCGATGCATTATACATCAAAATGATAGTCAGTGTTAAAAAATAACACAAGGAAAGGAGCTAATGCTTAACAGAATAGATTCACTTCGCTTCGAAGATTTGCACGAATATCACGAGGAAAATCATTCGAAGGAGCAATTAAATACAAAGATATCAACTAATGAAATCATAGATTCTCAACCTTTAAAATGTACCCCAGAAGAATTAAAATATCTTGATAAAATCAATATAATCGATCATGAGCTCTCTGAATCAATTCAGAAGATGAATGAAAAACTCGAACGCTTGCGTAAAGCAAAAAGAGAAAATAACCTTGAACGCAAAAAAATAACAACTTATGAAGATGATGTGCTTGTCAAATTATTGACTCACAAGCTTGGTACCACACCCCATGTGATTAAATGTTTAGTTGATAAATATAATCAGACCGAACAAATTACTATTCATGCCAGCCATACTCCAGAGCTGATCAAAAAAATTTTTTCTTCTGTTATGAGCGAAATGCCTGAGATTGTGAAGAAAGGTAATCCATATAGTCTGCATGATTTCTCCAGAGTTGTTGTCACGTTTGAATTATCTGAAAGACAAAATTTAATATTAAAACTAAAATCTATCGAACGTACGGAAGACATTCCTAGGACAATACCAAAATATGGATTAGAAATGTTAGCTAGGAGTGTATTGGAGTAAGGACAGGAACAAAAGAAAAATAGGACGGATTTTTCTCTGTTGAACTAAGAAAAATAATTTTTAAAAACATGGCTAGTTTTTTTATACTAAGGTTCACAAAAAAATTAAGTTGTACTTATTAATAAATAAAAAACGTATATTGAGGGAATTGTCATGCCTTTTTCAACGAAGCTTGAACAGGAATATAAAGAGCTTGTTCAAGATAATATAAAAAGTGTTACCTTTGAAGATCAAAAAGATATTCTACATTTTTGTGATTCCGTTGATGCTTTAATTGATTCTGATTCAGCTGATGAAATTAAACCCGATAAATTTAAAGAAGACTTAGAAAGTCTGCATGAAATTATCGATGGTTTTGATATTTATGCGACCGATAAAATCATCGACTTACGTACAGATACGCAAGTTGGTAGATCATCGATTAGTGCTTGGGTACGCATCCCCGCTTTTGCATCTGAGCAAAAAGAAATTTCAAGATCACAAAAGCTTATGGAAGCAAAAGCGGAATTTAAGAACATTATCATTAATGAAATTCAATTAAGAGTGAATGAACTTAGAACAATGAGTGTACAACAACAAAATCAATATATCATGGATCAAAGGAAAACACGTGAAAATACAAAAAAGAGCCATAAAATAATTGCTGATCATACAGCACATACTGAAATCGATTATGCGGAATTGAATCGAGCTTTAATATTATCCTTATCTGTTTACTTTCCTCGACCGCAGACTCCCAAAGTGTCAGAGGATATGCCTAGGATGCGTATGATGCGGTAAGATATCGCGACAAGTTTATATTAAAACATCGATGGATATGATTATTCTCCTGAAACACAAAATAAATATATCATTCGATTAAAATTTGATAAAATATTTACATTGAATACCAGTCATTCACCATTTATTTCCCCAGCCACATTTTCTTGGCAAGCAAATTATTTTGGTTAATGAATTACTGTGTAACCATAAAAAAATTTTATAGGAACATTTAATTAAGGAATAACTATGCTTACCAACCAAAAACCTGTTAAATCTGTAAAAATTATTCATATCCATGATCATCATACTGAAATGGCACCTATAGAAGCTAATCATACCTATATATTAGAGGTTGAATACGAAGATGGAAGTTTGAGGAGAAAAATGACGTCAGGTTCAGGTGCTGAAAAAAAATTTGGAAAATCAAATAAACTAAAAAATACAAATTTAAAAGTTGGTTTTATTTTTACTAATAAATTGGAAATGCATGAAGATTATTGCTTAGAGGGGAACAATAATAATATTTGCAGAATTTCTTAAGATATAAAAATAAAAATGCAAATATTATCCAGGTATAATTTTGAATAGTGTAGAATATGTTAGAGGTAAGACATTAAATTTTATTGTTCTCAACTGATGTAAATGCAGTGAATCGCGAATAAAATTATTTATACAATATAAAATACAAAGGACTAAATCATGAATTTTTTTAAAATTATAATTTCAATAAGCACATTATTAATAATTTCATTTTCTGCATTTGCTCAGTCTTTTTTTATTGAGTCGCATACTCCTGCAATTATCCATACCTTGACAGTCCAAAATGTCAGTGATGATACAATTAATGATGGGGAAATAGATGTTGTTATGGGAAATTGGAATAGTAGAAAAGGAGAATGTAAATTGACCGGCCAACCAATAACTTGGTATCGCACTGGAATTCATGGTCATTCTAGTTTAATTTATGATTTAAAAAATAATTTACCAATGGATCGGGATGCATTTTATACGTGTGGTTCTTTGGTTATCCAATTCCCAGGTAAGGCGAGGGAATATGATGATTTCCAGATATTTAATGATGGAACAAAATATACAACAAGCAGTCCAAGTCATAAAGCATCGATTGTAAGATACAGCATATATAATTAGATAAATGGCAGTTGTTTTTTATAGTATATATACAACCATTTTCAAATATGTTTGTTAATTATAAGATATTATCAATCATTTTAAATTAAAGCGCTGGCTAAAATTTGAAGAGCAGTATTTGCTTTATGAATAAAATTTTAGAAATTAATCAAAATTACCAAAAAAGAATTCTGAAGACACTTGTATATATTCAGCATCATTTGAATGAGGAATTGTCACTTGAAAAATTATCGGCGATTGCCAATTTTTCATCTTTCCATTTTCATCGTTTGTTTATGGCTTACACTGGTGAATCCTTGCAAAGTTACATTCGTCGTTTGCGTTGGATTTAACCAAAAGGAATAATTTTTCAGGATCAATGATGACATGCATGCGTTCATGCAATGGCTTTACGCGGCAGGTGAAGTAGAACATGAAACAAAAGATCATTTTTTAATACAAAATCTACAGAAAAGAAAGGGAATTACCGCATGAATTAAAATCATCAGAATCCGCTTCAAGTATCAAAATTCGAGCTTGCACTACACCTGCCTCTCTCATTCGCGAAAGACATCAGCATTTTTTTAAACGTTCACGATCGGAGCCTGATTTGCATCACTTAACAAAACAAAAGAAGAATGGTTTTGTTAAATGAACTTGATTTAAATCGCGGTAACCTTAAAATGGTTATTTTACTAAGGATAGACTAAATGTTTTCAACTGAAATGCGTGAGTACTCCATTAATTTTAATCATTTGAAATATTCATTTGATAAATTAGCCAAACAATACCAATCAGTGGAAGGAAAAGATATTTTCCTGGTGATTGGTACGACGGGTAGCGGCAAAAGTACTTTTATTAATTATATGACCGGATGTCCTCTACATGAAAAAATTGATGAAAGAACGCGTAGTAAATATATTGAATCAAAAGTAGGTGTTAAAGAAAAAATTAAAATAAGTCACGGTTGTTCATCTGAAACAATTTGTCCAGAGGCTATTTCTTCAGAAAAAGGATTTAATTACTTAGAATGCGCTGGATTTCAATGCAGAAGGACTTTTTTTGAAGAATCACTTTCATCATCAATTTTAACCCAACTTGCAATTCAGCAAGCTAATAGCATACGAGGAATTATATTATTACATTCGCCTAATCCGGATAGCTCTGCTTCTTTCTATGATTGTTTTTTTAAAGGATTAGAAAAAATTATTAATATCAAGCAATATTCAGAATCATTATTATTTGTCATGACTAAAAAAAGTGATCATTACAAACCAAAACATTTTATTCACTTAGTAAAAGAATTTGCTGAAGCAGAAGAAAGGGGGATATTTTGTAGAGATACTGCAAGAGCATTAGTCACAGTTGTCAACGAAAATAATGTGGTAACCTATAATCCATTAATTGAATCTCATCAATCTCTTATTGCTCCAAAAATTGAAGCATTAAAACCAATTCCTAAAGCTGCATTTTCATTTCCAATCTTTGATGAATACCATGCTGCTCTTCAAAAAACTATTTTAGCTATTGCTAATAAGGTGGATGATTTATCAAAACAACAAGATAAAAATCCATTAAAAAAAATGCTAAAAGATAACAAAAAATTACTCGATTTTATTCATCAAATCGCAACTATGGCAAACTTTCGCTCCACTGATATTAATAATTTTATAGATTTTTATGAAAAAAATAGAATTATTGAAGAAGTCTCGGAAGAAAAAAGTAGATGCATTCTATTATAAATAAACTATTGATAAATTAGGCAGGAATGCAAAAATGTTTAGGTTGTTTCATCGTATTAAAGTTCCCAAGCCGCATTATAAAAAATATTTACATTCACTTAAAGAAATGGAAGATAATATAATTAAAAAATATTGTCTAAATCAAATAGAAAAGGAAAAACTACGGTTAAAAGGATTAACTGAAGCAGAAATAACTGCTGCGGATCGTCAGACAATCCACATAAGTATAATGAATGATACGGATGATAGTTATGGTATGCGACCAATTTCTAGGGAAGAAATCATTGATATGGCCTCATCTAAACCTTCGGAAAAGCTTCTTGAAAATATTAAAAAAATGAAAGAAGAGCTTAATGAGCTTAACTCGAAAAAACCGTGCTCTTAAAAAAAAGGTGTATTAGGCGTTTTTTGCAGTAATACATCTTTTGTTCAAAAGGAAGAAAAATTAGCTTGATCGCCCCCGCAGCTCAATGGAAACTGGCGGCAAAACGCAGTTTCCATCCTTTAGCGCCCAGTAAGCCCTATTGGGCTAACTGCTATTTAGAATCCTGCAAAAAATCATTTGGACCATTTAGACTTTTAATCATTGTCATAACATAAAATTCCAAATTGCATTAAATGCTAAAAGATAAAATGTGCATGAATCGCACTCATATTTATGGCTTGCCTAAAATTAAAATTACTTAAAAATTGATTTTGGAGTAATTTGCAATATTTGCTGAGAATTATCGTTATTTCTGTAACCGTTTGAGCATTTACAGGCTAAATTTCTGATCGGGCTGGATAAAATGTAAATTTATCTTGTAAAGATACCTTACTAGGATAAGTTGAAAAGTGTAAATTAAATTCACGGACCTTCACTTATCGCCATATTCACCTCTCATTTTTTAAAGGTTTCATTCCGAGTAATTGTCTGCGTCTATTTAACTCATTCCATTCCTCAGCAGTAAAAACGGATTTTTGAAAATCAACATGCTTCCAATCTTCAGCTTGCCCTATATATAAAAAAGCATTAAATAATTCCTTTATTTTATGACCATCAAATAAAACGACTCGTCCATTTTTATCAAAAATTTGTGTGAAATAATTTACTGCTGGCAAATTTCCAATTTCTTCTTCTTTCAAGTCCACGATGGAATACAACGGCCAATTTTTAGTTTTTTCAGATAACTGTAATTCCCCTGGATTAAGAACGGCAATCACCTGCATTGTATCTGGGTATTTTGTATTCACATCATTGGTAATAGTCCGAAGATCTTTTATAGATTTGTCATTTATTTTAGAGAGAAAGTCTTTTCTAGACTTGTCACTTATTTTAGTTAAATGATATTCAGCATAAATCATCAAGACTTTCTTTGAATGTTTTACCCCGTATTCAATTACTAAATCGGCAGCAAATAATTCCCTCTTAATATTAATTTTCAGATAATCCTCAAGCGAACTAATCAACGTCCAGTCAATGGGAGGATCGCCGCCTAACACTCTAATTTTCTTATTCGATGCTAATGTAAAATTAACATCCCTAATTTTTTGTAATAATTCAAAATAAATTGTTGCTTCGCCAAATTGATTAATGCATTGCGTTGATTCGCGCCATATTTTTTGCAGTTCCTCTATACTGACTTCTTCACCAAAAATATATTTATCCAAAATATCTTGATGACCAGCGTTAGCAAATTCAACGATGACGATATTGATTGTCTCTTGAATTTTTTTGTTATCCAGAATTTTTTTAAAAAATTGATGTGAGTTTAAAAGATGGTGCTCACCTTCACCTAATCCAATGATATTATGATTATTGAACATCTGAAGGATATATTCTTCAGCATTATACGTTTTAATAAGCTGGTTCATGGTAACCTCTAAAAAATCCTGGAGCTACGTTGCAAGGTTCTTCTAATTGACGTCAGCGCCAATCTTGCTTTAATTATTTCCGTGTGTTCAAGAGTCAAGATGTTTTTCTATTTCCAGCCTGTTAACTTATTATTTTCAAAAATTAATATATTAGGACTCATGCCTTCATATTTCAATTCAGTAATTTCCGTTGACTCAGTTTGAAGTGTATTTTGCAACGTGGGTTTGTCACAAACAGATTGTACATAATTCATGGCATCATCAATCTGAATTAGGTTTTTGCAGAGATTAGTTGATTGAACATTTTTTTCTTTTTTCCCACTTAAAAAAATATTGATGTTAGCAACGCGTCCATGATCATGCAAAATTGTCATCTTCGTCATGTTATTATTGGAGGTGTTCGTTATGTAATATATCCATTCACCTGAAATAATCTTTGTATTAATAAAGTTGTTTGATGAAATGGCTTGTCCACAACGCTCAGTTACTTCCTGGGTAGAATCACCGGCTTTTAATATGCTACCACTATTCGGACATGTTAAAGCAAGAGCAGAAATTGGCATTAAAAGACCAAAAATTATTATCAAATTACGCATTACACTCATCGCCTTTGCCATACATAGAATTAGAAAAATACCATAAAATAAGGTCATTTTTCAATCAATTTCTATATTTAAAAATTAACCCTTTGATTTGTTTATCTATTTAATTCAAATGCATATTTTTCCTCTTTTTTACACGCACAGTTTGAGACAATGGGTGTAATAATTTTAATAACATATTCTCTCCGAGGGGTAGCGAATGAAAGCAAAATTTTTCATATGCATGTGCGTAACATTTTTATCTTTTTCTGCATTTTCGATTTTAGCTGCTTCCTCTCAAATTACTGCATCAGCACAAACTAAAATACAGAAAAATATTCATTCAGTTGAAAATGGCTTAAAAACAGCAATACAAGTCGAAGGTCAAAATGCCGGGATGAATATTCTCGATCGGATGAAATATTATAAAGTTCCGGGATTGAGTATAGCTATCATCAATCAGGGAAAAATTGAATGGGAAAAAGCTTATAATGTGACTTCAAAAAATAAAGTAACAACAAAGACAATATTTCAGGCAGGATCAATTAGTAAACCCGTTTCAGCAGTCGTTGCACTTTCGTTGGTTGAAAAAAATCAAATTAATCTCGATCAAAACGTCAATAATATTTTAAGAACTTGGAAGGTTCCCGATAATGAATATACTGAAATTGAAAAAGTCACGCTTCGTCGGTTATTGAGTCATACTGCGGGACTTACCGTTCATGGTTTTGAGGGTTATTCGTCATCATTAGAAAAAAAAGATCTTCCCACTATCATACAAATATTGAATGGAGAAACTCCTGCAAATAATTTACGTATAGAACCAGATAATATTCCTGGTAAGAATTTTTCTTATTCAGGCGGCGGATATGTTGTAGCACAAAAAATATTAGAAGATGTGACACAGGAAAATTTTTCTGATTTAGCAAATAAAATTGTCTTTACGCCTTTAAAGATGCGATCAAGTACATACGAACTTATTTGGCCAAAAAGCACATCCGACGATTTTGCGGTTGGACACTCAGAAGATGGTAAGGTTATTCCGGGAAAGTGGAATCTGTTACCTGAATCAACCGCCGCTGGACTTTGGACGACACCTGATGATTTAGCGCATTTCATCATAGATATTCAAAATACCCTTAGCGGAAAATCTAATAAGATATTATCAAATAGCATGACTCATCAAATGTTAACTAAACAACCAAGTAGTGAGACGGGGCTAGGATTTTTCTTGAATCAAATAAATCCAAACATCATTGAATTTTCTCATGGTGGTGTGAATATTGGATATGTTGCCTATTTTATTGGTTTTAGTGAAATAGGCAAAGGAGCTGTCATCATGACAAATTCCTACAATGGAGGCATGGTCATTTCAGAAATTATTCGTAGCATTGCTGATACATATCATTGGCCGGAAGGTTATACTCAGCAATATAAAATGGTGCAACCTGTTACTATTGATCCTACTATTTATCAAAACTATATAGGGCAGTTTGAAATAAGTGGTTCTACACCATCTGATTCATCAAAATTCACATTATCTATGAAAAATAATAAATTTTTTATTACTCTGCATTTTCCAATGCAAAATAGTGAAAATACTACGTTTGAATTAACGCCTGAATCAGAAGTGAAATTTTTTACCGTGGATGGTGGTTTTGAGATAGAATTTACGCCAGGTAATTATAATGAGTTTTTGATCTTTGATGCAAAAGCTCATAGAGTTGATATAAATAAAAAATAATTAATATAGCCATTGGGCAGCTAAACACAGCCGCCGTTTCTTAGGCAAAAACGAGCAATAAATATCTGTAAAATTATTAAAGGATCAAAAATCAAATTGATATTATTGGTTCCCCGTTCCGATTCAGCGCTTAATAATTTTTTTTTGCAGTATAAGATCCTTGGCCAAAGGCACTTTTTGCCATCTCTTCATCAGAAACATCAACACTGCTTTTTTTGCTAAATTTAAATTGCTTTTGCGGAGAGTGAAGCTTTGCTTTCTCAGCTACAACAGGTGTTGGCGATAATAAATCAATGCCCGCAGTACTTGCGATAATAGCAGTTGATTTCTTCTTCTTTTCCTTTTCTAGAGAAGGGTCGCTAGGCTTTTCAGACATAATATTATTTTTTATTGCTCTTCCTACCTCAGTGGCAGCGAAGGCACGTTGATCATTCAAAAGAATGACAAAATTACCGGTTCCCCAATTTAATGAAAAAAATGCGCTGTTAGAGGGTCCATCACCGCTATGCTCTATGGTTTTACTCTGAGGATAAGGGCAAAACTCTTGCCCGTATTGCTCAATTAATTTTGTGAAATGAGGATCTTGGCATTTTTCATAGATCCACTTCGCAAAATTGGTTAGACTTTCTGCGCTTGAATAATATCCTCCTCCCGGGCTGCCTATCATATGTTTTGTATTTAAATCGTCTGGATTAAACTTAACGCCGAGTCCTTTCGGTGATGATTCGAAATATGACATTTTAGCTTCCTTCGGACCGGTCACATATTTTTTCATAATTTCATTAAAACTTAAGGGTTCAGGCTCTAATTCCAAATTTCTATTCTTGTTATAAAGATATTCCAGAGAAAGTGCCCCTAAAACAATTCCTGAATTACTATAATGATAATGTTCACTACCCACGGTTCCCGGAGTGGATATTTGATTTGGGATAAATGGTATAAAATCCTCAATTTTGTTGACAGCAGTAAAGGATTGTCCAGTTCTTCTAGCTGCCTTGATCGCACCAATATAAAGACTATAATAATCTCCTAAGCCCACATCTTTACCAACACCCAATCCAGCATAATGAGTCAATGCTTGGTGCAAGCTAACTTTTTTCATTTGCTCTAATACAAGAGGTGAATGCTGCGCTAATAAATCTTCAGCGGATTTTTCTATTTTAAGGGGAGTACTTTTTAAATCCGCTTCTGAAATAATTTTTTCTTCTAGCAATCTCAATGCCAGTACACCCGTGAAAACTTTTGAAACAGACTCGATCGAGAAAACATCAGAGGTTTTATAATCTTTAGGACAAACTTCAATAGTTTTTGTTTTAACAGATCCCATCATTGCTGTAACCGCAATATTTCTATCTTTGGTATATTGCTGTAACGTTTTTCTTTCAGCATCTGTAATATCAACCGCTTCATTTTTTATTGTTGGCTGAGGCATTAAATTTTCAGCAAGTCCTACTGAAGTAACGGAGTGTATATGAGAAAAAAATTCAAAAAATATCTTGCTACTTTTAAAAGCGGAACCGTCCGCCCATGCTTTATTTACCTTATCTATCCATTCATTTTGATTAAAACCAGGTGCAGGCAAAGCCAACAAAAATTGGTTCTTAATTGCATTAATACTACGTTCTCTCTGTTTTGCATCTGTAGATAGAACTCGTTGATCCCAAAATTTTTGTAAAATAATGGATTTTTCATATTGTTCTTGCTCAGACCAGCTTCTAGGTGATGACATATTAACCCCGCCGCTTAAATATTTAGCGCATATGTATAATTGTTCAATTATAGCACAGGCATGTGGGTGCTACTAGAGGGTAAAATCACCCTATTTTCTCAGATGAGGTACGATAGCTAGGATTTTTCTTCGCAATGGAACTGGCAGCAATTCCCGCTATGTAGGAAACACATCATGCATGGGCGTTCTAAGCCATTCTTTCGTAAACTTTAGTATTAAAAATATCTTGTGTGTTGAAGTATAGCGTTTTTTGTTCTACGCGAAGCGGCAACAGCCGATGAGTGCCATAAGTATTTCTTTATTCAGTCAAGGCATAAAGTATAATAGCGCGATTATTTAACATCAAAAACAATGGAGATCAAAATGAGCGCACCCAGAACAGAAGGCCCATTATCTAATTTGCCAAAAGCGATAAGAGAAGAAGTCATATATCCTTGTTCGCCGCTAAGCGTGTTCGGCTTGCTTGCACTTACATCAAAGCAATATGAGGCAGAGACTGCTTTTTTACGATTATTGCCAGCGGCTATCCACGCAGCACCCGTGGATGTTAAAGAAGATGCGAGAGCATTGGCATCGATTGCAATCTTGAAAAAACATCCTGAGTTATTATTTGAAAAAAAGAAGAATAAGATGATAAAAGACCACGCTGGTCGAGAGATTTTTGCATCTCCTTATCAAATTTTTCTTGGCACAGGCGATATATGGGCATTAAAACAAATACAACAAGACATTCTTCCCCTCATTAAAGATGAAAAAGAGCAAGCGAAAATGGAAACTCAATTCAAAGAGCAGTTTCCCCACTGTCCGTGGCCGCTACCCGAGGGCTTAAGTGAAGAAATGTTGTATGACGATAGAAATAGGCAGCAAATTGAAGAAATTAAAAAGCAACTTGCCACTGTTAAAAAACTCATTGACGTTGACCCCTTTATCAATAACGAGCCACTTAATATGACCAAGGAAGCCGTTGAAGCACTATGCAAATTATTTCAACCAACGCCCGGGGAAGTTATCCGAAGTGGGCTACATTTCCCGCTTGCCATCATGAAAGAAATATACAAAACATATGATGCATTGCAGGGTCATTGGTCATTCTTATCCCTAAATGTAATAAAACCAGCATTAGGTGCTTCCTCAGCGGCGGATGGGCAATGTTATCAGTATGGCTTGAGCAATCTCGATATGGAAAAAGGCCCCAGTCGTCGCTGTGATTCATCATATAAGCATCCTTTGGGTCAGCCGCTGAATTTGAAACTTGTCAATGACAAGACCGTTCGCGTGGCGCGGCTGGTAGATCCATATGATGGCTATGTTCTTTTTGATTCTTCTTCGCATGGTTACTTTGATTGGTACAATAGCCGCGGCGGCCGGCAGTGTGTGGGGGGCGGACGGGGTGTGCGCAGCGCGTCGGCGGTGTCGTGGCGCGGTTTTTGGAAAACTTATGGAGAACAAAAGCAGAAGCTTATGGAGCTATTATGGCGGCCACACGAAGAAAAGAAAATACACTGTCGCAATGAACATAACCGTCTCCGGCGGTGCGTGATTCTCTAATCTGGCGTAATAATAACCCTGCGGCATAAGCTGCAGGAGTGATATCAAAACAAGCTCGACAAAACCACTGTACGAGCTTCATTTTGCTCCAATCGTCTACTGTTTCGTTCCACCACTGTATCCATCGAGCAAGGTATTTTCTGATATGTCGGGGAGAAGCCCCATCGGTTACCATACTCTTCACTTGCTCACGGGCTTTGCGTAGCGTTCTTGCATGCGGAATCATACGCAAAGCGACCTGTTGGTGAGGAAAAGTCATTTTACCCCCCCCATTACACAAATTTTGATCAGCTTGTGTAGGCGCTATAACCGCACCATTTACAGGTATCACAGTCGTGTTACTCTCCGGCTGTGTCGGAGAATAATAAACGCCTAAAAAATGAAAACCGCGACAAACTCTGCCCTTGCGGGTTTTCTTGTGAGACAAGGAGAGTCGTCTTTCATTAAGGATATCTAACATTTTTCGCCAGCAGCGATTAAGCTGGCGCTTAGTGTGACATAAAATAAGGAGATCATCTTGATAGCGGAGATAAGTTATCTTCATCTTAGATAACGCATCATCTAGTGGTTTCAAATATAACCCACTAAAGAATTGTGACAATGGCCCACGGAGCGCAACCCCTCGTACGGGGTTTTTATAACCATAAGGTGTGTCTATGGGATTTGTGATGATCTCTTCAAGCATCGTTAGCAACCTGTGATCATCATAATGTTTTTTGACGTCCTGGATTAATTTGAAGTGCGGAATGGATTTATAAAAAGATTTGATATCCGCACGGATAACATACTCAGGTTTTTCTTCCTCCAATACTTTCTTAATGCGTTCACTAGCATATTTAACACCGGTAGGACCATGCAGATGATAACAGTTTTTATTCATCACATAAGAAAAAGTAGGCTTTAACTGTTTTAGCAGCACATGCTGAAAAATACGATCTGACACATGTAGTTGATCTACCATTTCATCACTAAAATAATAGCGTTTTAACAGGCGAGGTGAATAGCCACCATCTGATGAAGAACGTAAAATTACAACACTCTCAATTGATGATGTGTTAGGATTGCGGAGTATTTTAGCTAATCAAACATGGAAATCCTTGTCAGGAAAAGATAAAAAACAAGTTAGAGAGCTGATTACAAACCAACACATGACGAAATACCCAGAGAAAAAAGTGACACATTACCATAATATGTTTTGCGCTGCGATTGTGCATCCTGATAAGAAAATTGTACTACCACTGGCACCTGAACCGATCATGAAAACAGATGGCGCAGAAAAAAATGACTGCGAACGCAATGCCTCAAGGCGATTATATGCTGATGCAAGACGAGAGCACCCACATCTTAGATTAATT
>JABDCZ010000027.1:0-26020 GCA_013287885.1 Gammaproteobacteria bacterium
CACAATCACGGCTTTCATCAAATTAAATTATGATTCTTCTGTCGCAATGACTGATATTATGGCAAAAGTCGCTGAAGTCAGAAACGATCTCCCGAGAGAAAGCAACCAGCCAGTTATTCAAAAAGAAACCGGCAGTCAAATGGCTTTAATGTATCTCGGTTTTAAAAGCCCGCATATGACGACACAACAAATCACAGATTTTGTTGCGCGAGTCGTTCAGCCTAAATTACAAACGGTCCCAGGTGTTTCTAACGCTGAAATTTTGGGTGGACAAACGTATGCGATGCGCATTTGGCTAGATACAGAAAAAATGGCTGCGTTAAACATTACTGCAGAAGATGTAGCGCTCGCTTTACAAACTGAAAATTATCAATCGGCTGCGGGTGGCATTAAAGGAAAATTTGTTTCGTATACCATTAATGCTAAAACCGATTTAAAAGATACTTCCGAATTTGAAGACCTTGTCATCAAACATCAAAAAAATATTCTGGTTCGCATGAAAGATATTGCGAAAGTAGAATTAGGTGCAGAGACGTACGATTCGTCAGTGATTTTTAATGGCTTAAATGCGGTATTTATTGGTATTTCAGGTACGCCTTCTGCTAATCCTTTAACGGTTATTGAAGATGTTAAAAAACTTTTACCCGAACTCGAGCTTAATTATCCACCTGAATTTGACGCGAAAATTGTTTATGACAGCACGGAATATATTCGAAGTTCTATTCATGAAGTGATTCGCAGTATTTCAGAAGCGACAATCATTGTGATGATAGTCATCTTTTTATTTTTAGGCGCGTTACGAACCGTCACTATTCCCATTCTCACCATCCCGCTTTCACTCATTGGGGTTTGTTCCTTAATGCTTGCATTTGGGTATTCTTTAAATTTATTAACGTTGCTGGCCATGGTACTTGCCATTGGACTTGTCGTGGATGATGCGATCGTCGTCGTCGAAAATATTTACCGACATATTGAAGAAGGCAAAACACCTTTTGATGCTGCGATTTTAGGCGCAAGAGAGATCGCAACCCCCGTTATTGCCATGACAACAACACTTGCGGCGGTATATGCGCCGATTGGTTTTATGGCTGGCGTAACCGGTGCGCTATTCACAGAATTTGCTTTCACGCTGGCATTCGCTGTGGTTATTTCAGGTATTATTGCGCTGACGCTTTCGCCGATGATGTGCTCCAAAATACTTAATGCTTCTGTGTCACATCAACGTTTGGTCCATATGATTGATGTTTTCTTCGAAAAATTAAAAAACAAATATCAGCGTAAACTTAAACAATCACTAAAACATCGTTCTGTCATCATGACTTTCGCTGCTATCATGTTAGTCACCTGCGGTTTGCTTGCGTTGACAACGCCGACTGAACTTGCTCCCGATGAAGATCAAAGTATTATATTTGTTTCGTTAACAGGACCAGAATACGCCAATATTGATTACACCACTACATTCACTAATCAATTAATTGATATTTATAAAACCATTCCTGAAACAGAAGATTATTTTATCGTGAATGGCACTGGTGCAACCAATAGCGCTTTTTCAGGGTTAATTTTAAAACCGTGGAGTCAACGTGCTAAAAGCCAAGCCTCGGTTCTTAAAGATTTACAGCCTAAATTATCTGGCATTGCAGGATTAAATTCCGTGGCATTTCCTTTGCCTTCTATTCCAGGTTCGAATGATGGCTTGCCAATACAATTCATTATTACCGGTACGGTAGATTATCTCATACTCGATCAAGTTGTATCGAGACTACAAGAAATCGCAATGCAAAGTGGTTTATTCATGTTTTTAGATACCAATCTTAAATTTAATAAGCCAGAATTAGAAATAACTATTCATCGTAATAAAGCCGCTGCGATGGGTGTGAAAACTTCTGAAATTGGTAATGCGCTTGCGACGATGTTGGGAGAAAATTCTATCACGCGATTTAGTCGCGAAGGTCAAAGTTATTTGGTGATACCGCAGGTGCCCCAAGCATTTCGTCTCAATCCTGAAAAGTTAAATAATATTTATGTAAAATCTGATGTGGCGAACGAATTAATTCCGCTATCAAGCGTCGTCTCCGTGAAGATGAAAACGGTGCCAAGTCAGTTGAATACTTTCCAACAATTAAATTCCGTTACCTTACAAGGCATGATGGCGCCTGGAAAACCGCTCAGTGATGGCTTAGCATTTTTAAAAAACCAAGGCTTGAAAATTTTCCCGACGGGTGTGTTTTATGATTACGCAGGTCAATCAAGACAAATGGTCGAAGAAGGCAATGAAATGTTGTATACATTTTTATTTGCCTTACTCATTATTTATTTAGTGCTATCTGCGCAATTTGAAAGTTTCCGCGATCCATTTATTATTTTAATCAGCGTCCCACTTTCTGTGACAGGCGCACTGATTCCATTGCACATGGGACTCGCGACATTAAATATTTATACGGGAATTGGTCTTGTCACATTAATTGGTCTTATTAGCAAACATGGTATTTTAATGGTTGATTTTGCTAATAAAATAAAAGTACAAGAAGGATTAAATAATACGGATGCTATTTTAAAATCCGCTTCACTTCGATTACGACCCATCTTAATGACGACTGCAGCAATGGTATTAGGCGTTTTACCACTCCTACTTGCGAGTGGTGCGGGCGCGAAAAGCCGTTTTGATATCGGTCTTGTTATTGCGTCAGGGATGTTAATTGGCACTTGTTTTACGCTATTTGTGGTGCCGACGGTTTATACTTTGTTTTCTAAAAACAAATAAAAACAATAAGTTAAATTATGTAATCTCATGTTAAAATATAATTAGTACAAATATTATTAAAAGGTTTCGGAAATCGCATTCCTAGGAGGTGTGGTTATGAACCTGGAAACTTTCCAATATACCCTCGAAAAAGGGTGGTCCATCCCAAAATTTCCTGCCCTAGATTCTGCAGAAACCTTAATATTAGTTTTCGCAGCACCGGAATTTATCAATAATACTAAACCAATTGAAGAATTATCTGCATTTTATAAACAAGCAAAAATGATTGGTTGCTCGAGTGCTGGTGAAATTTTAGGATCTAATATTTCAGATAACAGTCTTTCCGTAGCTGTCATTAAATTCGAGAAAACACCTATAAAAGCAGTAAAAATAGAAATTAAGGATGCAGAAAATTCCTATCAAGCGGGCAGTAAGGTTGCCGAGAGCTTAAATCAAGATGATTTATGTAATATTTTTGTTTTATCCGATGGCTTAAATGTCAATGGCAGTGAACTTGTTAAAGGTATTAATTCCATTGGTAAAGACAATGTCATTGTTACGGGTGGCTTAGCAGGAGATGGTCCACGTTTTAAAAATACCTGGGCTATTTTTGATGGCAAAATTTATAAAAATCAAGTGGTGGCTGTCGGATTTTATGGAAAATACGTACATATTGGACACGGATCACGAGGTGGCTGGGATATCTTTGGACCAGAAAGAAGAATTACTCGTTCCAAAAATAATATTTTATATGAATTAGATAATCAACCGGCGCTGTTACTCTATAAGAAATATTTAGGCGAACGTGCATCGGGTTTACCGGCAACGGGATTGCTATTCCCTCTTGCCATTCGTAAAAATGCCGACGATGCGCGTCAACTCGTCCGAACTATTTTGGCAGTCGATGAAAAAGATCAGTCACTTACTTTTGCAGGTGATGTGCCAACCGGTTATTTAGCGCAGTTGATGCGCGCAAATTTTGATAGATTAATAAATGGTGCAAGTGAAGCTGGGGAGCTTGCAAAAACTACATTGCTCACTGATAAAAGTACCACAACAAATCCTGTGTTATCCATCGCAGTGAGTTGCGTTGGTAGGAGATTATTGCTGGGTGAAAGAACCGAAGAAGAAACAGAATCAACACTTGAATCATTGCCACCTAAAACCCAACAGATTGGTTTTTATTCTTATGGTGAATTATCACCTTTTTCAAAGGGAAATTGTGATCTTCACAATCAAACTATGACAATTACAACTATTACTGAAGAGTAATCAAATGGATTTACATAATTTATTACAAAGACAACTCAAACGACTGGGCATATCAGAGGACCGTATTCCTGAGCTGCAACAATGGCAAAGTTTTCTCGACAAAATTAATCGCACTTATACCGAAGTTGACCAAGAACGTTATTTACTCGAAAGATCGATGGAAGTTTCTTCGAAAGAAACGACTGACTTAAATGAAAAATTAGCTCGCGCTCAAGAAATTGCGCATTTGGGATATTGGACATTCGACAATGAAAGTAAAATTATTACATGGTCTAATGAAATGTATAAAATGTTCGGCGTAAAATTCGAAGAAAAAATTCCAACCAATGATGAACTGATGAATTGCATAAGCAATGCGGATCAAAAGACGTTAAATCTGTTATTAGATAAAGCGTTTAAAAATGGGGAAAATTATGAATTTGAAGTAAAAATTCAAACGTTCGATGGGAACGAACGTTGGTGCTTCTTCGCCGGTAATCCACATGTTCCTAAAGATAAATCCCCTATTCGATTTATTTCAGGTATTGGAATGGATATCACTGCGCGGAAACTCGCGGAATTTGAATTGCATAAACTCAATCAACAACTGATCTCTTCCGCAAGGCGCGCAGGAATGTCAGAAGTTGCAACTTCTATTCTTCATAATGTCGGAAATATTTTAAATAGCGTCAATGTATCTGTTGGGCTGATCCAAAAATCGATAGAAGAAATTGATATTCGGAGTTTGTATGTCGTGTTGAATATGTTGCTATCTCATATTGAAGATTTGAAAAATTATCTTGAAAATGATCCTAAAGGAAAATTACTCCCAGAGTATATCACTGAATCTAAGCCACATATGGAAGCAAAATTTGATAGCATTACCGCTGAAATTAGTCGACTACATGAAAATATAACGCACATCAAAAACATTGTCGCCATGCAAGGAACCTTAAGTGGTGCAGCTGGGATGATGGAAGAAGTTAACATATCTGCTACGATTGATTCTGCACTTGAAATTAATGCTTCTTCATTAAATAAAAATGAAATTAGCATCGATAAGGAATTAAATAATACGTTAATCCTTATCACTGATAAAAATAAAGTGATGCAAATTTTAGTGAATCTTATCCAAAATGCAAAAGACGCCATCCTCAGTGGAGATACACAAAATAAAACCAAAACAATAAAAATACAAATGAAACCGACTGATGATTTTTTAAATATTACTATTGAAGACAATGGAATGGGTATCGCATCTCAAAATTTAACTAAAATTTTCTCTTTTGGTTTTACCACAAAACAAAAAGGACATGGTTTCGGCTTACATAGTAGTGCACTACTTGCTAAAGAATTAGGTGGCAGCTTACACGCTGAAAGTGATGGACTTGGAATGGGCGCTCGCTTTATTTTGAGCTTGCCATTCGTGACGATAAAAGAAAGGAGCCCTGTCGATGCATAATCAAACACCGGCTAATGCAGAATTTCGTATTATTATTATTGATGATAATCCAGAAATTCATCATGACTTCATAAAAATCTTAACGAATTCTCCCTCGAGTTCTTTAAGTTCATTAAAACAACAAATTTTTTCGCAAACGATAGATCAAATTGCCTTACCGCAATTTCAAATTGATACAGCTTCACAAGGTAAAGAGGGTTATGAACGTATTGCAGATGCGATTAAACAAGGAAAGCCTTATGCTCTCGCTTTTGTTGATATTCGCATGCCACCGGGTTGGGATGGTATTGAAACTATCAAGCATATTTGGGAATTGGATAAAACCATTCAAATTGTCATTTGTACTGCTTATTCTGATTATTCTTGGGAAGAAACGATTGCACAATTAGGCAGATCCGATAATCTACTGATTTTGAAAAAACCTTTCGATTTTATTGCAGTAAGACAATTAGCAAGCGCACTCACCAAAAAATGGCAGCTATTTCAAGAAAGCAAACTATATACCACTTCTTTAGAAAAAAGAATTCAAGAACGTACAGAAACCATTCAACAATCACTATCAAGATTGCGAGCGACACTTGAATCTTCGACCGATGGAATTTTAGTGATTGATAACAATAACAATGTCGTAGATTTTAACAAAAAATTCTTTTCAATGTGGGGAATACCTGAAAGATTAGAAAGTGAAAAATCCTTTGATTTGTTTATTAATTTTTTCAAAAATGAATTGCTAAGCCCCAATGATTTTTTGGCAGACATTCTTGATTTAAAAATGGATCCAGAAAAAATTATTATTAACACCATTAAATTTAAAAATGAAAGAATTTTTGAATATTATTCACAACCACAAAAATTAGATACGAAAACGATTGGACGCGTTTATAGTTTTCGCGATATTACTGAACGAGCTGAATTGGAAAATAAATTAAAATATCAGGCAAATCACGATAGTTTAACTAAGCTCCCGAATCGTGTGCTTTTACAAGAAGTGATTAATCGCTCCGTTACAGAATGTTTTCAAAGTAATGAAATTTTCGCGATTTTATTTTTTGACCTTGATCGTTTTAAGTTGATTAATGATAGTTTAAGTCATGCGGCCGGAGACGAGCTTTTAACAACACTCGCAAAACGACTTAAATCTGCCATTCGATCTTGTGACATGGTAGCAAGATTAGGTGGAGATGAATTTGTTATCGTGGTAAAAAATATTACCAACGAGAAAAATGTGCGTGATATTGCTGAAAATTTACTGAGTATTATTAGCGCTCCCTTTATTTTAGAAAATAGAGAAATTACTATTACGACAAGCATTGGTATCAGTTTTTTCCCAAAAGATGGTAAAAATACAGATATTCTATTACGAAATGCCGATGCTGCTATGTATCTTGCTAAGAAAAATGGTGCGAATCACTATCAGTTCTATTCCGAAGATTTAAATCGTAAGAGTTTAGAATTTCTTGAAAAAGAAATGCAATTACGTCAAGCCATTAATCGTAATGAATTGTTTTTATTGTATCAACCACAAATGGATATTAAACAAGATAAATTAGTAGCAGTCGAAGCGCTGGTTCGCTGGCAAAATCCAGAAAAGGGACTTATTTTACCCATTGATTTTATTCCTTTGGCCGAAGAAACTGGATTAATTATTCCTATTGGAGAATGGGTGCTGAAAACGGCTTGCGCACAAAACAAAGCATGGCAAGATGCAGGATTGCCGCCTATTCGCGTTGCAGTCAACATTACCACCCAACAATTAAATCAATATAATCTCGCTGAATTTGTAAAAAAAGTTTTGAAGGATACTGGACTAAAACCAGAATATCTTGAATTAGAATTAACTGAAAATTCAATCGTCAGCAATACCGCTTCCGTCAACACCATTAATACACTAAAAGAGCTAGGCATCCATATTGCACTTGATGATTTTGGTACGGGGTACTCCGGACTCAGTTATTTAAAAAACTTGCGATTGGATCGCTTAAAGATCGATCGTTCCTTTGTAAAGAATATTCAAATTAACAGAGGTGACGAAGTCATTATTCAGGCAATTATTACCATGGCACACAGTTTAAATCTTGAAGTACTCGCTGAAGGTGTTGAAACAAAGGCACAAATGGATTTCTTGAAAAATTTAAAATGCGGTGAAATTCAAGGATTTTATTTTAATAAACCACTTTCATCGAGTGATTTAGAAAAAGTATTGCTGGGCAATGCTTCGATAATACCGACGAAAGAAGAAGCGTGATAAACCTCATGTCATGGCGGCATGTTTTTACCTCATCAACTGTCGCTGGCATGACAGGTTCTGGGTTAAGTCAAAAACTGCATCACACCCGTCAGATTCGCAATAGACAACAAATTTTCCGGCAAATTTTTGAAGGTAATAATTTTGTTGTGGCGTTTGGCAAAACATTTCCATTCAACCAATAGCGCAAGACCTGCGCCATTAGATTCTTGGATTTTTTCTAAATTGATTTGAATTTCTTTTTCATTTTGAATAAATGGTAAGCTTTGATTCCATATCGACATTACCGTCACAAAATTTAATGTGCCGGAAACGAAAAGCTCACCATTTTGACAATCAATATTCGTCATCATGAGCCGCGCGCTTGATTATGTTTAACTAAATCTCTAATTAAATTATCCATATTTCCTTGGGATAATTTGCCCGCAAATTGTGAACGGAAACTTTCAATAATACTTACCCCTTCAACGGACATATCATATAATTTCCAGTTATTACCGGAATTGATTAAGCGGTAATTGACAGAAATGGAAGGACCATCGGTTCGAATAATTTGGCTTGAAACCGTAATATTCGTTTTGCCTTGATATCCACCTCTGACAGGAAAAAATTTCACGGTTTGGCTCGTATAATCTTTTAAAGCAGACGCATAGGTTCGAACTAATAATTTAGTAAACTCAGTTTCAAATTGGGCACGCTGCTTCGATGTTGCATTATTCCAGGTTTGCGGTGGAATGACGCTTTTTGCCATAAAACCAATATCAGCTTTGGGAACCACTATTTTATAAGCTAAAGAATAAACGATACCAGGATTCGATTTTAAAGATGATTGATTTGATTTCAAACTTGAAATCATGTTGTTCGCAAGGCTTTGTAACATATTCACTGGATCATTATCCGAAGCATAAGCAGAAGTCCAAGCGATGCTAATAAAAATTAAAAAACTGGTAAGTAGTTTTTTCATGATGTGGCTCCTGTGGCTGGTTTTTCAGATTTATCTGATTGACCAATATTAAATAAAAATTGTCCTATCATTTTTTCAAGCACCATCGCAGAATGTGTTTCTGCAATTTGGCTTCCCTCTTTCAAAAATTGATTGCTATACATTGGAGTAATCGCAATATAATTGTCACCGAGTAATCCCGCTGTCAAAATACTTGCGCTTGAATCGACAGGGATATCTCTGACTTTTGAATCAATGCGTAAAATGACTTTCGCGCGATAACTATCGGGATCTAATTTAATCGCGATCACTTCCCCAATGTTAACGCCACCAATTTTGACAGGACCACGCACTTTAAGCTGGCCAATATCATCAAATTCAGCGACTACCTCATAGCCTTCTTTCTTAAAAAAACTAGTTAAACCACTTACTTTAAATGCTAAAAGCATTAAAAATAAAATGCCAACTAAAAGAAAAAGACCGACAAAAACTTCAATGGTCCGTTGCGATAACATCACCAACCCCCTATCATCATCGCGGTTAATATAAAATCTAATCCCAGTACAGCGAGAGACGCATGAACAACAGATCGTGTGGTTGCATTTGAAATCCCGAGCGAAGTCGGTACCGCATCATATCCTTGATGTAATGCAATCCAAGTCACCACAAATCCGAAAACAATACTTTTATAAATTCCATTCATGACATCTAATTGAAAATTGACAGATGCTTGCATGTTTGACCAAAAAGCACCGGCATCCAAACCTAACCATTTCACTCCAACCAAATAAGCACCATAAACCGCTACGGTGTTAAAAATAATCGTCAAAATAGGCAGTGAAATAAATCCAGCCCATAATCGTGGAGAAACAATACGTCGAATGGGATCGACTGCCATCATTTCCATACTTGATAATTGTTCGGTTGCCTTCATTAAACCCATTTCAGCCGTGAGTGCAGAACCCGCGCGACCCGCAAATAATAAAGCGGTCACCACCGGACCTAATTCACGCACCACACTTAATGCGACTAAGGGTCCTAACTGAGCTGATGCCCCGAATTTTGCAAGGGTATGATAACCCTGTAATGCCACCACCATGCCGATAAATAAACCGGAAACCATGATAATTAATAATGAAAGCACACCTTCCGCATAAATTTGTTGTAAAACCAGCGGAAAATTTTTACGAAAATTGGGTACGTGAAATATCACGCGAAATAACAACATACCCGCTTTTCCAAATTGTCTTAGGGATTCAATACCATATTTGCCTAAATTCGCTATTTCATTCATCCCTATCCCCTTTGAATAAGATCATCCGCAATAGGCGGCGCAGGATAATGAAATGGTACGGGACCATCCGGTAATCCATTTAAAAATTGTTTTAATTTAGGAGAGTCATCTTTCGTCAAAGAATCGGCGGTGCCTTGTCCGATTAATTTTCCATCTGACATCACATATGCATAATCCGCAATGCTCAAAATTTCTTGCACATCATGTGATACGATAATTGTCGTTAAAGAAAGTGCGTCATTTAATGTTTTGATTAATTTAAGCAATACCCCCATCGTAATGGGATCTTGTCCCGATAGCGGTTCATCATACATGATTAATGTAGGATCTAAGGCTATGGCTCTTGCAAGCGCCACTCTTCTTGACATACCCCCCGATAATTCACTTGGCATTAAATCTCTTGCACCACGCAATCCGACCATTTGTAATTTCAGTAGAACAATATTCCGAATCATACTTTCCGATAATCGCGTATGTTCGCGCAGAGGAAAGGCAACATTTTCAAACACATTTAAATGTGTAAAAAGGCCACCACTTTGAAATAATAACCCCATACGCTTACGTAAAGCATATAATTCGTTATGCTTTAATCGATGGACATTTTGGTTATCCACAAAAACTTGGCCTTCTGTCGGCATCAATTGTCCACCAATCAAACGTAATAAAGTGGTTTTGCCTGCGCCGCTTGGGCCCATGATAGCCGTGACTTTCCCTGCAGGAATCGCAATATTTAGTCCACGAAAAATCATTCGACCATTGCGATGATAGTGCAGATTATTAATTTGAACGAGATTATTCATGGGCAAAGTATACCAATCTGCTACGTATAGTAAAAGTTTTTAATACTGTCGAAACTCTTTCGAAAGCGATAAAAGACAGGTAAAATACTTATACTTATTTCAGAAATAGGCAAAATTAATGCAGGATATTGAAAAATTATGCGAACTAGGACGTTCTGTCATTAAAACAGAAATCTCATCTTTGAGCTCACTTCTTGACCGAATTGATCAGAACTTTTACAATGCATGCCATTTATTATTGAAAACGGAAGGCCGCGTGATTGTCATGGGCATGGGAAAATCAGGCCATATTGCCAGAAAATTAGCAGCAACTTTCGCAAGCACGGGCACACCTGCTTTTTTTATTCATCCCGGCGAAGCGAAACATGGCGATTTCGGTATGATTACCAAAAAAGATGTTTTGGTGATCATTTCTTACTCAGGCGAAACTGAGGAAATTTTATCCATTCTACCTTTTATTCAACACTTACAAATTCCACTCATCGCATTAACCGGCAATATTCGCTCCAACCTTGCGAAATCCGCTACTATTCATTTGGATGTCAGCGTGAGCAAAGAAGCCTGTCCGCTAGGTTTAGCGCCTACTTCAAGCACCACGGCGGCGTTGGTAATGGGTGATGCGCTTGCCATTACCCTGCTAGAAAAACGCGGATTTACGAAAGAAGATTTTGCGAAATCCCACCCAGGTGGGACCTTGGGACGCAAATTATTATTGTGCGTGAAAGATATCATGCATAAGGGTGATGCGATTCCGAAAATCGATTTAGGTGCCACATTAAAAACGGCTTTGATCGAAATGACCCGTAAAAAACTGGGTTTAACCGCTATTATTGATGCAGAGGATAAATTGGCTGGTATATTTACGGATGGCGATGTGAGACGTGCATTTGATCAAAATGCAGATATTCAACATACTTATATTCGTGAAGTCATGACAAAACATCCGAAAGTCGTATCGCCTAATATTTTGGTCACCGCTGCTTTAAAAATCATGGAAAATTTTAAAATTACCGCTCTTATCGTGACAGATGAAAAAAATTATCCGATTGGAGTAATACATTTGCACGATGTTTTACGTGCAGGAGTTGTTTAATGCAATCATTAGTTGATAAAGCTAAAAATATTCGTTTAGTTATTTTTGATGTAGATGGGGTCTTAACTGCCGGAATTTTATCTTATGACCACAAAGGAATTGAATCGAAACATTTTCATGTACATGATGGTCAAGGCATGAAATTTTTAAAAAAAACCGGTGTAGAGATTGCTATTATTACTACCTGCCAATCTGAAATTATTCAACGTCGCATGCAAGATTTAGGTATAACGCATACGTATCAAGGTCAAATAGATAAGCTACCCGCTTATGAAGACATTAAACAAAAATTAAATTTAACTGATGCGCAAATTGCTTATGTGGGAGATGATTTGCCAGATTTACCAATGCTCACTCGGGTAGGTTTTGCGGTAACGGTTGCGAATGCACCCAAAATTATTCAAGATAATGTACATTGGATTACGAAAGCGAAAGGTGGAAAAGGTGCGGCGCGTGAGGTATGTGATTTTATCATGCAAGCACAAGGTACTTATCAAACTATGATTGATAGTTATTTACAAAGGTAATTTTCTTTGTTGACATTAAAAAATGTATTGATAAGCTTTTTACTTTTTGTAGCTGTTGGCCTCAGTAGTTGGTCTATTATTATTTCCAAAAAAAAGCCTGTTTACATTCCAAAAGATCAAGGTGTTCCTGATTCCTATATGGAAAATATCACCGCAACGATTATTGATAAGACAGGTTTTCAAGTATTAAAAATTGAATCGCCGAAAATGGTACATTATTCGAAAAATGATACGATGGATATCACAACACCACATATTACTTTTTTCCGACAATCTCCCGAGCCTTGGCATATTAATTCAGATTTCGCGAAAGCAACACAAGGTATCGAACAAATTCTTTTTTGGAGCAATGTTGTCATTCATCATAATGAAGATATTGCCGCACATACGACAACGATGAAGACAGAAACGCTTACTGTTTTTCCGGCGAAAAAAATCGCATCAACACAAGATGCCGTGTTAATCACGCAACCTGATACTACCATTCGAGCAATTGGGATGTGGGCGAATTTAAATGACGGCATCATTAAACTTTTAACAGATACTAAAGGTGAATATGCGCCGAATTCTTAATGTAATTTGTATTTTATTTTTATTAGGAAATGCGTATGCACTTCCCAATGATCGCGAACAATTAATGCATATTGATGCAGATTCTTATGAATTAAATTATAAAACAGGTATCGATGTTTATGAGGGGAATGTGAAAGTCGATCAAGGTACGACGCATTTAATTGCGGATCGATTAGTCACAGAAAAAAATAAAGATCGCAAAATGATTTCCGCGATTGCTTATGGCGTCGGCCAACTCGCTGAATTTACTACCATTCCAAAGGAAGGCGAACAGCTTTTTCATGCAAAAGCCAAAGTTATTAAATTTTATCCCGAAACCTCTCTGGTACAATTAGAAGAAGACGTGATGGTGACACAAGGAGAAAATAGTTTCCATGGGCCAATTATCCTTTATAATATGAAAGATCAGATTGTCTCGACGCCTGCGTCAAAAAACGGTCGAGCAACCATTATTATCAATACGAAGCAAATGAAATCATGAACACCTTACGCGTTAATCAGATTAGCAAATATTACAAATCACGCCATGTCGTGAAAGATGTGTCACTGCACTTAAATCGCGGTGAAATTGTCGGATTACTTGGACCTAACGGCGCAGGCAAAACGACTTCATTTTATATGATTGTTGGATTAATTCGCGCGAATGGTGGAAGTATTTTTTTAGATAATCAAGATGTCACGACCCTACCCGTGCATACACGCGCACAATTAGGCATGAGTTACTTACCTCAAGAAGCCTCTATTTTTCGCAAATTAAGCGTTGCCAACAATATTATGGCGATTTTAGAATTACGAAAAGATTTAACAAAAACCACTCGACATGAAGCACTGAATCGTTTGTTACGCGAATTTCATATTGAACATATCCGCGATACACTCGGTATCAGTTTATCGGGTGGTGAAAGAAGACGCGTGGAAATTGCGCGAGCGCTCGCAACCGAACCTAAATTTATTTTATTAGATGAGCCATTTGCAGGAATTGATCCCATCTCTGTTGTGGATGTAAAACGTATTATTACCCATTTACGCGCGCGTAATATTGGCGTATTAATTACGGACCACAATGTTCGTGAAACCTTAGATATTTGCGAACGCGCCTACATTGTCAATGAAGGCAAAATCATGTGTGAAGGTACACCGCAAACCATTCTCGAAAATAAACAAGTCCGCGCCGTTTATTTAGGCGAAGAATTCAATTTATAAGAAGGCACCCTTCTGATGTTACAAGAAAAAATTACAGTGCAAAATAAACTGGGATTACACACGAGAGCTGCTGCCAAACTCGTTGCCACTGCCTCAAAGTTTGAAAGCAAATCAGAAATTCAACATAATGACCGGAAAGCCGATTGCAAAAGTATTATGTCTCTCATTCTCCTTGGGGTTACCAAGGGAAACTCTCTCCATTTAACCATTACGGGCGCTGATGAGTTAGACGCGCGTGAAGCCATTGTCAAATTATTTAATGATAAATTTGATGAGGCGGAGTGAATAACCCGTCATGCACGAATGTCATTCCCGCGAAGGCGGGAATCCATTAGTAATATGCTATCTCTTATAAATGGATTCCCGCCTTCGCGGGAATGACAATGTTTGCTGAACAACAAAAATGTGAATAGCTTGATTTTTATTAAACTTCCTTTTAGAGTACCCCTGTTTTTTATAATAATGTTAAAAGGACTAACAGAATGTTATCACATAGTGAATTATTACAAAGCTTAGAAGAAAAAGAAAAGGAACTACAGAAATTACAATCAGAAGCACAATTCGCATTAGATCTTGCAAAAGCACACGCAGCTTCAGTTAACAAAAACTTAACCAATATCCGAATGCGTATAGAAAAAGTAAATCAGGAAAATTCATTGGCTATTTCCTTAGTAAATGGCGTATTTCTAAAAACACCAGAAGCCAAAGAACATCAAGATACCATGGACCGCTTGCAAACATTGCTTTCGCATTTTAAAAATAAAATGGGAATACTAAATATTCACGGCGAATTTAATACCGTTAAACAATGCATTAATGTTACATTTCCAAGAAATTTTAGAGGGTTAAAAAAGAGGATCGAAGGAGAGTCTGCCATTCATTATCTCGAAGTTCATTCCGCTGCTATTTCAGTCATCAAAGATCCTGTGCTTTCTTATATGGGCAAGATTATTGCGACATTTCCCAAAGAAAAATTAGATTCAATGATTAAAGGATTAGAAAATTTAATGGATTTAAATCAAAAACAGCTGAACGAATATAAGAATGCTGTCGTCCACGCTAAATGTTAGTATGACAAATCAAATTTTTTGTTATTGGTTGCAAGGTTTTTTTGAAATTTCCGAGACCTTTTTATTAAATCAAGAAAAAGCAAAATTAATCCTACGCTCGTTAAATAAAATTAACGAGCCGTTAGGTGAATTTACTGGCTGGTTAAGTCAATTACTTTTATTTTTAGAAAAAGAAAATTTTCACGAACCCCTTCTTAACTTTTTTATTCCGGAAATTAAAGAGCGATTAAACTTAATTTTTTATCATGTGATTGATAATAGCTATGATGAAACGCATATTAGTTTAGAAGAATCGAGGAAAATACATAAAGGAAAACCGCTCACATGACACATGTTGAATTTAAATATTGGATGCAAGGATTTCTCATTCTCTCCGATGATTTATATATCACGCAAAAGCAATATCACATTATTAAAAATCATGCAGATTTATCTAAAGCCGTGGTTGGGCATCAAGATGAAGGCATTTCGCTTTTTATGGAACGCTTGAAAGGCGTAGATAAAATCTCAAAAACCTCGATAAACGATGCAAAATTATACGCAAAAGAATGTGGTATTTTTTAACCGCAATTAAAAATTACCTTATTATTCAATTAATTGCTAAAAGATTGCCTTAACATAAATAGTTATTTGTGTAACAATTAAATAAAGTCGGTGATGCAACTTCTTATCATTCCCGCATAGGCGGGAATGACAAGAATTCGCAAAACCAACAAAAGCCATGTGAGGATCATATGAGCTTACATAAAAAACTCTTTATTATCTCTCTCATGACATGGGCACTTGTCATGGCCGCAGTTGTATTTCAAGCCTATTTCTTTATTTTAAGAGATTATAAAACTCTAGAAGAGAAAGACGTTAAAAGCATCTACACTCGCACTGAAGAGGCAATCTCAAGAACCGTAGATGCGCTTAATACGTTAAACGTAGATTGGGCGCATTGGAATGACAGTTATAATTTCATGAAAGATAAAAACCAGAAGTTCATTAAGGACAATCTTGAAAATAAAACCACTTTTAATGACATCAAGATGAACTTTTTATTATTTTTTAACGATCAAAATCAATATTTTGATGGAGCGGCATTTAATCAAAAAACACAAGAATTTACCACTGTTCCGAACACCATCTTGCAATATTTATCTCAACATACCCCCATCCTAAAACATGCGGATGTTACCGACCATATTGCAGGATTTGTTGAATTACCTGAAGGATATGTTCTTATATCCTCCTATGCGATATCAAATGGGGAAGCCTCAGAAAAATCGAATGGCAATATTGTGATGGGATCCTACTTTAACGATGCGAGTTTACAAAAATTATCCGATACCATACAAATGCAATTAAGCTTAATTCCTACCAATAAATTTTTTAATAACACCGAAGTCGAAGATTCATTACAACAACTAAAACAAGGGCAAGAATATTTTTCGGTTCGTTATAGCAAGGAAATTATACACATTTATTCATCATTCAAAGATATTAATAATAATTTAATTGGCTTGTTGCGTATCGACATGCCTCGCACCACTTATTTAAAAGGGTTGACGACTATTCATAATTATATCTTTATTATGTGTCTCCTTGGTATAGTCATTGTGGGTTTAATTGAATTAACACTGAAATATTTTGTCTTGGATCGCATTAACATTTTCAAAAATCAATTACAAAATATTACAAGCACGAAAGTTTTTTCAAAAAATATTTCTATTAGCGGACGAGACGAAATATCTGCGATGGTAGATGACAGTAATAAAATGCTAAATGTGATTAATGACACGCAAAATCAATTAAAAGATTCCATTAACGATCTTACTGAATCAAACACACAATTAAATAACGAAATTAACGAACGTAAAAAAATGGAAGTTAAAGTCGCTAAATTAAATAATCAATTAGTTATTGCGGCAAGACGTGCAGGGATGGCTGATATTGCAACGAGTATTTTACATAACATTGGTAACGTACTAAATAGCACCAATACATCGGTCACATTGATGCAAGAAAACATTCATAAATCAAAGGCACAAAGTTTAGAAACGGTATCCAATATCTTAAATCAACATAAAAATGATTTAGAGCAGTTTTTAGCAAATGATGCCTCAGGACAAAAAATTCCTCATTTTATAAAAGTTCTTTCTGAAGAATTACAAAAAGAAAAATCGGAATTAACTGCAGGGACAGTGGCATTACAAAAAAATATTCAACACATCAAAGACATTATCACGATGCAACATTCGGTCAGTGGTTCTTTAGGAGTAATGGAAAAAATTTCCGTTACAGATATAGTAGAAAACGCTATTACCATCAATAAAACGGATGCACTATCCAAAATTCAAATTATTCGTGAATTTAAACCCATTAAAACCATTGTCTCCGATCAAGTTAAATTATTACAAATTCTTGTCAATTTAGTTAAAAATGCTATTGATTCTTTGCTAGCAAGTGATAATGAACCTAAAAAACTCATTTTAAAAGTAGAAGAAAAAGACGACAAACATTTTATGATAGAAATAACTGATAATGGCCTTGGCATCGAACAAGATATTCTTCTAAAAATATTTACCTATGGATTTACAACAAAAGATACAGGACATGGTTTTGGTTTACATACAAGTGCGCTGTCAGCCCAAGACATGGGGGGGTTATTAACCGTGAAAAGTTTAGGGAAAGATAAGGGTGCCACTTTTGTGTTGATACTTCCCTACAAAATGAAAGTCGGAGAAAAATATGCAGGTGAAAATGAAGAAGCGCATATTAATTATTGATGATGTGCCTGAAATTCACGAAGATTTTCGAAGGATTTTCGAAGAAAAAACTTCGAGTAGTGATTTTGATGCGGCCCTCGCATCCATATCAAATACACCTTCCTCATCAGAAAACAAAAGTACATACCACCACCCTCCCTATATTATCGATTCTGCATACCAAGGTGCGGACGCCGTAGAAATGGTGAAAAAAGGTTTTGAAGAAAATAATCCTTATGCGCTTGCCTTCGTCGATGTGCGTATGCCTCCTGGTTTGAACGGAATTATGTCAATTATTAAAATGTGGCAAATCGATCCAGATATTCAAGTTGTCATTTGTACCGCATATTCCGATTACTCATGGGATGAAATGTCTAAACAATTAAATCATTCTGATAACTTTTTAATTTTAAAAAAACCATTTGATGTCGTTGAAATTCGACAATTAGCAGCTGCTTTAACAAAAAAATGGGAATTAAAAAAAGAAGTACAATATCAGTTGGATCATTTGCATGATCTAGTAAAAGCGAAAACTGAAGATTTAGATAATGCGCTTTCCTTGAGTACCGCAACACTTGAATCAACAAAAGAAGGTATTCTTGTCGTTAATAACGAAGGCGAAATTGTATTATTTAATAATGTATTTTTATCATTGTGGAATTTATCTACCGACGTAATGAAGCAAAAAAACTTAAATACATTACTTATAAAATTATCTGAATCCGTAAATGAATCTGCATTATTTTCGCATTGGATGATGGATTTAACCACCAATCCAAAAACTGGCGTTATTAGAGAATGGGATTTAAGCGATGGTAAAATTATCGAATTATATACTCACCCACAATTATTACATGGAAAAATCATCGGTTGTGTATTTAGTTTTTTAGATATTACAGCACGTAAAATTCTGGAAAGAAAATTACAATTTCAAACAACACATGATGACTTAACAGGATTACCTAATCGTTCACTTAACATCGATAGAATTCTTCAGGCGATCGCTTACGCAAAACGAAATGATTCATTAGTTGCGATTTTAATGTTTGATTTAGATAATTTTAAAAGTATCAATGATAACTTAAGTACTGATGTCGGAGATGCAATACTTATCATGGTTGCTACTCGATTATCCAGGGCGCTTCGCGACACAGATAGTATTAGTCGCCTCAGTGGCGATGAGTTTGTCGTGCTGATAACTTCATTTAATGAAGAAGCAGATTTATTAGCGCGTATTAATCAAATTTTTTCATTATTCCAAACACCTTTTGAAATCAATTCAGAAAAAATCAGTGTGACCGCAAGTTTAGGTATTAGCATTTTTCCACGAGATGGCGAAGATCCACAAACTTTATTAAAAAATGCTGATATTGCTTTACACCATTCAAAAGAATCAGGTAGGAATATGCTGCAATTTTATCAACCAAAATTTTCAGAAAAATTATTTAATCGAGTTGATATCGCATCGCAGTTGCACCTTGCACTAAATAACCATGAATTTATATTAGAATATCAACCAATCATAGATTTAAAAACCAATCAGATTATAGGCGTGGAAGCGCTTATTCGCTGGAAACATTCTACTTTAGGCGTGTTGCAGCCGGATTCTTTCATTCCACTCGCGGAAAAATCAGGACTTATCAATGAAATAGGAAAATGGGTTTTAAAAAGCGCTTGTGAACAAAAGCTAAAATGGCAAAAAATAATAAATCCTGAATTAACCATGGCGGTTAATATTTCTGGTTATCAATTACGAAAGAATGAATTTTTTGATGATGTATTGCAGATCATTAAAGAAACCGAAATTGATCCACATACACTTATATTTGAAATTACTGAAACAGCAATACTTGGAAATCCCACCGAAATTTCTCATAAAATGCAAAAATTAAAAGAACTTGGCATCAAGTTTGCCATTGATGATTTTGGCACTGGATATTCTACTTTTAATTATCTTAAATATTATTCTTTTGATTATATTAAAATTGATAAAAGTTTTATTCAAGGAATAACTACTAATATGGAAGATAAAGCGATAGTAGAAACTATCATTCATATGTCGAATACGCTTGCAGTTAAGGTTTTAGCAGAAGGCGTTGAAAAAATAGAACAAATAAACTTTTTAAAAGAAAGAAAAGTCCAACAAGTTCAAGGTTATTTTTATAGTCCGCCCCTGCCTCCAGAGGAATGTTTAACATTATTAAAAGAATCTTCCGTAAAAGATCCGGTGGAATAAAAGTCCGTGTCATGCCAGCTTAAAACACCAGAGGTCCCTAGAACTCGTCGTCCCGCGGCTCGTCCGCGGGATCCAGAATGACATATCCGCTATCACTGGATCCCTTAGGACGTTGCCGCGGGGGTACCTGAGCTATTACAAACTCTATCGCCCCATTCTTAGTACTGGCTGTACCGTAACTTCTTCCGCTTCATGGAGCTTTAACTCATTGAAACATTTTATAATGGCCTGATGTACCTCACTATTATGCTTATATTTGTCTTTAATAGAGATTGTTAACGCACTTAATTTGTAATCAATTTTAATAGATTGTATAGCATACATGTCACGTTGAGGAATTTTCAAATGAGACGTAAAAGCCAAACTAAAATACCATGGGGTGCTATCATTGGCCAATCCAAGCTCTCTGTTAACAACACTTAATTTTATTTTGTTGACAATAGCATTCCATGCCCACCATTTATCTTGAAAAGAAGTATCTTTGAACTTAATCACATAAGAAGTATCCTCTGCCTCAAACTTCCACGATTCAATGCGCTCTTCTGCATCGGTCTCCATCGTGGCAACGGATAATAATGCACCATATCGACGTTCTCCGGCTCGATCTTCATTTAAATCAACCAAGTACGGATTAGCACCATGATGTAATAAAAATAATTCTATTTCTTCTGCATTTTTTTTATCTTCTAGATATTTTTCTAATCTACTTTTCAAATCAGATTTTATTTGCAAATCTTCTTCATTTTTAATGCAATTTTTTAAATAAGGAATTCCATGATCAAAAACTTCCAAATGATCGGATATTTTATGAAGCGCTGTTTGTCCTAAGCTATCACATGCATTCACCTTAGCTCCATGCTCCACCAAATATTTCATCATGTTAAGACGACACAAGTAGGCAGCAGCCTGAAGCAAAGGTGTTACATAACCATCGTGATAAGGATTTCTTATTTCCACATTAGCTTTTTTATCAACTAATCCTTTGACAACCTCAAAATACCCTAATTCAACTGCGCGAATTAACACAGGAATTCCTTTTTCATCTAAAATATTAGGATTCTTAATTTTTTTTACTAATTCAGAAACCTGCTCTTCATTATTTTTTTTCTCTAAAACATTAATAAATTCTTTTTCTTCGTCAGAAAGAGAAGGGGTATTTTGTTTTATTTCCTGAAAAATAGTGAAATTTTCATTTCTTTTCCAATCATATGGACTTTCCCAACATCCTATAGCATAGCGACATTCCGAAGAAGAAAGCCGCAAATAAGTAATACCGAATTCATTCTTACCTAAATCGAATTGATAATACGGATAAGTTCTCTCATTTTTTAAAATAGGTATGATGGTTTTTTTCAACACGAGATTATTTTCTTCTTGGCTGAATATTTCAACGTGCATGCGGTCTGTGACTTTGAAATTTTTACTACTATCCATTTGATCGCCAACAATTCGTATTTTTTGCATGCGATCTTTCGGATTGACATATTCTTTGACTATGTGGGATGCCCGTTCATCTGCACATATTTTAAATTCTTTACTGACCGTACTTGCGATTGCCAAATCACGACGGGAATAAAAACCAAATAGACATTGCGACAATACATTTCGTGGTATTACATCTATTTTTTTTTCTTTAGAATGTGAGTTCAAATGTTTCTCCTCATTTTTTAATTATTGTTTTCTTATGCACGCCACCAATAAATTAATCTCCCGCCACCATCATTTGATCGATTAAAATAGATCCTGTTTGAATATTACCGCGCTTATCAATATCATTACCGACGTGCACGATGCCATTAAACATTTCTCGTAAATTACCTGCAATGGTAATCTCTTCCACAGGATAACAAATTTCACCGTTTTCAACCCAATACCCTGCGCATCCTCGTGAATAATCACCATTCACCAAATTAATTCCCTGTCCCATTAACTCAGTCACCAGTAACCCTGTGCCCATGGTTTTTAATAATGCCGAGAAATCTTTATCGCTCGTGCTAATCATTAAATTATGAACGCCGCCCGCATTTCCTGTGGTTTTCATTCCCAACTTACGTGCGGAATAAACACCGAGCACATAATTTTGTAAAACACCATCGGTAATGAATGCATTCGCTTTTGTTGCAACGCCATCATCATCGAAAGGGCTACTACCGAGTGCTTTTTCAATAAATGGATTTTCATAAATTTGAATATGTTTTGGAAAAATTGATTTTCCTAAATGATCCACTAAAAAAGAAGATTTACGATATAAATTCGAACCAGAAATGGCTGAAACAAATAAGCCTAATAATCCGCGACTTTCTTCTGCCGCAAAAATAACTGGCACACGTCTTGTTGTTAAACGTTTAGCGCCGAGACGATTGACGGTTCTTTCCGCGGCTTTTGTCGCGACGGTTTGGATTGAATTTAATAATCCTTTATCGGATGCGACGGTATAATAGTAATCGCGTTGCATTTCATTATTTTGATTCGCAATCAACACACAAGAAATCTCATGTCGCGTCACAGGGAATGCACCAACAAAACCTTGTGAATTTCCGTAAGCATTAATCACCCTTGATGTCGAAATAGTGGCACCTTCCGAATTTTGAATGCGTTTATCTTTGGCAAGTGCAATGCCTTCGCATTCTTTTGCAAGCGCGATCGCATCGACGACAGAAATATCCCAAGGAAAATCTAAATGAATCTCAGGATATTGAAATGCTAAAGATTCTTTATCCGCTAAACCAGAAAAAGGATCTTCATCGGTAAAACGTGCAATATTACAAGCTGCATTGACAGCAGATCGAATGGCTTCGGGTCTTACATCTGAAAGCGAGGCGGATCCCGCACGTTGTCCAACATAAACCGTAATGCCGACATTTTTATCTTGATGATACTCAATGGTTTCAACATCGCCCTTACGAACCGTCACCGTAAAACCTTTATGGGTGTGCACATCAACTTCTGCACTTGTTGCGCCTTGGCGTTTTGCTTCATCTAAAATGTCTTTCACCATTATTTTTAAACTTTCACTGGTAAATTCGTTTTCTATCATTTCTTTCATAGTGACAACCCATAGCCATTGGAAGGAAAATATAGTATCCTAAGAAATTGGTAATACATAGGAAAAAAATTCCATGAAATCACTTTTTATTGCATTATTAAGTTTCGTTTTACTTTCATCAAATGTTTTTGCAACTGAAGGCAGCAATAAAAAACCATGTAAATGCCCTTGCAAAACCCATGCTCATACAACGACTACTGTGAATGATAAATCCGCTAAATAAAGACGAACGAGTTAGTAAATCCGAACGTAAACGACAAATGCTCGCCTTACAAAAAATGGGCGAGATGCTCGTGACGTTGTCTGCTACTCAACTTGAAAAAATACCTCTCGATCCCACGCTCGCCTCTGCGATCCGAGAAGCCCGTACGTTGACGACCCACGAAGCAAAACGCCGACAATTGCAATATATTGGACGTTTAATGCGCGATGTCGATCCTGAACCCATTAAAGCTGCTTTAGATCAATTTGAGCTTAAAAAAGGGCAAAGTAAGGCTCTTTTACATCAAATTGAACGTTGGCGCGATCGTTTGATTGCCGAAGATAATGAGGCACTCCAGGCATTTTTAAATGAATTTCCAGAGGTAGACCACCAGCATTTACGACAGTTGATTAGAAATGCTAAAAAAGGCCTTAATGGCGCGGATACGGTTTTATTTCGGTATTTGCGCAAAGTGATGAGTTAGCGGGGACTTGTCATGCCAGCATGCTTTTATGCCACCTTCAAGCATGCTGGCATGACAATCATTCATCCTCGATCTTAGTCCCACCCACCGTCAACATATCCAATTTTAAAGTCGGTTGTCCCACGCCGACGGGTACGCTTTGACCATCTTTTCCGCAGACCCCGACTCCGGTATCCAATTTAAGATCATTTCCAACCATAGAAACTTTATTTAATACCTCAAGTCCATTTCCGACTAAAGTTGCGCCTTTGACAGGCTTTGTCACTTTGCCATTCTCTATCAAATAAGCTTCACTCGCGGAAAATACAAACTTACCTGAAACGATATCCACCTGCCCGCCACCAAAATTAACTGCATATAAACCCTTCTTGACAGAGCTTATAATTTCTTCAGGCGTATGCTCGCCATTTAACATGTAGGTATTGGTCATGCGCGGCATTGGGGTATGCGCATAGGATTCACGTCGGCCATTACCTGTCGATTTCATGCCCATGAGGCGAGCGTTGCGTTTATCTAAAATGTAATTTTTTAAAATACCATTTTCAATTAAGACCGTGCATTGCGTCGGTGTACCCTCATCGTCGATATTCAGCGAACCACGACGATTGGGGACTGTGCCGTCATCGACAATGGTACAAAGTGAAGATGCAACTTGTTGACCAATTTTGCCACTAAATACGGAGGTACCTTTACGATTAAAATCTCCCTCTAAACCATGCCCCACAGCTTCATGTAACAGCACGCCAGGCCAGCCGGGCCCTAATACGACGGGCATCATACCCGCTGGCGCATCGACGGATTCGAGATTAACCAATGCTTGGCGAACTGCCTCGCGCGCATACTGAAAAGGGCGATCGCCTTCAGCAAAATATCCATAGTCATAACGACCTCCGCCACCGGAATAACCTTGCTCGCGCTGGCCATTCGATTCAATGACGACGCTTACATTTAATCGAATAAGAGGACGAATATCTGCCCCCATATCACCGTCACTCGATATCACTAAAATGGATTCGTATTCTGCAGCCAAACTTACGTTCACCTGTACAATGCGTGAGTCCAGTTTTCGGGTATAAGCATCTATTTTTTGCAATAAATCGACTTTGTCTTCCTCGCTAAGCGATCCTAAAGGATTGATGGGAAGATACAACTCGTGACCTTTTGACCAATGATAGGAATGCGCAGGTTCGTTCCCACCTTTTTGGCTAATGCTGCGGGCGGCGTCAGCGGCTTTTTCTAGCGCGGGCAGCAAAATATCATCTGAATAGGCAAAACCCGTCTTTTCACCACTCATCGCACGCACACCAACGCCACGATCAATGTGATAACTGCCCCCTTTGATAATCCCGTCCTCTAGCGCCCAGGATTCGGCATAAGCGGATTGAAAATAAATATCCGCATTATCAACGGCATTCCCCATGACATCCGATAATACATTTTGTACTTGATTGTCTGTAATACCGGCTGGCTCTAATAAATCCCGTCGAGCCAATTCAAGAAAATTTGTCATGTTTTCAACCTTATAAACTATACATTAGATGGCATATGGTAAACTTTATGTCACGATTCGGCAAATCTTCTTGTACTCGAGTTTTATACTCGCGATAATAAATCATATTCACTGGAAGGGACATTCTATGAAAATCATCAATTTGATTCTTTGTGGGTTCATGTTAACAGCTTGCGCAACACAATCAAATGTTACGCCAACGCCAAAACAAATGGCTAATAATAATTTTTTACCAAAAAATCCAATGAGTGTCGCACTTTATACACAAGGTACAAAGCCTAAAACGCCTTATAAAATATTAGGATCGGAAAAAGTTTCCAAATATAATATCGTCGGCATTAAACGCCAAGAAGCACATGTTCGCGAAGCGATGAGAACACTCGCTGCGAATCTGGGCGGCGATGCCGTAATAGATATTCAACATAACGACAAAAACATTATCGGTACCGTCATTGCATTTGACTCACCGACTAACAACAATGATAAAGGATAGTCATGAAATCTCATTCTGAATCTCGAAATCAATATAATCAATGGTTAAAAAATTCTATTAGTTTGTTTAAAACACCCATTCCTAAAACCAAAACG
>JABDCZ010000028.1:0-25449 GCA_013287885.1 Gammaproteobacteria bacterium
ATCTTACTTTTTTACAGACGCTTTTATACGTTCCTGTAAAAAAAGACGGGGCACCCAACACCAGTGACGAGCCTTTTATTCCTTTATTTACTAAAATTGAAAATAATACTTATATGTTGGTTTTCGATTCATTAGATCGCTTAACCCATTGGGCAGGCGATGCGATGGGTGAGATGAATTATGTTGAACTATCAGGTCACGATATCGTTTTTGGAATTAATCCCGAAATTTACCTTTGTCTCAATGTCGGTACAGAATTTTATAAAGAATTTTCGCCGGATGAAGTGTTTCACTTAAAAAAAATTGTGGCAAAAATTCAAAACCTTAAAAATAACTAAAATAATTTTTTATACACTATATGCAAAGACTCGAAAGTGAAACTTCTCTCCATAGCGTCCTCGTGAAAGCATTAAGCAATAATGATTTAGCTTTTATTAAAGATTATTGTGAAAATGGTAAGAACAAAGAAAAATTTCTTCAAGTGATGACATTAGGGATGACTGAAAAAGATTTCAAAAATGAAAATCTTAAAGGTCTCTCCGCCATTTATGTGGCAGCTAAAAATGCCTCGCATTCGATTGTTGAATTTCTTATTACCGAAGCCATGCTTGATGCCGATAGTAAACGCATGTTAAGAGATCATTTACAAATAAAAAACGCTGAAGGCAGAAATGCATTACATGTTGCAGCCTTTACTCCTGAAAACCACCAATCCATTAAGTTACTCTGTGAGACCGGGGATAAGCTAGAAATAAAAAACTATGTTAATTTGCGAGATACTTATTATAACCGTACCGCTTTACATTTCACGGTAGTTCAAGTTAACCAAAGTAATTATGCCGCATTAATAGAAGCCAAAGCAGATGCATCAATAACTGATGAGAGAAAACATACCGCCATTGATTTAGTAAATTTTAATGATAACCCTACTAAAAAAGTAGCGTTCATGAAATATTTATTTGAGAGCACTCATGAAGGAGAAAAATATTTATCGCATTGGCAAAAGGAAACAAAAAACTTTAGTGATGATACGCAACATTTACTGATTGAATTAGAAATGTTAACGAAGATTGATGAGACGGATGCTCAATTAAAAGCATTTGAATTATACGTTCACCTGTACAAAAAGATTTACACAGATATAGAAGATAAAAAAGACACGCATGATATTATTGTAAAAAGCCTAGAATTAATTCAATTCCAAAAGATTTCGATCAGTGACTTTACCGGTAATAATATGAGTGACCCTCTCCAATATTTAAAAAAAATTATTGAATTTGCCGATCACTTTAAAGTTGATGACCTTAGAAATTATTTTATACTCGCCAATATTCTAAGTAATATTAAATTTCGAAAAGCACAGCTTGGCGCAATGAATCTTTTTGCACTATTGCTGCAACCTTTTCCTCTGTTAGCACAATTAGGATTTAAAAGATTATTAGAAAAAAATCCGAAAGATTTTTTATTACAGCAACTTTATGTTAATTCTCGTATCAATGCTATTATCAAAGATTATCCGCCGATGAATTTTTTTGATAAATTATTTGGAAAATCTCATGATGAACAATTTCAAATCTTAAAAGATTTTTTAACCAGCGTTAATAAAGTTTCGAGTATTGAAGAGTTACATCGTTTGATTAGAAAAGATTTACAAAAAATACCGCCGTTACAATCTGATCTTTCAACAATACTCCGTATTCCACAAGATGAATTGAAAAGTGATATGTCAGTTCATCAAAAATATGGTGGAAATGTCGTTAGTGTTTAAGAATGATAGGCGAGAAGTAAAAACCCTCACCCCTACCCCTCTCCCACAAGTGGTAGAGGGGATTTGAAAAAAAACTAGTTCCCCTCTCCCGGAGCGCTAGCGAGGGGAGAGGGGCTAGGGGTGAGGGTTTTTTGAAAGTCCACCTTACTTTAGCTACTAACCCGGTCCGAATTTTTTTGAGCTCATTTCAGGTTCTGATTGCGGAGATACTTTTTGTAGGTTAAAGAAAGCTTTTTTTAAACTCATGAAAGATTCATCCACAACCGCTAAGCCCTTAGTTAATTCATCAGTAACTCTTTTATCATAATTTTTATAATAATCAGGATTAGGATTATGTGCGCTCATCGCCTTTTTTACTTTTTCCAATTCAAATACGTTGAGTATCTTAGAGCGTCCCGTAGCCGCATCTTTTCTCCAGGCCTGAAATTTTTCAAACGAACCCAAAACCTCTTCCAAATTCAAGGTCTTATTTTCTGAAGGTAAAGCCTCTAATATCGGACGCAAGACCTTGTCTATTCGTTTTTCAATCGAAAGGTCATCAATTATGCCTCCTATTCTTGTTAGCGATTCAGATCCAGGATCACTTTTGCTATTCCCAGAAACAAAATAAAAATGAATTGTTTCAAACTTAATCATATTCTTTTCAAGTTCATGTAATAATTTTAAAACGGATTCCACACTAGTGTGTTTCTCTTCACTTGTTTTTCTAAACATCATATACCACCTCATCGATTATTGTATGTGATCATACTTATATCAAACATGGTTTAACTGGTCAAACTTGGGTATTATTGACAAAAGTAGTACGTTGTTATACATTTGTAATATATGAAAACAGAAAAACCACATTATGAATTTTCGGCTGATAAAAACCAGCAATTAATCCAAGAACGTCATATTAGCTTTGAAGACGTGATAGCAGCATTGGACAATAACAAATTACTAGATACGATAGATCACCACAATAAGACAAAGTATGCCAATCAGGAGATTTATATCATAGATATTAATGGATATGTCTATTTAGTACCGTTTGTAAGAAAGGATACACATATTGTGTTTCTTAAAACCATAATTCCAAGCCGAAAACTTACTAAAAAATATTTAAGCAAGAGAGGTAAGCCATGAAGAAAAAACGAGATGTTTCTAACGTAAAACTTGATAATGAAGAGCAAGAACTTTTAAAATCTGTTGAGCGCGGCGAGTGGAAAACTGTGAAAAATGCTGAAGAAGAAGCAGCTTTTGCTAGAACAGCCGCTGCAAACTCTCTTCGTAAAGATGAACGAGTAACACTTCGTCTTTCGAGCATTGATCTAGACCGCCTAAAGCAAAAAGCAGCATATAAGGGATTACCTTATCAAACCTTTATTGCCAGCGTGTTGCATGAATATGCGGCCGGACATTTTAAAGAGATTACTTAACATTACCTAAAATGACTATTTTTGGTAATGTTGATAAAAGTGGTCCCACCCCGCCGCACGATACTTTTTGGCCTCATTCAAAGGATCTTTCGCCTTCAAGATTCCTCGTCCAACGATAATAATATCGCTGCCATTCTCAAGAATCGCTTTTTCAGGGGTCACATATTGTTGGCCTAAGGCATCTTGGCCACTTTCCAGTTGCACACCAGGTGTCATATAAATCCATTGCGGATCATCTGATAATCTTTTTTGCGCAATAAATCCGATGACAAATTCTGGAAATTGTTCCGCCATTTTTAAAGTTTTTTCTGCATAATTTTCATCAAGCAAATTGTCTTTTGAACTCATCGAGGCGAGTAATAATAAGCCGCGATTTTTATGCAATCCCACTTCCGATAATCCTGAAATAATCCCAGGACCAGGAAGAATGTGCGCATTGACGATGTGTGCCCAATCGGCAATGTGATAGATTCCACCAGAATATTGATGTTTAACCGTATTGCCAATATCAGCAAACTTACGGTCTTCGAAAATAAAAAAGCGATGTTTTAACGCGATCGCTTCCAGTTTTTTAACAAAATCGAGGGAAAAATCTTTTAAAATATCGACGTGAGTTTTTAAAACACAAATTTCTGGACCCAAAAGTTCTGCAAAATCCAAAACTTCCTGACATGAAGTCACATCGCAAGATAAAGACAAATTAGTTTTTTTTTCGTGCAATAATACAAACAATTCGCGCGCTAAGGAATTTTTTGCGAAACGCGCACGTTCAGCAAAGTTAAGCTTTTTTGGCATTTATACTTTCTCTTGCATGAGCTCGTTTACGATAGAACGTTCAACATCTGTCAATTCTTCGGAATGTAACAAGGTATTTAAAACGTCTTTTAAGGTAAATGCCGCATGTAACTGATAATGCTTCGCATGGAGATTATCGGCAGCACCTTGCTCGCGATCAATTAAGACTGCAATATCACGAACTTTTAAACCAGCCACTTCTAAATCATCTGCCGTTTCGATGACGCTATTACCCTTCGTCACGATGTCTTCAATAATCAGGCATTTTTGGCCGGTTTTGAAAGCCCCTTCAATTTGTTGTTTTGTGCCATATTCTTTTTTTTCTTTGCGTCGCATCAACATCGGAATATCTTGTTGAAGTGAAATACAGGTTGCGATGGGCAAAGCGGTATAAGGCACACCGCAGATAAAATCGAACGGATAACCATGCGCTTGCTGCCAAATGGCTTCCGCAACGGCGCGTAAAACTTCAGGATAAGACACAATAATGCGCAAATCGACATAAATACTCGATTTTTCGCCGCTTTTTAGTGTAAAATCACCAAACTTAATGGCGCCAATTTTATGTAATGAAAATATCAAAGGTTTGTAGTTCATAATGCTTTCACTCCAGGATACAAACAGTTACATTCTTTCATTGACTCATCCATATCAATGGTGATTGAATTGCAGTTTCGAAAGCAATTCCAGCATATAACAGTCTTAAAAGCAAATATGATTTGATTGGGGTTTTAAAAAATGGGCAATCCACTGTTTCAGCGCGACATTTTATCCATCAAAGATTTATCCCTCACGGATATTCGCACTATTCTCGATACCGCTTCTCGCTTGAAAAAGCAGCCGATGCAAAATTTAATCCGAGATAAACTGGTGGCGCATTGTTTTTTTGAACCCTCAACAAGAACTCGCCTTTCTTTTGAATCGGCGACATTAAGACTGGGTGGAAAAACCCTGGGTTTTTCCAGTGATGAGGGTCTTTCCATTCAAAAAGGCGAAACACTTTCCGACACCATGAAAGTCATTTCTGCCTATGCTGATCTTATTGTCATGCGTCATCCTGTCGAGGGTTCGGCGCGATTTGCCGCAGAAATTGCTGATATCCCGATCATCAATGCCGGTGATGGTGCCAATCAACATCCCTCACAAGCACTCGTCGATTTATTTACGATTGAAGAATGCCAAGGTCGTGTTGATGGATTGAGTATTGGCTTGGTGGGAGATTTAAAATTTGGACGTACTATCCATTCTTTTGCGGAAGCCTGCATGTTTTTTGATGTGCGCTTATATTTAGTCGCACCCGATATGCTCGTTTTACCTGATTACATTTGTGATGCATTAAAAAAACGCGGCGTACGCTTTTCGTTTCATCAAAAACTAGAAGAAGTAATCCCAAAAGTGGATATTTTATATTTAACGCGTATTCAAGCGGAGCGTTTTGGTGCCCATGATTATCCACGCATTCAAAATCAATATCACTTAACGCCTGCTTTATTAAACAAAGTGAAACCCAATTTAAAAATACTCCACCCACTTCCGCGTGTACATGAAATCGATATTGAAGTCGATCAAACACCATACGCACATTATTTTACTCAAGCATCTAATGGCGTCTTTGTTCGAGAGGCTTTACTCGCATTATTATTGAATGAGCAATTACCATGACAAAAACACTTTCGGTCTCCGCAATCAAAAATGGCACCGTGATCGATCATATTCGAGCCGGACAAGCATTGCGCATCATGCGTTTATTACAGGTTTTAGACAGTAATAAAAATAAAGTGACGCTCGGACTAAATTTAGCGAGCCAAACGTTAGGCTTGAAAGATTTAATAAAAATCGAAAATCGCATGCTCACCAATGATGAAGCCAATGACATTGTGGTTTTTGCGCCTGAAGCGACGATTAATATCATTGAAAATTTTGAAGTTAAACAAAAGGTTACGACGCATTTACCCGCGTCGATTGCAAACGTATTTCTTTGCCCCAATCGTGCGTGTATCACTAAAACCGAAAAAGCCAATACTATTTTTCATATTACTGAGCAAGGGAAAATGGTCAAATTAACTTGTCACTATTGCGAAAAGGAATTTGATCGGGATGATGTGAAGGTGAATATTTAGGTTATTCTGGTACCATTCATAAACCCCATTTAAAGTCCCTGTCATTCCCGCGCAGGCGGGAATCCATTTATAAATTGTCTCTTTTATTGGCGAATTTATGCTAATTACGGGCATTTTAAGAATGGATTCCCGCCTGCGCGGGAATGACAGTTGCTTTTATCATCTCCTTCGCTTAAATTGCAGTTTTGGCAACTTTCATTTAGATGCCACTTGTAATATGTAATACCAGTGGGGATACAATAAGGTAAAAAAACATGACGAAACACACTTTCAAAACCTATGATAATCAAAATATCGATATTGAAATAAGCAATGAAGATTTTCCGTTTAATAATCCGAATATTATCGCGATTCCCGGTTTAATTGACCCCCATGTACATTTTCGTACCCCCGGCATGGAACATAAAGAAGATTGGCGAACTGCAGCCGCTGCCGCCATTGCTGGTGGTTATACGACTGTTTTTGACATGCCCAATACCATTCCTCCCACTATTACTGTTGAAAGATTGCGAGAGAAAAAAAAATTAATCGACTCTCAATTAAAAGAAGTAGGCATCCCTCTCCGTTATCAACTCTTTTTTGGGGCTGATAAAAATCATTTAGATCAAATTCCACTTGTGAAAGATGAAGTCATTGGAATTAAAGTCTTTATGGGTTGCAGCACGGGTGACCTCGTTATTGATGATGATGAAAGTTTACATGCGGTTTTTGAAATTGCAGCCAAAGAAAATCTCATTGTTGCGGTGCATGCTGAAGACGAACATTTGCTTCGGGAACGAAAAGCAAAATATAAAGATATTAAAGAATATGCCATTCATTCCAAAATCAGAGACACTGAAATCGCCCGATTTGCGGTGGAAAAAGCGATTGGTTTAACGAGAAAATATGGCACTCGATTATATATCTTGCATGTTTCCTGCATGGATGAACTTGCTTTGATTAAAAAAGCGAAAAAAGAAAATTTACCTGTATTCGCTGAAACAACCCCACATCACCTTTTTTTAGATGAGTCTTCGTATGCTATCCTTGCGGGAAAAGCTGTCGTGAATCCCCCCCTACGTAACGTCGACAATCATGCAGCGCTTTTTGCGGCGATTCATGAGGGTGTCATCGATACCATTGGTTCGGATCACGCACCACATACCTTATCTGAAAAATCAAAACCCTATGGTGAATGCCCATCCGGCATGCCGGGGATTGAAACGACACTTGCATTATTACTTAATGCACATCACGATAACTTGCTAAACTTACAAGAAATCGTGAATTTAACTTCAAAGAATGCGTATCGCATATTCCCACTCGAAAAAAATCACGATGTGACTTTAATCGATCTTGATAAAAAAATGCAGGTGAGTGACTCGAACTTGCATACGAAATGCGGATGGTCACCATTCAATGGACGAGTTTTACAGGGATGGCCTATTTTTACTTATATTGCTTAAAGCCCAACTTATGAAAAATAATTTTACTATAAATATAAGTGTTATAGCGCTTTTTAATAATAATTTTTATGTTGTAACGAGGTTCCACCATGCTTGTACGTACAAGAAAAAGAAAAACCAATAAAGTAAAACCAGTATTGTCAGTGCTTGTGATAGAAGATCAACTCACTTATTTGAAAAAAGCTTATGATGGCTTAACAAAAATAGATATTTCTAATAACCAATTAAAATTTTATGGCGATCAAAAAAAATATCCGGGCGCAACATCTGGAGCTGAGGCTTGTAAATTAATCATCAATAAACCATTGCCTGGAATTATCGTTTTTGACAATTCTATTAATGGTGATATTCCTGGCTTAAAATTAGCTTATATTATTAATTTGACCGTAGACGAGCTTCAATATTTAATTGATGTGGAAGTTAACACAGATGGTGATTTAACGGATTCTCAAAATAGAATTATTTTCACTGCGAAAGAATTACTTTATTTAACAACCAATCAAGTCAATTATCTTGAATTTTTAATTTCCTTAAAAACCAAAAAAGAAAAAGAAGATGATTTACTTAGCATTATTTTTACATCTGAAGAAGGAAATTATTCTTATATTCCACCTTTTATGACAAAAAGCTTAATGGAATCTCCTGCCGTCACAAGGGTATATCCTAAAGCAGGCCCTGATGTCGCGCTTCCAAAAGATTTTATGGAAGCTATTAATCGACGAGATATTTTCCAAGCGATGAAAAAAGAAGCCGTCGATAATGATAAAAAAAGTAGAGGAACGACTTCGCATATCACTAGACAATTAAGTAGACATCAATCCTTCCCGCTTCAAAATTTGTCCCCCATTAAAGAAAGTCAATCTCTCCCAAATTCAGAAGGATTCGAAAATTTAACACTCAAAACTCCTTCTATTGAGAAATCGCAAACATTTTTTTCTTTTAGTTCAATGGATTCGTTGTCGTCATCTTCAGATTTAAGTACGTATACAATCCCCCCCACACCGAGAGTAGGCGCTTCACCGTTATCGCCGTTATTATCACCACGAACAACGTCGTTTTCAGAAAATCAAAATCCGGATGTACCGTCGGAGGAGCCGACTTCTACGAGGAGGTTGTCGACTTAGGGTTATGCGCGCCTGTCATGCCAGCATGCTTTGATGCCACCTTTAAGCACGCTGGCATGACAGATAGTTACCCCACAATCTCCCGCCACGACCGCACCGGCAGTGTCATACCATTTTGATCCACTAAACATTGCAAAATAATTTGCGCGCTTTGAATGTTCGTGATCAAAGGAATATGATGATCAATCGCAAGTCGGCGTATCACAAAACCATCCGTTTCAGAATCTTTACTCTGATTCGTTGGAATATTGATAATCAAATCCACTTTACGATTGGTAATGACAGTCTTCAAATTTGGCTCAACTTTATCGCTGGCTTTATAAACAAAATAAGAACCCACGCCATTTTTGGAAAGAAAGGTATGCGTGCCGCCAGTACTGTAAATTTCCCAGCCTTTTTCCTCTAAATCTTTCATGAATCCTAATAATTTTTGTTTATGCGCATCTGAAATGGAAACTAAAATGCGTTTATTCGCGATATGTTGCTCGGTTGAGGTCCATGCGCGCCAATAAGCATCATAAAGATCTTCGCCTAAACACGCGACTTCCCCTGTCGATGCCATTTCCACATGTTGCACGGGATCTGCGCCTTTTAAGCGATGATAAGAAAATTGCGGTGCTTTCACCCCGACATAATCTAATTCTAACGTTTCATAATCTCCGGAAACATATTCTCCTAACATCGCTTTCGTTGCGATCGCAATAAAATTATGACCCGTGGATTTTGACACAAAAGGAAAGGAACGCGATGCACGTAAATTACATTCAATAACCTGTATATTATTGTTTTTCGCAATAAATTGAATATTGAATGGCCCTGTAATTTTTAAAGCTGATGCAATTTGCTGCGTAATTTTTTTGGTGCGACGAATGGTTTCTAAATATAAACGTTGTGGTGGTAGAACGAGTGTTGCATCGCCTGAATGAACGCCTGCATTTTCGATGTGTTCGCTAATGGCTTCAATCACAATTTTCCCATCAAGTGCGACACCATCCACTTCCAATTCTTTCGCATCTAAAATAAATTTAGAAATAACGACCGGAAATTCACGTGAAACATGCGCCGCCTGTTCCAAAAATTCTGCTAATTCTCTTTCTTCATGCGCTACATTCATTGCGGCGCCCGACAAAATATATGAAGGACGAATTAAAACAGGATACCCGACTTGTTCTGCAAACAGTTTCGCATTTTCTAAACTGGTGACACGCACCCACTCGGGTTGATCGACGCCAAGCGTATTCAGTAATGCAGAAAATTTTTCGCGATTTTCTGCTTGATCAATGGCATTCGCATCAGTACCGAGCAAATGATAGCCTGCATTCGCAAGCGGGGTTGCAAGATTATTTGCGATTTGCCCACCGACAGAAACAATCACCCCTTTCGGTTTTTCAAAGTCCGCAATATCTTGAACACGTTCAAATGAAAGCTGTTCGAAGTACAAGCGATCTGATTCATCATAATCCGTCGAAACGGTTTCGGGATTGGAATTAATTAAAATCGCTTTTTTGCCGGAAGCTCTTAAAGTACGTAAGGTATTAACTGCACCCCAGTCAAACTCAACCGATGAACCAATAGCATAAGGACCGGAACCTAACACCATCATATGATCTTTGGAAGGGAGAATATCATGCTCTGCCGCGTGATAGGTCATGTAAAGATAATTCGTTTGCGCGTCAACTTCCCCGGCTAAGGTATCAATTTGTTTAACGTAAGGAATAATATTTTGAGATAAACGCAATGCACGAATGTCTTCTTCGGATTTTTTGGTTAAACGGCCAATGGCCTTATCAGAAAATCCCATTTCTTTTGCAAGTCTTAATAAACTTTCGCTCAAATCTTCCCGCGTTAATTCATTTTGCACTTCTGAAATATGATGAATATGCGATAAAAACCACGGATCAATGTGGCTTAAATTTCTCGCTTCATCGATAGTGCCACCATTCATAAAAAATTGATAAAGCGCGAAAAGTCGACGATCAGTCGGAAATTCAATTTCATTTTTGGGATTAGGAATTTTGTCTAAATAATCCGTGAGACAAGAGGCGCCAATGTTCAACATGCCGACAGCTTTTTGTAAAGCTTCCGGAAATGAACGGCCGATGCTCATCACTTCGCCCACACTTTTCATTTCAGAACCAATGGTGCGATTGGCCGCTTTTAATTTTTGCGTATCCCAGCGTGGAATTTTGATGACAACGTAATCTAACGCCGGCTCGAAGAAGGCACAGGTTTGCTGCGTAACACTATTTGGAATTTCATGTAACAACCAACCCAATGCTAATTTCGCCGCAACAAAAGCAAGCGGATAACCCGTCGCTTTCGACGCGAGAGCACTCGATCGAGAAAGTCTCGCATTCACTTCAATCACACGATAATCACCGGTTTTTGGATGAATTGCGAATTGAATATTACATTCACCAATAATATTGAAGTGATTGGCAACCTGAATCGCCATTTTGCGTAATGCTTGGTGTTCACGATTATTTAAGGTTTGCGCAGGCGCGATAACGATACTTTCGCCCGTGTGCACGCCCATCGGGTCTAAATTTTCCATATTACATATCGTGAGCGTACTGCCAATGCGATCGCGAACAATCTCATACTCATATTCTTTCCAACCCATGAGATATTCTTCGATCAAAATTTGTGTTACTACCCCAAATGATTCATGCGCACGTAGTTTTAATTCATCCGCAGAGGCAATTTTCCCAGAACCCAACCCGCCTAATGAAAACCCGGAACGCATCATGACGGGATAACCAATTTCTTCCGCCGCTTTTAACGCATCCGCAACCGTCGTCACGCAAATACTTTTGGGAGATTGGATACCAATACTTTCCAATGCTTTTTTGAAAACTTCACGATCTTCGGTTTGACGAATCGCTGCCGTACTCGTACCTAAAACAGTAATATTATGCTTTTCAAACACTTTTAATTGATCGAGCATCAACCCTAAATTTAATGCGGTTTGCCCACCAAAACCTAACAAAATGCCATCTGGCTTTTCTTTTTCAATAATTTTGGTGACAGTTTCGATATTTAATGGCTGTAAATATACTTCATCAGCCATGTTGGCATCGGTTTGTACCGTTGCAATATTGGGATTCACGAGAACGGTTTTTATCCCCTGTTCTTTCAGCGCTTTAATCGCTTGCGAACCGGAATAATCGAACTCGCCCGCTTGCCCGATACGTAAACCACCCGAACCCAAGATTAAGACTTTATTGAAATGTTTCTTTTCGAAAGCGTGGATTGGTTTGGTTTTTGCAGGTTTATTTTCGATGAAATCATAAAATTTTTGAAATAACCATTGTGTGTCTAAGGGACCAGGCGCCGCTTCTGGATGAAATTGGACGGCAAAAAAAGGTAGTGTTTTATGCTGAATGCCTTCGACACTTTGATCATTCAAATTCTTAAAAAATACTTCCCAATCTGCGGGTAGAGTTTTTTCATCCACGGCATAACTATGATTTTGAGAGGTCAGATAGCATTGACCCGTCGTCACATCTAAACAAGGCTGATTTTGCGCACGATGGCCGAAAGGTAATTTATAAGTCTTGGCACCGACCGCAAGCGCCATTAATTGTGTACCCAGACAAATCCCAAACATGGGTTTTTGTTTTTTCAATGCCTTGCGCAAAATGGCAATCGTTTCGGTACAATGCACCGGATCGCCGGGGCCGTTTGAGATAAAAACGCCGTCAAAAGGTTCATCACTGTAATCGTAGTTAAAAGGAACGCGTTTGACACGAATCGGAAATTTCGTCAAACAGCGGATGATGTTTTCTTTCATGCCGCAGTCGACGGCAATAATGAGCTTTTCGCCTTCCCCATAGATTTTGGGTTCAGGAATTGAGACTTTCTTCACCCAATCGATATCGGAAAATTGTTCGAATTTTTTAGGCGTTTTAAAGGTCGTGGTAATAACGCCCGGAACGACGCCTTTGGTACGCAAATGCTTGGTCAAAAGACGGGTATCCACTCCTACCATGACAGGGATTTTATTTTCGGTGAGCCAATCCACGAGTGACTTTTCAGCAGAATGACTTGAGTAAAAATTAGTCAATTCTGACATAATCACGCCGCTGACATGAATTTTGGAAGATTCCCACGTATTTGGATGGGAAACACCATAATTACCAATGAGAGGATAAGTGAATACTAAAATTTGACCTGCATAAGAGGGGTCAGTCAGCGATTCTACGTAGCCGACCATACCAGTATTAAAAACAATTTCACCAAAAGATTCTTTTTCCTGCGTTGCAGGCGCTCGACCGTGGAAGACCTGCCCGGTCTCCAATATTAATTGGGCTGGGATAAACTGCATATATACTCATTAGCGTTGGATTTTTAATGGATTTTAGCGGTATAATACATAAATTATACGCTTTTGTCATTATAAAGCATGACGAGGAGAATACAATGACAATAAGTTACTTAACAGCTTTTGTTTTTCATGGCACCAAAGAAAGATTGGGTGTTGGCCATATCTCATTGGCTGATGATCAATATTATTATAGTTACGATGAGAACTCTCCAATAGCAAAAAAAATTGTGCCCGAAATTCCAGAAATTTATCAATCGAATTCCTTACGAAATTTAGTTGCCTATGATATGGCAATTTATGGTAATTTTCATTCCGTTATTTTACCTGCGAATGCACAGTTAGAATTCACTTTAAAAAAATGCCAAGAAGAAATAGCTAAGTTAGAAAATAAACATTATAGCTTCTTCAACCAAAACTGCGCGCATGCTATTCAATCCTTTTTTGAAAACGCAGGATATTTAAAAAAAATTATTGATTACATAGTTCCACTGACTCCTCATGAACTTGGAAATAGGTTAGCTGAAGTCGGTCAAGCAATAATGGAACATACTTTAAAAAAAATTGTGAAAATCAACCCGATACCCAATTACAAAGAAGCTAGGGATTTTGTGTTAAAAGCTGAACTCAATCCTAAATGTCCAAAAGATATAAAAGATGTTCTCGAAAAAAGCACAGATATTAATAAAGATTATTTCTTCTTATTAAAAATATGTAGCGAAAGACATTATCAACGTGTAGAACCTCATGATTTTTACTCAACACAGTTTATGCAAGCTTTAAACATATGTCCGGTAAAACCCGATGATACTTTTACATTTACTGAATATCGCATCCTTAGATCTATTCCTCGAACTGCAGGAAGCGCGCTTCTTGTTGCTGCCGTGATTCCCGTGGGTGCTGCGGCTTTTACGCTTGCCATGGCGGCGTCTATTGCTGCCGCTGCGATTACTTTTGCATTGGGAATTTTAGCATTGCCTTATATCGTTTATAAATACGCACAATCAAAAGCCGTTGAAGAAAATACCATTGATCACAGTCACGTGCCAACGAAGTTTCAACCAAAAATTTCTACTAAAGGCAATTTCTCTTTACCGGGCGCTCAGTATTTTAGATTTACATAATGTTAGTTAATAAAAAATGAGAATAAACTAAACCTATGCAAAATATTTTTAAAACGGAAATCATTAAACAACATCCAACCCTTCCCGCACGAATTACCAAAATTACCACACCGCATGGCGAAATTTTAACTCCCGCGTTTATGCCGGTCGGCACGCGTGCCTTTGTTAATTTGATGACGCCGGTCGATTTAAAAAATGCCGGTAGCCAAATTATTTTAGGCGGAAATACCTATCACATGTTGTGCGCACCCGGCATGGAAATCATTCAAGCCATGGGTGGCATGCATCGATTTATGGATTGGCAACATCCTATGCTGACAGATAGCGGTGGATTTCAGGTTTTTAGTTTATCGAAAAATAAAAAAATCTGTAAAATTGACGAAAAAGGCGCGCATTTCAAACATCCCCTATCCGGCGCTATTATTCATTTGACACCAGAAACTTCAATCGCTGCCCAAAAAATTATTGGTGCAGATATCATTATGGCCTTTGATGAATGCACGCCAGAAGAAGGCGGAAGAGAAGCCGCATTGGCCGCCATGGATCGAACGCATCGTTGGTTACAAGAATCGATTGAGGCGCATGCCAAAAATCCCCATTCAGCTTATGGCCATAAACAAGCGCTTTTCGGCATTATTCAAGGCGGAAGTTTTTTAGATCTCCGTGAAAAAAGTGCTGAACAAATCGTGAATGCCAATGTAGATGGTATTGCGATTGGTGGAGAAGTCATCGGTTATAACATGGAAAAAACATTGGAAGTTATTGATCATGTAAGACCATTGCTTCCCGAAAATAAAACTCGTTACACCATGGGCGTCGGATTACATCCGGAAGATTTAATTAAAGTATCGGAAAGAGGTATCGATATTTATGACTGTGTCGCACCAACACGGAACGCGCGACATGGAACGCTCTACTGTGGAAATATCGTATTAACGGAAGATTGGCTCCGTTTCGAAAATTTGGGTGAAAATGGCAAAATATCTATTAAAAAAAGTACTTATGCGAAAGATGAAAATCCTATCATGCCAGGCTGTCGCTGCTATACTTGCCGCCATTTTTCGCGCGCATATTTACATTTTTTGTTTAAACAACAATCGATGGCATATGCCAATTTAGCCTCCATTCACAACATTCATGTGATGCATGAAATCTGTGCTACAATGCGTAATATCATATTGCAAAATGGAGATTGCAATAATGTTGATACTGAATATTTATATACTGGATCCTAATGGAAAAGAAAAAATGTCCGCGCATTTCACGCGGGAAGATAAAAATGCGACTCTCACATTTCTTGCAAGTTCTGCAACGATTCGACCGAAATATTTTTTAGAAAAAGACAAACATTGTTATCTTAAAAAAAATGCCGAGAAAATTCTTTTTTTTACCTGTAGTGAAAAAGTCAAAACGCAGGGTCAAGTTAATTTATTTTTTACAAAAATCAAACTCGTCAAAAATGAAAAAGAATTAGAAGCGCTTCGTTATTATCATGCTATGTTATTTTTTCAAAGTACGGTGCAACTTAATGCACAAAAACTTGCTCCGAAAAATCGGGAAAATTTTTTGGGGAGATAAAAGATCGATATAATCTGTCATGTCAGTTTTATTGTCATTCCCGCGCAGGCGGGAATCCATTAATAACTTTCCTAATAAATTGAATAAAAAACTTGGGGTTTTGTATAAATGTATGAATGGATTCCCGCCTGCGCGGGAATGACAATAAAACTGGCATGACATAGATTTTTCAGTTTATTCAATAAAGGAGTTATTGATGCACCCAGCAAATATATTTTTTGATTTAGAAATGGTGTTTCGCATTCTCATGGCGGCTTTCTTGGGAAGTATGATTGGTTTAGAACGTGAACGTCATGGTATTTCTGCAGGCGTTCGTACCTATGGTGCGATTTCTCTTGGGGCTGCAGCATTTGGTGTCATTTCATTAAGTATAATGGGCGCGGATCCATCACGAGTCGCGGCACAAGTTGCAACAGGCATTGGTTTTCTTTGCGGAGGTGTAATTTTTCGTGAAGGAAATCATGTGAATGGTTTAACAACCGCTGCAACATTGTGGGCAACTGCCGCGGTTGGACTCGCCGTTGCATTTGGCATGTATATGATTAGCATTCTCACTTCATTGCTGATGTTTATATTACTTTATTCGTCACGACTTCGTTGGTGGAAAAAATTCACTCGAAAAACGAGACCCATTGAAAAAGGTGATTGATATTTATTTTGATTTGACACTGATATTTTATCTGTGATAGTTTTACTTCGCTGCAAAACGAAAAGTGGACTAAATAATAATAAAAAAAAGGAATACTCTTTTATGAAAAGCAACACTATTAATTTTGATGAAAAATATACCGTTGACAGTTCTTACGATTTATCGCTTGATGACACTCTTATAGAATTTACTAATACTGACTATGCACGTTCAGATGTTTTTAAAAAATTAATGAAAACTTCTATTCAATCGCAATTTATTAAAGACGATATTAAAAATTATTTAAAATCTCAAGATTTAGATAAAATTGTCAAAGAAACTGATATTATGTATGTATTGCATGATGTTAAAGAGTTTAGTCACTGTAACGACAAAAATCAATTTATTGAAAAAACGCATGGCAAATCTATTCTCGGATCTCATATAAATCAATTTGATACCATTATCAGAATGTATCATCTTGCCATAGCCTCCGACCAAAAAGAAATTGCGACAGATATTCAAAATAAAATTACTGCTGAAATTAAAAAAATATTACCGCAGCAAAAACATTCTTTTTATTTTCATCAATATTTAAAAGGAGCTGCGAGGCTTGCTAAATCATGCGACGTTTTTGATGGCCTCAAAGATTTTTTTGTTGACGCTTGCATTAACAAACTTAACACCAATTCTGAATATTTAAATACTAAAGAAAATCATTGTCTGCGATTGTTGTTACAATCTTTGCATGAATATACGCTTTTAAATAAAGATATTGCAACCACTGTGCAACAACTGATGAAAAAACCAAATTTTATTAGCGGCGATACCTTACCCATCATTACCGATTATGTAAATAAAGTATTATTAAGCGATAATAAGCTTCAAGCTGATTCTAAAGATAATGACTATAGCAATAAAGTAAAAGTCTATATTCCGCTTTTTGTACCAAAATATGGTAATCCTACAGAAGCTGATCTCAATAAAAAAAGCTTCGAAGATATTGCATCCATTATTAATAAGGATATTGCTGATGCACATTATCAAGTAGGGAAGACTCCTGAAGAAACAGTAGGTGTTGTTGGTCAACACTCTTGGTATAAACGTAATAAAGGTTATGTTCTAGTCGAAGCCATGATCGATCAAAAAATGGTGAAAACAATGGCCGAAAGCGATTTATCTGATGCATTAAATGCTGGCGAAAAAGCATACCCCACGATATTACCTTCATCAGTTATTAAAACAAATGATATTATTTCTATTCGTAATGGTGATGGAATAAAAAATTTTCAGAAACGAGATAATTTAGATTTTCAAAATTATGGTTCGAGTGAATATATTACTTTGTTTGAAGTCATGCAGACCGGGTTAACTGTGCAACAAATTATGAATCCTACCGAAAAAAACTTAGAAACTCTGATAGAACGCCGAAGACATGTCGTTGGAAAAACCTTAGAGGAGGTGCAAAATAAAATTACGTCATGGGCAAACGGAGGGGGGGATAATAAAACAGCCATTGTTGAATTTAGAGCAAAAAAATCCTACCTAGAAAAATGTTCAACTTATCATGGTGGTGAGGGTTATATTTATAAAGGCGTAATACTACCACATGATATTCAAAGAATTTATCCGCGCAGTACTGATTTTATTATGTATGCGCACCGAAATCGTGATTTATATAAAGATATATATGAAAAATTTTATGAGACGTGCGAAAGCACAGGATATGAAAATCCTTTATTAAAAATGCAACCTTCCACTCACATGACGACACTTTTTAATGGTAAAACTCAAAAGGATTTAGAAGATAAAGTACTAAATACTTCTACACCGAATGCAACGTCTTCAACTTAAGCTCAAAACTTATAAATTTAAATCAATGAGGTTTCTGACCTCATTGAAAGTGGACTAATAATAACAAATAAAAATGGAATATTTATATGAAAAGCAATACTATTAATTTTGATGAAAAATATACCGTCGAAAGTTCTTTCGATTTATCGGTTGATGACGCATCCCTGGAATTTACTAATACTGAATATGCAAGTTCAGATGTTTTTAAAACATTAATGAAAACTTCTATTCAATCGCAATTTATTAAAGACGATATTAAAAATTATTTACAATCTCAAGATTTAGATAAAATTGTTAAAGAAACTGACATTATGTTTGTATTGTATGAGATTAGACAGTTTAGTCACTGCAACGACAACCGTATAATTTTTGAAAAATCGCATAGCGCAAATATGATGGGATCAAGTGTAAATCAATTGGATACCATTATCAGAATGTATCATCTTGCCATCGCCTCCGACCAAAAAGAAATAGCGAAAGATATTCAAAATAAAATTTTTGCTGCCATTAAGAAAAAATTACCGGAAATAAAAGATTCTTTTTATTTTTCACGATACTTAAGAGGATCTGCGAAACTCGCTAAAACATGCGGAATTTTCGATAGCCTCAAAGATTTTTTTATAGAACAAAGCATTAACATACTAAATACGAATTCTGATTATTTAAATACGGAGAAAAACAGTCTTCTTCGCTATTTTTTACAAGAATTACAGGAATATACACTTTTAAACAAAGATATTGCAACTACTGTGCAACAACTGATGAAAAATCCAGATTTTGTTAGCAGCGATACGTTACCCATTATTACCGATTATGTGAATAAAGGATTATTAATAAGTAGCGAACTCATTAATGATTCTAAAAATAATGACTATACCAATAAAATAAAAGTATTTATTCCGATTTTTGTACCAAAGTGTGGTGATCCAACTGAAGGTTTTAGAGAAATCGCGGAAGCTGATCTCAATATAAAGGGCTTCAGCGGAATCGCATCCATTATTAATATGAATATCGTCGATTCCCATTGCCAAGTAGGAAAAACTGCCAGAGATACGCATGGCATTATCAATCAACACTCTTGGTATAAACGTAATAAAGGTTATGTTCTAGTCGAAGCCATGATCGATAAAAAAATGGTGAAAGCAATGGCTGAAAAAGATTATTGGCCATGCAACGCGATAAATGCTGGTCAAACATCTTATCCTACGATATTACCTTCATCAGTTATTAAAACAAATGATATTATTTCTATTCGCAATGGTGATGGAATGCCGAAATTTGAGAAAAGAGACAATCCAGATTTTCAAAATTCGGGAGAAACTATCACGTTGTTTGAAGTCATGCAGTCCAGTTTAACTGCCGAACAAATAATGAATCCTACCGAAGAAAATTTAGAAAGACTAATAAAAGGCAGAAGAAATGTCATTGGAGATACCCTAGAATCGGTACGAAAACAAATTTGCTGTTGGGCATGTTCGCAGGATTCCAATAGAGTAGCCGTTGTTGAATTTAGAGCAAAAAAAGCCTACTTAGAAAAATATACAACTTATCATGGTGATGAAGGTTATATTTATAAAGGCGTAATACTACCACATGACATTCAAAGAATTTATCCGCGCACTTATGATTTTGTAAATTTATCCGCGAACAATTCTGATGTTCACAAAAAATTTGCTGAGGTAAGTAACCAGACAGGGTTTGAAAATCCATTATTAAAAATACAACCTTCCACCAACATGACGGCACTTTTTAATAGTAAAACTCAAAAAGATTTAGAAGATAAAGTACAAAATACTTCTACACCAAATGCAACGTCTTCAACTTCCGCTTAAAACTTATAAACTTACATCAATGAGGTTTCTGACCTCATTGAAAGTAGATTAATAATAACAAATAAAAAAGGAATATTTTTATGAAAAGCAACACGATTGAGTTTGATGAAAAATATACCGTTGAAAAAGACAGTCCCAATTTTCAAAAATCTACTGTTAAAGAATTCATTAATATATTTCAAGTCACGTTCTCTGATTTAACTTTGGAACAAATTATGAATCCAACAGAAGAACAATTACAAACATTAATAAGACGCACGTCGAGGAATCCGATAGGTCTTACCAGAAATGCTGTTTTAGAAATAATTAATGACTGGGAACATAGCTACATCCAAAAAACTGTCATTGTTGAATATAAAGCAAATAAAGACCTTGTAAGAAAATATAAGAATTATCAAGGAAATGAGTGTTATGAATATAAAGGCACCATTCACCCTAAAGATATTCAGAGAATTTATCCTGACTTAAGTTGCTTCATACACTGGCGAGAGTGGGCTAAAAATCCAGATTTTTTTAACAAGTTGGAAGAACAATGTAGTAAGGGCATTCCTAATCCTTTATTAAAAATACAACCTTCCATCAACTTAACGACACTTTTTAATAATAAAATACAAATCGATTTAGAAAATAAAATACAAAATACTGTTACGTCAAACATGCATTCTTCAACGTAAACAAGAAAACTTGAACTAATAATAAATAAAAAGGAATACTATTATGCAAGGCCATACTCAAACTGAAAATATAAATTTTTCTGAAACTAAGCCACATTTCGCTCAATCTCGAAATGAAATTTTTTTCGAGATCATGCAATCCGATATTCATTTAGAAATCTTGAGGAATCCATCCTACGAAGATTTATTACGATTAATTAAGGGACGAGGCGATATCAATAAAGATACGTTTGACAAAACGCATTCGGTACTTCGGTCGTGGGCGGCTACCGGTAAGCACAATCAAGCTTGTATCGTTGAAATCAGAAAATCAAATGATTCGAAAAATATTGCGCCTGAAGATATTTATAAAATTCATCCTCGAGAAGATTACTTTCATGAAGTTGAATCGAATGATGGATATCAAGGCATGACATATGAAGATTTTAAACCTTTAATGAATGATGGCATATTAAACCCTTGGTTTGATAAGACTAAGCCTATTCATTTAAAACCGATAGAGAATAGAGAATATTATCTTCCAGTATTTATTCCAAAAGAAAGTGCAGCATTAGGTAAATTGGAAATCGACAAAAAGGCTTTATCGACGCTAAATATCGAAAAAGTTGTTGACATGATAGAAGCGGCTTCAAAAAATAGTGAAATTATTCAAATGGGCCGTGTTGTCAATGAAGCAAAAAAAATTATGGCACAGGATGGCGATTGGCAGAATAAAAATTTAGGTTATTTATTCATTAAATTATTATTGCCGGATCGACAGATTGGTTGTGCTAGAAGAAATAACCCACCTGAATATTTTTTTACTTTAGGAAAAAATACACCAACTAGGAAAATGAATATTTTAGGTATTGAAATAGGCAGTATTGACTCCACACTCGAGACTCAAATTTCAAATATAAAAAATATCAAATATACAAAAACGGAAAGTAAACAAGACTTCACCGAAAATAAAACTTTCCTTAATATCGTTGAAAATCCTCTCATTTTACAAGATTCAAAAAATGAAATTATTAACTATTTAGAAAATCAGGACTTTGCTCAAATACTGAAACAAGTAACTGGTTCAGTTCTCGTTACAACTCAACTACGTGAAGTAAATAAAAATAAAGATTTTTTAAAATCAATTGTGACGAAAGTATGCCACACACTTATTGATAATCATCATCCGCATTGGAGTGGTGCGGCCTTACGTCGCTTCGATCGAAGCGATAAAATTGTCAAATTATATTATCTTGCGGTAATGACGGAACAACATGCTACCGTTAAAATCATTCAAGAAGAAATCAAACATTACTTAACTTATCACGTTCAAACAACTGATTCATTTCGCAATGCCATTCTATTATCTAGAACCTGTCATTGTTTTGATGAAATGAAAGAAAGATTTCGTAATCAAATTATTCACATGCTTCGCAACGAAGAAAATGCATTTGCTTTACTGTCTGATTTACAAGAAATTATTCCGCTTGGGTTGTTAGATAACAAAGATATTGCAAAGCATGCTGAAAAAGCATTAAATAAAGTGATTGACACCTTTGCTCTCAGATTACAACACCTGGAACTTTATCTCAATCAAGTGTTAGAAAAAAAAGATCACAATTTTGTTCATAGTCAAATTTTTCGTGAGACAATGCAGGATAATAATTTAGCTTTAGAAAAAATTCACGCCATTAAATCATTTCTTAATACTGTCGATATCGATCAAATATTCAAAAACTCTACAATAGAATTTTTACTTTCCGATAATCACACATTCGAATCTTTAAAAGATAAAACGTTTCTTGTACAAAAATCTCATTATCGACACGATGACATTGTGAGAATTTATTTGCTTGCACACCACATCAATCATGAAGAAATGATAACTACGCTTCACAATAAAATTATTGATAAAATAACAGAGGTTTTATCAATTAATTATGATTGTTCTGGATTTAGAAGATATATTGAGAGCTGTACTAAGCTCACGGTTGCATGTGATCATTTCGATCAAGCAAAAAATGTATTACGGACCCAAATCTTACGACACCTGCACCTAAAGTATAATATTACAGAATATTCACAATCAAATGCTTCTCTAGATCGTTTATTGCGTACTTTAGATAAATATCATTTATTAACTGCCACTATTTGTCGTGAATTATTACTTTTGCTAAAAAAAGAAAGCCTTAATCCTCTTAATAGTATTGCGCAAGTGACACAATTTTTAAATAAATTTGAAAAAGAAGAGAAGTTAACATTAGAAAATACAAATAAAGTATTACCTAAAGAGGAAGCGATTAATAAAACACCGGAAGAAACTAAGCAAAATCCTCATACGCCTTCCACATTTTTTAAAGAAGAGCCAAAACAAGAAAAAGATAAATGTATGACACGGTTTTGGAAGTTTTTGGGTTGGTAATCGCTTTGTCATGCCAGCCGAGCGTAGCGAGAGGTGGCATCCAGTCGGCATTCAACGAAGCCGCTTGGATGCCAGCTGAAAGCATGCTGGCATGACATAGTTGATGGCGAGCGTTCGCAATGGCAAGAACTTACAACGTCTGCATCAACTCCTGCAACTCCCCTGCCTCAAACATTTCCGTCATAATATCGCAGCCACCAATAAATTCGCCCTTCACATATAATTGCGGAATGGTCGGCCAGTTGGAAAAATCTTTAATGCCTTGACGAATTTCTGGATCATCCAACACATTGACAGATGCAAAACCTTGAACCCCTGCTGCTTCCAATAATTTTACTGCTTTTGCAGAAAATCCACATTGCGGAAATTGTGGGGTACCTTTCATAAAAAGAATCACATTATTTTTTTCAATTTCAGATTTAATTTTTTCTAATGCTGTCATTTTTCACCTCATTACAACTCTTCGTTATTTCCCGCACAGGCGGGGTTCTTGAAACGGATTCCCGCCGGAGTTTACCCTCGAATGCTTTAATCGGGGGCGGGAATGACACAAAAATTACAACATACCTAATTGTAATTTTGCTACATCCGTCATCATGCTTCTATCCCAAGGCGGATCAAAAACTAAATCCACTTTAATATCGGTGACGGTATGAATTTGTCGAATTTTTTGCTCAATATCACCCACTAATGTCGGGCCCATTCCACAACCGGGCGCTGTTAACGTCATTTTTATTTTTACTTCACCGTTTTCTTCGATTCGACATTCATAGACCAATCCTAAATCTACAATATTCACGGGAATTTCAGGATCAAAACAAGTTTTTAATACTTCCCAGATTTTGTCTTCCACCGTACCATCAAAATCATTAATATCCGGCTCATCTAAAATAACCATTCCTAATGCATCGCCATCAATACCAGCCACACGCGCTAAATTACCATTCACATAAACCGTGTACGAATTTCCTAATGCTTGCGTAATCACGACGAGAGAGCCTTTTTTAATAGTGACAGAGACACCTGTAGGAATTAAACGCGCTTCACATTCACGTAACACTTCGATGGAATCTTGCTTCAGCATTATTTACTCCGTCGTAAAGCTTTCGCCACAACCGCAGCGATTTTTTTCGTGGGGGTTGATATAAACTAAACGTTTTTGTTTTAAACCCATCGTCTTATCTTCAACAAAATCAATCAGTAAACCATCCAAGAATGAAAGGGAGTTTCGATCGACATAAACTGGCAAATCGCCTGCCATAAAATGTAAATCATTTTCTTTCACTGATTCAATGATTTCTGGCACATACTGGGAACCAGAGCATCCGGTTTTTTTGAGGGACAATCGAAAGCCCACACCATTTTTTTGTTTCGCGAGCATCGATAATAAATGTATTTTTGCACTATCTGTAAAAGTAATAGGATTCATCATTACTCCGTAGATATAACACAGCTATCATTTGATAATAAGGCATTTAACGTATGCCAAGCCAACGTCGCACATTTTACGCGTAACGGAAATGCAACAACACCACTTAATACATTGAGCTTTCCTAATTTTTCTTTTTGCGCTTCGGTTATTGACCCTTGCGTTAAACATTGATGAAAAATACCAAAAATTTCTTTCGCAAATTCGACAGATTTCCCCACTAAATGTTCTGTCATCAAAGATCCTGAAGCGATCGAAATTGCGCAGCCGCAACCATCAAAACTTAAATTTTTGATATGTCCTTTTTCTTCATCGAGATAAATTGTAATTTTATCTCCACATAAAGGATTATAACCTTCTTTCGTAAGCGTTGCGTCTTTATTCACTTTAAAGTTTCGCGGTGATTTCCCATGATCAAGGATAATTTCTTGATAAAGCTCACGTAACTCAGACATGGAAAATCCTCTTAGTCGTTTCAATCCCTTTCACCAAAGCATCAATATCATCGACGGTATTGTATAAACCAAATGATGCGCGCACACAGGCAGGAATGTTAAATCGTGTCATGATCGGCATTGCACAATGATGTCCAGCACGCACCGCGATTCCTTCTCGATCTAAAATCGTCGCAATATCATGCGGATGTATATCTTTTAAAGTAAAAGATAAAACGCCTAATTTTTCTTTAGCGCTGCCAATTATTTTTAATCCAGCAATCGCATTTAATTTTTCGGTCGCAACTTCTAATAATTTTTTTTCATGCTCTCTAATATTTTCCATACCAATGTTGGTGAGATATTCTAACGCCGCATGAAATCCTACTACATTGGCAATATTCGGCGTTCCCGCTTCGAATTTATAAGGCAACGGTGCGTAGGTTGATTTTTCAAAACTCACACTTTCAATCATCGCACCACCGCCTTGATAAGGCG
>JABDCZ010000029.1:0-25089 GCA_013287885.1 Gammaproteobacteria bacterium
AACCGCATAACAATATTCCCAACAATGGAAATAATGGGCCGAAAGGCGTTTTAAAGGGTCTTGGCAAATTAGGTTGCGTGTATCGTAACATCATTGCACTTGCGCAAACGGCAATGAAGGCAGCCAATGCACCAATATTGACTAGACTTGCAATTCCAGCAATAGGAAAAAAACCTGCCGCAATTGCCATAATAAAACCGACTGACCAAATGAGACGTTTAGGTGTTCCGCTTTTTTTGCAAATTTTGGCTGTTGCATTCGGTAAAAATCCATCTCTCGCCATCGCTAAAAACACGCGCGTAAAACCATAATACATGGCCATTATTGCCGTGGTTAAACCCGCAATGGCCCCAATGGCTACGATTTGCGCTGCATAGTGATGACCATATTGAAGTAATGCGAGAGAAACGGGTGAGCTCGTATTAAGATTTGGATAATACATAATACCGGTGAGCAATCCTGCAACCGCAATATATACCAAGGTGCAAAATACTAACGACACCATAATGCCAATAGGTAAATCTCGTTTAGGATTTTTGGCTTCTTCTCCAGCGGTTGAAACCGCATCAAAACCAATATAGGCAAAGAAAATTAATCCAGCCCCATTCACAATACCCTGGTATCCAAAAGGTAAAAAAGGATGCCAATTGTCGGGATTAAAATGAAAAAAACTAATTCCGATAAAAAGTGCAATGACTAATAATTTGATATAAACAATAAAATTATTAAAAATCGAACCCTGTTTCGTGCCTATCGATAAAAGCGATGCGAGTAATAAAATAACAATCATCGCTGGCAAATTGACAATGCCACCGTTAAAAGGATCAGTTGTCAGCGTTTTGGGGAGAGGAATACCAAATGCTTCTAAAGTATGGGTAACATATCCGGACCATCCGATAGAAATGGTTGCGGCGTCCATTCCATATTCTAAAAGTAAATCCCAACCAATAACCCAAGCGATAAATTTTCCGATGCTGATGTATGCATAACCGTACGCACCGCCGCAACCACCCACACTTGAAGCTAATTCTGCATAAGAAAAAGCACAGAAAGCACAGACTAAACCTGCTAAAACATAAGAAAAAATGACACCGGGTCCCGCTTGCGTGCTTGCCGCGATCCCTGTCATGACAAAAATACCAGCACCGATAATAGCGCCAATCCCTAACAATGTGAGATCAAATGCGGATAAACACCGACGTAATTGTTCGGGTTCAGCGGGAGATACAGCTTGCATACCATTTCCTCTTATTAAACGTTACTTTTAAAAGTTATTCTTTCCATACTTGAAGATTGCCGCCACTTATTATACAGACACAATGCGTGGTCGTCACTTGGCCTCGTAATAAAGCCGCGATGCCGACTGCGCCTCCTGGTTCAACTACCAGTTTGTGTTGTTCAAGCATAAAACGAGTCGCGTTAACAATGTCTTCTTCTTCAACTAAAATGACCTTTTCAACACATTTTCTCGCATCATCCAAGTGTTTTAAAATGCTATGGAATGCGGGCCTTGGCTTAAAAGAGCCGGTCGGTTGCTGGGTTTCGAGTTTAAGCCAAACTTGTTTTTTGGATTTTTTATGGAGAAGATGTGAAAATATGAGGGGAGTTTTGAATAAATAAGGCTTCAAGAGCGCATCTGCTGCGTATACATCTTGAATATTCATTAGCCATAATCCTAATAAAATCAATAGGTCACTTTATACCTATCATTTCTATTTTACAAGACGCGATTTAAACGAACACTTGCTATTTTCTGTGCAAAGTGCGATCATCTGTACGCATTCTTAGAGGAAAAAACATGTCTTTTTCACAATTTAATTTCAACCCACATATTTTTAAAGCGATCGGAATGTGTGGTTATAAAAATCCAACTCCTATTCAAGCGCGTTCTATACCGGATATTTTGAGCGGTAAAGATATCGTTGCTTCATCTCAGACAGGTTCTGGTAAGACCGCGGCATTTGTTCTGCCTGCTTTACAACGATTAAGTACAACTACACAAAGCAAGAAACCACGAATTTTGATTTTAACTCCCACTCGCGAATTGGCCACCCAAATTAAAGATGCGACAGATAAGTATGGGAAGTTTTTACAGTTTAAATTAATTAGTTTAGTGGGTGGTATGCCATATCGTCAGCAATTAAAGGGTCTTTCTGGGTCCGTTGATATGATTGTCGCAACCCCAGGACGTTTGTTAGATCACATGGAAAATCGTCGTTTAGATTTATCAGAAATCGAAATGCTTGTACTTGATGAAGCAGATCGGATGTTAGATATGGGTTTTATTGACGATGTCAAACTTATTGCGAAAGCCACTCCTAAAAATCGTCAGACTTTATTATTTAGCGCAACGGTAAATGATAGATTAGGCAATATTATTCAACAATTATTAACAAATCCCACCCGTATTGATTTTTCTAATGAAAAAATTACACCGGTAGAGATTAAACAAGAATTGTATATTGCAGATAATCTGGCGCATAAAATGCGATTGCTACAGCATTTCTTAAAACAAACGCAGATTTATAAAGGCATTATTTTTACGGCTACCAAAATCAATTGCGATAAGATGGCACAGGATTTGATAGATCAAGGTTTTTTAGCGATGCCATTGCATGGAGATCTTAAACAAAGTATTCGTAATAGAACCGTTGAAAAATTACGTCGTGGAAAAATTCAATTTTTGATTGCGACCGATGTTGCAGCACGTGGACTAGATGTACAAGATGTCACACATGTTATTAATTTTGATTTGCCAAAGTTTTCTGAAGATTATGTTCATCGGATTGGACGTACAGGTCGGGCTGGAAAAAAAGGTATTGCGATATCTTTTGCGTTGAGTTCGGAAGGTAGACACGTTCAAAAAATCGAACGTTATGTCGGAAAAACCATTGAAGTTTCCATGATTGAAGGACTAGAACCCACAAAGAATTTGAATAGCGCGGCGCCCAGTAAAAAACGTAAAAAGAAAAAATCAAATTTTAAAAATGGATCTGGTTTTAAAAAAGAAAATTCCAGTCTTAGTTTTAAAAGAGAAGGTGGATTCAAAAAAGAAAGTTCGAATTTTAGAAAAGACGATTCTGGTTCTAGAAGAGAAGGCGGTTTCAAAAAAGAAAGATCAAGCTTTAGAAAAGATGATTCTGATTCTAGAAGAGAAGGTGGTTTCAAAAAAGAAAGATCGAGTTTTAGAAAAGATGATTCTGGTTCTAGAAGAGAAGGCGGTTTCAAAAAAGAAAGATCAAGCTTTAGAAAAGACGATTCTGATTCTAGAAGAGAAGGCGGTTTCAAAAAAGAAAGATCAAGCTTTAGAAAAGACGATTCTGGTTCTAGAAGAGAAGATGGCTTCAAAAAAGAAAGATCAAGTTTTAGAAAAGATGATTCTGGTTCTAGAAGAGAAGGTGGTTTCAAAAAAGAAAGATCGAGCTTTAGAAAAGACGATTCTGATTCTAGAAGAGAAGGCGGTTTCAAAAAAGAAAGATCAGGCTCTAAAAAAGAAGGGTCTGGATTCAAGAAGGAAAGTTTCGGCTTTAAAAGAGAAAGTGGCTTTAAAAAAGAAAGTTCTGGTTTCAAAAAGTCGAAAAATAAATTCGATAAAAACAAATAGTCATTGAAATATGAAAATGAGTTTGTTTTAATTGATTTTTTTAGAGGATTTCACTATGGGTACCAAAGATACAAAGAAAGACCAGAAAAAACCAGCACAAAAAACTTTGAAAGAAAAGCGTGCTGCTAAGCAAGCAAAAAAGAAAGGTAAATAGTAGCTATTGCGAAAATCTGTCATGCCAGCATGTTTTTAGCTGGCATCCAGACAAGCCCCGCTGGATGCCAGCTAAAAACATGCTGGCATGACATGGGCTTTTTCACTCGCGCCAGTCATTCACTTCTGCTGTTTTATTTATGGCAGATCAAACTTAAAAGAACTTAAACATGCCTCAATTTATTTACACTATGCAAGGGGTCGGTAAAGTCGTCCCACCAAAACGTGAAATTTTAAAAAATATTTGGTTGTCATTTTATCCTGGTGCAAAAATCGGTGTTCTTGGTTTAAATGGATCCGGAAAATCGTCTCTTTTAAGAATTATGGCGGGAATTGATAAAGAATTTAATGGAGAAGCAAGACCGGATGCTAATATTAAAATTGGTTATTTACCGCAAGAACCTCAATTAGATCATAATAAAAATGTGCGCGGAAATGTGGAATCTGGCTTAGGAGATACCATTGATTTACTCAATCGTTTTAATGACATCAGCATGAAATTTGCAGAACCGATGTCAGATGATGAAATGAATAAATTGCTCGATGAGCAAAGCCGGTTGCAAAATGAAATTGATGCAAGAAACGCTTGGGAAATCGAAAGAACATTAGAAATCGCAGCGGATGCGCTACGTTTACCTCCCTGGGATGCAGATATTGCCACCTTATCCGGTGGTGAAAAACGACGTGTCGCTTTATGTCGTTTATTGTTATCCAAACCGGACATGTTATTGTTGGATGAACCGACTAACCATTTAGATGCAGAAAGTGTGGCATGGCTCGAACATTTTTTACATGAGTATCCTGGCACAGTCGTTGCCGTCACTCACGATCGTTATTTTTTGGATAATGCGGCAGGTTGGATTTTAGAATTGGATCGAGGTGCTGGTATTCCTTATGAAGGAAATTATTCTTCGTGGCTTTTGCAAAAAGAAAAACGTCTAGAACAAGAAGAGCGTCAACAATCGGCTCTTCAAAAAACCTTAAAGGCAGAGCTCGAATGGGTACGCAGCAATCCTAAAGGTAGACAAGCAAAAAGTAAGGCACGTATCGCACGCTTTGAAGAATTAAATTCGAAAGACTATCAAGAAGAACGCAATGCAACGCAATCGTTATATATTCCACCGGGTCCTAGATTAGGTGATGTTGTTTTTGAAATTGATAATATCAGCAAGCGTTTTGGCGATCGGGTGTTATTTGAAAATGTTACCTTCCAAGTTCCAAAAGGCGCGATTGTCGGTATTATTGGTCCCAATGGTGCGGGCAAATCTACATTTTTTAAAATGTTAGCGGGTGTCGAAACGCCAGATACCGGTACGATTAAAGTAGGTGAAACCGTTAAAATCGCTTATGTTGATCAAAGTCGTGATTCATTAAATGGGAAGAAAACGGTTTGGCAAGAGCTTTCTAACGAGCAAGATATTTTGCAAATCGGCACTTATCAAATTCCTTCACGTGCTTATGTTGGACGATTTAATTTTAAAGGAAACGATCAACAAAAGTTTATTCAAGATCTTTCCGGTGGCGAACGCAATCGTGTGCATTTAGCGAAAGTCTTAAGTAGTGGCGGTAACGTTCTATTACTCGACGAGCCTACCAACGACTTAGATGTTGAAACCCTACGTGCGCTCGAAGAAGCCTTATTAGGTTTTCCAGGTTCAGCTATGATTATTTCACATGATCGTTGGTTTTTGGACCGGGTTGCGACGCATATCCTTGCTTTTGAGGGTGATAGCACAGTGAACTTTTTTACTGGAAATTACACAGATTACGAAGAAGATCGTATCAAACGATTTGGGGATGCGGCAAAACAACCCCATCGTATTCGTTATAAAAAACTAACGCATTAGAATATAACCTTAATCTCGATTCCCGCTTCCGCGGGAATCAATTTTTTGTACAAATAAAACCCTAACTCTTCTTCGCGTCTTAATTTTCTCTTAACTTAAATAGCATACTATTAAAAAATATACAGGGTGTTTTTATGCGAGGGAACTACATATGCCACATCTTAAACCGACTCCGATGGATTTAAATGAACAACTATTTCATCTAAAAAAAGACTATACCCTTCAAAAAAGCAATGTAAACAATGAAAAACGTAGACAAATTATTGATTTCGTTTCCTCTTTTCAAGATAACAAACTAGAAAAATATGAACATGATGCTGCATTAGGCAGCTGTTTATTTGGATTACTCTTGATTGAACAAGAATATAAATATACTTGCCCCGACAAAAGTGAATTATATCTTTTATTAAAAAAATGTTTGAATATTACGACTATTCAAGCCATTACTGATTATGAAGCAACCGTATATTTATTTCGTCTCTATGAACATATCAAAGAAAACCCCAGAAATATGGATGGATTACGTACGTTTAAAGTTGAAGAAGTACAAGATATCCTAAACAAAATTAATTTATTTTTAAAAAAATATTTTCAAAATATTTTAAAAAATCCTCCAGCAATCGAAAGCTTAAAGAAAAATTTTATTAAAATCGCTGAAGAATATAAGCCTAAAAAAACGTATTTTGGTTTCGGAAAAGTCGATGAAACTCGCGATAAAGATATTAAACGTATCGTCATTATTGATGAAGTGCTGAATCAACTATGTCTTTCAGATGATAAAGCAGAAAAAGCAAAAGAACGTGCATACAAAGTTCGTTTTGGTACATTACTTTATATGATGACCCGAATTGAAGATTCCTATCGTGTGCGTTCTCCTGAAAATAGTTCGCTCTACAAATTATGTCAAAGAGTCACATGCCTTAAAAATACTTCATTGTTAAGTGATGATTTAAAAAAAGAATATTACAACACTTTTATCGATTTTATTGCAACGGTTCAATTTAATCTTCGTTGGCGAAATGCCGGTCTTGAAACAGCCGATCATATTGATAAAGAATGGAAAAGAATCTCAGCACAATCTTATTTACAACGTTATAGTTTTTATTTGATGGATTATGCGGCGCATTATGGGGTACAAATTGTGGTTGGTACGGTAGCTGCGACTATGCTTTCACAATTTCGTTTAACGGGAATTATTATAGCAAATACCGCACAATGGATTGCACCTGAATATGCAGTTTTGTTGAAAAGCCTTGCACCAGTCCTTGGTGATCAACTCAATACATGCGTGGTGAGTATTGTTTCAGGTGTTGTTTCACAAATGTTAATTGAGCCAATCGGAAAACCAATGATATTAATTACATTTAGTAGCACGAGGTCTTTGCAAAACTTTTTGAATAATATAGTACATGGTAAAAAAACTATTGTTCCAAAAAAACATCTTGTTGAACCTGAATTTCATCAAATACTTCCACACATTCCTGAGAATATTTTATCAAATGAGGATAATGAAAAAATTCAGAATATTATTGGTTATGAGGAACCAAGGAATAAATTAAAATTGGAGATCACGAAAGCAGCTCAACTGAAATGGGTATAACCTTCTTTTGTCCAATGCCATTTTTCGATGTGATGAATGGGAGGAGTCATTGCAAATGCTGCTTCAAAATTTTCATGTACAAAAAAATTTTCCACATGAAAACGATCAGTTACATTTTCTGAATTTTCAAATAATCCATTCCCCGTCGCTTTTTGTAAGGCTTCCTTGCGTGACCACAAATGATAAAATAGGCGAATACGATCTAATGGCGCAAGATTCATTAATGCGGCATATTCATCTGGCTGAAAGTATCGTTTTGCAATACCTTCTTTAAAATGGTCTGTCACTTTTTCAACATCGACCCCGATTTCTTTTTGCAGTGTGATGGCATAAACCGCGACACAATCCGAATGAGAAAGATTAAATTGAATGGGATAATCAATACTTGGTTTGCCGTGTGGACCATAGGAAAATGCGATAATTTCGGGAGACATGCCCGTGTAAAGATGAAGAATTTTTCGTAAAAATGCGCGCGCAATGATAAAACGTTCACGATGTATCTCAAAATGAAAGCGAGTCGCCCGTAATTGTTCATCCGTGCTTAATAAGTCGATTAAATTTTGTACTTCGAAAGTAAAATCGTTTAGCCATACACGCCAAAGGTGAACGGTGTTATCATGAAGTGAAATAGATGTTTTCATGATTCTAATATAGGCGATTTATGTCAAATTTTCATTATAAAAATTCAAATCTTTTTGGGGAAGATATTAAATTAAGCGATGTTGCAACCGAATTTGGAACTCCTTCATATGTTTATTCGAAAAATGCTTTAAATACCCAATGGGAGTTATTTGAAAAATCATTTGCCAATATGCCACATCGCATTTGTTATGCAGTCAAAGCAAATTCCAATATTTCGATTTTGAAATTTTTTGCAGAAAAAGGTGCGGGATTTGATATCGTATCGTCAGGTGAGTTAGAGCGTGTATTAAAAGCAGGTGGGGACCCTAAAAAAATCGTTTTTTCAGGTGTTGGGAAAAAGACGCATGAAATTGAACACGCAATTGATGTGAGCATAGGTTGTTTTAATGTGGAATCAATCCCCGAACTACATCGTTTACAATCGATCGCTGCTAGAAAAAATTTGATTGCACCCATCGCATTTCGTATTAATCCTAACATAGATCCAAAAACGCATCCTTATATTGCAACAGGTTTAAATAGCAATAAATTTGGGATTGAGTACAGTCAAATTATTCCGCTTTGCGAAAAGCTAAACGAATTTTCTCATGTAAAACTGATTGGCTTCGCTTGTCATATTGGCTCACAGTTAACAGAATTATCTCCGTTTATTGAGGCGATGGATCGAATGTTGTCGCTGACGCAGCAAATACAAAGTTTAGGTATTCCATTACAACATCTTAATCTGGGTGGCGGATTAGGTGTGACTTATCATGATGAAAATCCGCCTTCTATTCAAGAATATGTCGCAGCCATCAAAAATAAATTTAATCACAATTCTTTCGAAATTTTTATTGAACCCGGACGTGTGATGGTGGCTGTTGCAGGAATACTGTTGACGCGTGTTGAATACTTGAAACATACGACACATAAAAATTTTGCCATTATTGATGCGGGAATGAATGATTTAATGCGACCTTCCCTTTATGACGCCTGGCATGACATCGTTCCGCTTACTGTGAATAATGAAGAAAAAAAACTTTATGATGTCGTGGGCCCAGTTTGTGAATCAGGAGATTTTTTTGGAAAAGAAAGATTGTTAGCCATTAATGAGGGTGATTTACTTGCGATTCTGAATGTAGGCGCCTACGGATTTTCGATGAGTTCACATTATAATTCGCGTCCTCGCCCACCGGAAATTATGATTGATGGAAATAAAGCTTATATCATCCGAAAAAGGGAAAGCGTCGAAGATTTATTTAAAAATGAATTGTGATGATATTTGTTGCGCAATACTTAATAAATCGATTAATAAGAAAATACTTAATTAAGTCGACTTAGTTTGATGGCCAGTGTATTATACATACTGAATTCAGGCCGTTTAAAACTTGTTTTTAATAAAATTATCCAGCATAGAATAATAATCGTTTTTTAGTATGAAAGCTCAGGTGAATATAACTAACGAAAAAATCATAACAAATCAGAAAGATGATATGTATGTCACATACCAACGAGCGGAACAGTTTTTTCCATGGAATTTACAAAATGATGTTTTAAATAGTACCCTGTTCCCTTATTGGACTCATGATGCACTTTATTATTTTCAAGAGTCAATCAGTCGAAAAGTATTGTTAAAAGTCGACCTCCAAACAGGAGAAAAAGAATCAATTCTTGATTATCAAATATTAATAGACGTACTTTCATGCCAGACTCAAAAGAGTAATGTAAATGTCCCTTTGGATCGATTTTCAATGAAAGAAAATCCTTTACGGCTATGTTTTACTTATGAAAAAGATAAGTGGCATTACGATATTAGTGAGAAAACTTTAATAAAATATGAAAAAATCTCGCCTGATAAATTAAAGTCACCCGATAATAATTGGGTATTTTGGATAAAAGATCATAATATTTATTTAACGGATTTAAAATCTCAACAAGATTATCAGTTAACAAGCGATGGTCAGCAGTACTATGATTATGCGTCTTCGCCTGAAACAAACACGCATGCAGTTACACAACGTTTAGAAAATATTGTTTCACCGCCGGTTGCAATTTGGTCTACAGATTCTACTAAAATAATTACTCATAAATTGGATCAGCGTAAGGTTAAAACATTACATATTTTGCAGAATTCGCCCCAGGATAGCCAACGACCTTTGTTACATAGTTATCGTATGTCTTTTTCAGGCGATGAAGATTTGCCTCTTGCTGAACTAATCATCGTTGATGTTTTAAATAAAAAAACTATTCCTCTGAAAATGGAACCACTTTTATCCCCATATTTAACACCAATTGAATTTAAATGGGTATGGTGGAGCCAAGATAATCAAAAAATCTATTTTTTGCGTGAAGCACGAGGATCAAAAGAACTTATACTTTTTGTTGCTGATACAAATACTGGAATTATAAGAACGTTAGTTAGAGAAACCGCTAAAACATATATAGAACCTAGCCAGCATTTTTTATGGCCTCATCAAATAATTATTTTGGAAGACAGAAACGAAATTATATGGTTATCTGAACGGAGTAATTACTCTCATTTATATTTGTACGATCGAGAATCCAATACGGTAAAATGGGCAATTACTGAAGGGGATTGGTGTGTTAGAGAAGTTCATTTTTTTGATGCAAAAAATAATTGGCTTTATTTTACTGCTTGTGGATACAATAAAAATATTGATCCGTATTATAGACAACTTTTCCGCTGTCATTTGGATGGCACAGAATTAGAGTGTCTTACCAATGAGAGAGCACATCATTCAATTTATATTTCACCAGATAAAAACTGTTTTTTAGATACTTATTCAACAATAAATACTGCCCCTGTCAATATCTTGAAATCACTAGACGGCAAATTAATTTGTCATCTTGAAACAGCAGATATTCAGGGGTTATCAGCTTTAAATTGGGTTCCACCTAAACGCTTTTCTGTTACGGGTAGGGATGGAGAAAATTTAATCTACGGGAATATTTATTTTCCCTCAAATTTTGACCCAAACAAAAAATACCCTATCATTGACCACATTTATCCAGGCCCTCAAGTTTTTCGCACGTCTCCATATTTTACCTTATATGGAGCAATTTTTAGATCAACATGGACTGCTCAAGCATTGGCTGAACTTGGATTTATTGTTATTCATGTTGATGGCTTTGGAACCCCAGGAAGGTCAAAATGTTTTCATGATATAACTTATGAGAACATGAGTGATTGCGGTATTCCTGACCATGTAATAGCAATAAAAGAACTAGCATACCAATACGACTGTATTGATCTAGAAAGGGTAGGTATTACTGGATATTCAGGCGGTGCGTTTGCAGCAGCACGTGCCATGCTAATGTATCCCGAGTTTTTTAAAGTCGGGGTCGCAGCAGCTGGTAATCATGATTTACGTTGTTATCCTGCGAGTTATGGCGAAAAATATAACGGACTTAATACTGATACCTATGCTGAGCAAAGTAACGCATACCATGCAGATAAGTTAGAAGGGAAACTTTTACTGATTCACGGAGAGATGGATGATAATGTGCACCCGTGCGCAACATTACAATTAGTGGATGCATTGATTAAACACAATAAAGATTTTGATATGTTAATTATGCCAAACCAAAATCACAGATCAACTTTTGATCACCCATATTACATGCGTCGTCAGTGGGATTATTTTGTAATGCATCTTTTAAATCAAACTTCTCCCAAAAATTATCATATTAAACCAATGTCATTAGATTTCCCTCAATTAATGGATTGGTAAAGGGGGGTAGAATTTACTTCAACATGCGAATTATATTATGCGAAATGTTTTGATGCTGTTTTTCATTATTGTATGTAGTTATTCATCTTTAGCAGTGGCTTCGTCATTTTGATTACAACATTGGCTGTTGGTCTCTACCTCAATAAATTTGATGACCAAGAAAAGCAAAAAAATAATTTACAGAAAATTCATACCATGCTATCCCAGCTTATCGTGCCATCAATGATTATTTCAGATTTCTCTGAATTACGGCATATATTATTTATGGCATCAGGTAAAGAAGAAACATTTATCGTTATTGATAATGATAAAACCGTGATAATGCCTGATTATGAAAAAACACAATTTTCTAAATATGTTTCAATGTATTATAAATCAATAAAAGACTGTAAAAATTTAGAGGCTACTTATCAATATATTGGTGATAAAGAATAGTATATCTGGAATATCAATGGTTCATGCATCCTCAACACCACGTATAAATGATATTATAAATGCCCCCGCAGAGTTGGTCGAAATAAAAGAAGCTTTTGAAAGGTTATTGGTAAATCTAAAAGAAGAATATTGTGGACGTATTGAAGCTGAAAAAATGAATGCGCTGATAGATCTTGCGGCTGGGGTTGCACATGATATACGTTCACCTTTAACTGCATTGGACATTATTATAAAAGATATTCAGAATATTCCTGAACAGCAAAGAATTGTTATTCGTAATGCGGCAAATCGCATAAATGATATCGCAAATAATTTATTGACTCAGTATAAACACTCGAAAAATCAGGAAAACAATGGCAATGTTATAGATATAAAACCTGAGTTGATATCAGAACTTCTGTTAAGCTTGATATCAGAGAAAAGAGCCCAGTATAGAAATGATACGTTAAAATTATTGATAAATATTGATGAAGATGCCTACGGAAAATTTGCAGTAATATCATCATCTACTTTTAAGAGGGTATTATCAAATCTTATAGATAACTCAAAAGAAGCAGAGGCAGATCAAATAAAAGTCGATTTGAGTATTTTGGATGTTAAAAATCGAAGTAAATTATTATTTCGCATACATGATAACGGATGTGGTATACCACAAGAGAGCTTGCATAAGATTATTAATGGCGAACGGTTTTCTACGAAAGAAAACGGACATGGACTCGGATTACCCCACGCTATTAAAATGGTCGAGAAAGAGTGGGGCGGTACACTAAACATTAGATTAATGGAAGAAAGTGCTGGTACTATTATTGAGATTTTATTACCTGAGGTTGCTCCGTCGAAATGGTTTCTTTCTCAATTAACGGTGCAATCGAAAGATACCATAGTTATCGTAGATGATGATGAATCTATTCATCAAGTATGGAATAAACGGTTTTATGATATTCATGGTAATTTAAAATTCATCAATTATTATAGCCCACAAGATCTATTGGCGCTTGATAAAAATACTCTTGCAGCTATAAATCTTTTTTTAATTGATTATGAATTTATTGGTTGTAATGAAAGTGGATTGGATATTATTGAAAGACTGAACATTGCTGGTCGTGCGTATTTGGTAACAAGTCGGCATGAAGATTATCATATTCGTGAACGCAGTGAAAAAATAGGGCTAAAAATGATACCGAAAGCGTTTGCCGTTTATATACCAATTATCTTGTTAGAAAATAAAAAAAAATCTGCAGATTTTATTTTCATTGATGATGATAGCGTTATTACCGATGCGTGGGTTCTTTATGGACTTACAAAAGGAAAGGTAGTTGCAACGTATAATTCTATTCGATCATTTAAAGTTGATATCAATTGCTATGATTTAAATATACCGGTTTATATTGATTCAGATTTAAACGATGTAATAAAAGGGCAGGAGTATGCAAAGGAATTATATGAAAAAGGATTTAAGCATATTTATTTGGCAACAGGACATTTATCCAATAATTTCCAAGCCATGTATTGGGTAAAAGATATTATTGGTAAGTTACCACCATTTTAGATTTATAATATTGCCCATTCTAAATTGGCGTTGTTGCATAATTAGAGGCTTTGTCATGCCAGCTGAGCGTAGCGAGAGGTGGCAATCCAGTGGGCACGTAGCGAAGTCTCTTGGATGCCTGCCAGCATGCTTAAAGGTGGCATAAAAGCATGCTGGCATGACAGATTACTTACAATCCCCTCGCATATATACCATAACGCCAATATATGATAAAATAACGATCATTTTTGAAAAATGACAAAATAGTACAAAAAATCACAACGAGGGTTGCAAATGAGATACTTCATTTTAGTAATGAGGAAAGTATTTCTTATTACTTTTACTTTATGCGTTACACATCTTGCCTATGCTTCCAATGCGATACAAACAGAACCCGTTATTCTGGATGGAAAAAATTTAACAATAGAGGAAGTCGTCAAAGTTGCAAGGCAAAATGTTTTCGTAAAAATTGATAATGGCGCATTGGTAAAAGTTAAACGATCGCATCAACTGCTATTGTTGGCCGCAGAAAAAGATTTGCCTATATACGGATTAAATCGAGGCGTTGGTCTAAACAAAGATAAAACCATTTTTAAAGGAAACGTTTTAACAGCGGAAGCTCGAAAAGAATCCGAGCAATTTAATATGAATGATATTTATGCGACAAGCGCAGGGGTAGGACCTAATGCCTCTCGTGAGGTCGTGCGCGCAGCGATGGTCGCTAGACTCAACACGCTTCTCCTCGGTAACGCTGGTGTTCAACCCTCTGTTGTGGAAATGTTTGCCGCATTTTTAAATAACGATATTACCCCGATTTTTCCATCTGGTGGATCAATCGGTGAAGCGGATATTACGATTCTTGCGCATATTGGCCTTGCGATGACTGGCAAGGGTGATGTCTGGTACAAAGGAAAAAAAATGTCAGCGACAGTTGCTTTAAAAAAAGCAGGTCTTAAGCCTTTACATCTTTTTGCTAAAGATGCGCTTTCCATCTTTAGTTCTAATGCTTATACCGCAGGTATGGCTACCTTAGCCGTTTACGATGTCGAAAAATTGATAAATAAATACGATTTATTAGTATCATTAAGCCTAGAAGGAATAAATGGAAATGTTGCTCCGCTTCTTCAGCCTGTGCGCACAATACGTCCTTTTCCTGGCCAAGGAGTTTCGGCTGATAACATTATTACTTATCTTCAGGGAAGTTATCTTTTGGATACATCAGCCAAACGGGCGCTTCAAGATCCTCTTAGTTTCCGTACTGCAAGCCAAGTCAGTGGTGCAACTCGTGATGTACTAAAAGACTTAAAACAAGATCTTACTATTCAATTAAATTCTTCAGACGATAATCCTGCAGTTATCATTGATATTTCACCAAATGAAAATGCTTCGCCTCAGGAAAAAACTTATTACGTCAGCGATGGTAAATTATCAGGAGCTGTCATTCCTACTGCTAATTTTGAACCCATTTCATGGGTCTTAAATATTGAAAGATTAAATATCGCATTAGGTCATATGTCAGCAAGTAGCACACAACGTATTGTGAAATTGGGCTCATTCTGCATTAATCAAATATCGCGTTTTCTTTCGCCCGATCAAGCAACGATTGCTTTTGCTGCGATTCAAAAACCAATTATGTATTTAAATACGGATATACAACAGCAAAGTATTCCTGTCTCAACGATTTCGTACCCTGTAGCAGGAGAAATCGAAGATACGGCTACCAATTCACTTTTGGTAGTGCAACATCTCATTAAAATAGTTGATAATCTATATCAAATTATGGGATTTGAATTGATACATGCGAGCCAAGCAATTAATCTCAAAAAATTACAAACGCCTGGATTAAAGTTGGGTAAATCTACGAAAACTTTATATTCTGATTTTCGTAAAATAGTGCCTTTCTTACAAAAAGATCGTGAGCTAACGCCAGATATAAAAAATGCATATGAATTTATAAGTAGCTACGATTTCGATCGTAAAAATGCTAATCCCCCGCGAAGCATCTGAGGTCTCTACACAAGTCAAAGAACTCGTCGTCCCGCGGCAAGTCCTAAGGGATCCAGTAGCAGCGGATATGCCACTCTGGATCCCGCGAACAAGTCGCGGGACGACGGTTCTGTGGTTAAACCGATGATTTTTTAGAACAAGTATCTGATAACTCACAAATAAATTTTTCTGTTTGCGAAATTTTGCTACGGTCAGTAGGTGGATTTTGGAAAAACTCTATTCTTTCTGAAGAAATCATACAATTTTTGATAGCATTTTTTGAAACATATGGATTAGTCTTATCTTGATTTAATAAAGAATCCAATTTACTCACTGTGCGAGTAAAGCTCCAAGAACCGAATGGTTTTGCTGTCTTGGTCTTGTGTTTGGTGATTATCTTTTCAATTTCTTTTTTTTCAATTTGTTCATTTGTTTTTGTATCATCAGGTTTTTTTGAGTTCAGTAATTCTTGTATGTGCTTTTGCATTTCTTCGATCTGAATATCAGTTAATTCAATTTGTTTTTTTGCATTTTCAATTTCTTTATTTTTTTCATGTAATGTATTTTTTACTTCTTTCATCTCTTCGTTTATTTTAAAATTTTTATCTTTTAATTCTTTGTTCTGTTTATTCAATTCATTCATTTGTTTCACAAATTCCAATGTCATATTTTGATGTTTGATTTCTTTTGGTTTATTAACTTCCGTTTTATTTTCTATCGGATTTAATTTTTTTTGTTGTTCTCCGATTTTTTTATCAATCAACGCGATAATCAAATTATGTAATGCTAAATTATTTTCTTTGGGGGCTTTTAGCATGAGTTCTGCGGTTTTAATATAGATTTCTATATTTTCTAGATCTTCAATATGAATAGGTTCTTCAGATTCTTTTAAAAGCGTTTGCACTTTTGTTTGAAAAATTTCAAATAAATTTCTTTGCATAAATATCCTTTTTATACGATTGTCCATTTCGATCGTCATTATCTTAGAAGTTTATCCGAAATGCAATGTGAGTAGTTTTCTTTAATATTTTCTGAGTATCTATGATATGATAATAGGTAACTATTTAATCTCTGCATTTTATTAATATTGAGCAATATTATCACAGAGAGTGCTTAAATGGCAAAATCTCCGAAACGAATAGTGCAAATTAGCGATTGTCATCTTTTTTCAAGCCTGACACAATCACTGCTCAGTGTTAATACCCACGAAAGTTTGTCCGCCATTATTGAACGCATTCAATCCTTAAATCCAACACCTAAAATAATTATTGCAAGCGGGGATGTATCTCAAGATAATTCGAAAAAATCTTATGAAAGTTTTATTGAAATATTAAAGATACTGAATGTGCCAGTATATGCGATTCCTGGTAATCATGATGATATCGTTGCCATGAAAAGCTTATTTCCAAAGAAGCATATTATTCTAGAACCTTGGCAAATTATCTTATTAAATTCTCAAAAACCGAAATGCGTAGAAGGTTATCTGGATGAACAAGAATTCAATTTTTTAGAGAATTGCTTGCAGTCACATCCACATCTTTATAGCATCATTTTTTTTCATCATCATCCGATCGCGGTCGGAAGTCAGTGGTTAGATAAAATTGGATTATCCAATAAAGAAAACTTTTGGAAGCGTTTAAGCGCCTACAAAAATGTAAAAGCGGTTTTTTTCGGTCATGCACATCAAGAGATAACGGGAACAGTCAACGATATTCCTTGTTTTGGCACTCCTTCCACTTGCATTCAGTTTAAGAAAAATCATGCAGATTTTGCTTTGGATAATCTACCGCCTGGCTTTCGCTGGATTGATTTATATGACGATGGAACTATTAAAACAGAAGTCATTCGTTTAGATCATTATATTGGCGTTTTTGAAAAAGATGCGAAAGGGTATGAATAACATTTTGCATGAATTGCTATTAATCCTTTTTTAAAAAAATAAGTTAATTTCTCTAAAATATTAATATCGGGGAATGTATCAATCATTTGATGACATAAATTTCGGAACGAAATTTTTTGTCGCAGCCAATGTAAAATTTGCCAATCTTCATTGTTTAACGTTATTATTTTGCGATCAAAATGCTGTCTCACAATTAAATAATAATGATTTGCTTCAATGATCTCGAGAATTTCATTTTGAGATGCATCCGATTGATTCATTTCCCAAATACGATATACAGGATAACGCGAAAATAATAAATAAGAACCAGTATTTAATCCAAGGATACTTTCTTCTTGTAATTCCTCTTTCGTTATTTTTACATCAGCGTCGGTGAAACTTGCATGAAAAGCCCATTCAAATCGCGCGACATCCGGAAGATAAGGTAGGGATTGTAGAGGTTCAAAATCCTGCATAAATTCAGGAAAATCACGGCCATATTCATTCAATGATTGGGATCCGGGATGAAAATATTGATTTGCCATATAATTAAAAAAATCAATTCCTACTAATTTTTGACAAACAGGATAAATGTTTTTTAAAATTTTTTGCCGAGAAGCAAAAATACTATTTTGATATACGGCAAAACGTTTTTTAACGCAACAATCTTTGGGTGCTTTAATAATACGTAAAATATCGTCATTTTTATTGAGTAAACCATCAATAAAAGCTTGTTGTAGTTCATTCAGAGAGAACTTCATTCGGATTTTCTAAGGGTAAGTTTTTTTCCGGAATAAAAAGTACAGGCATCAACACTGGAACATTGATTGATTTGTCTGAAAAAATGAGGGTTACCATATCTTGTAAAGCTTTTTGAATCGCAGCTTGTTTCGTATGAAGTTCTTTAAAAAAAGCAACCGTTTGATCTGCCGTTAAACTTTGTTCTTGTCCCAATTCTAATTTGTAAGTTTGAGCTGGGACTGATGCATTGAAGTCTTTCTCGGTAAACGTCAATCCTAGAATATTATTATCAAAACCTAAATCGCCTGCTTTAATCCACCCAGTATTACCATTTTGAGGATCTCCTACTTTTACCCAATTATTATCTTTTGAGAAAAAGATAGCGACAATCCCTGTTGCAGAATCAATAGTACCAATTTCTTTAGCGCCTTCTTTTGCGTCATCATAAAGTGTAATGGAATCTGAAAAGGCGCATATCGTTACTAATGCGATCATCATTCCAATCAAATATTTCATGAATAATTTTTCCTTAAAATACGACGCATGATTTTATTGGAAGCAGTTTTAGGTAATTCCCTGACTAATACAATATCATAAATTTTAAATAAAGGGTTGAGATGCTGATTAATGCGTATTTGCATGGTTTTCTTAATACTTTCTTTATCTACATTTTGTGAAGTTGCTGCATAAATAATCAGTCTGCTAGGGCCATTTGTCGGAGGCGATACGGCAATCGCTGCGGTTTCAATAATACCCTCTACACCGACTAAAACTCTTTCAATTTCAGCAGAACTAATTTTAATTCCGCCCAATTTCATCGTATCGTCTACTCTTCCTAAAATACAATAATGTTGATCATGTAAACGCAAAAGATGATCCCCATGCCGACGTAGTGTGCGACCATCGGAAAGGGTAGGCATGTTGGCATAATACACTTCATGATGATCGGCATTAATTAATTCAAAAGATAAACCTATCGAAGGTGGTATGAGCGCGGCCTCACCATTTTCAGCAAGATTGCCATTTTCATCAATAATGACAAAATCCATTCCCATAACAGGTGTTGTAAAAACGGAAGGATAATTGGGTTGGATCATCGTACTACTAATATAAGCGCCGCCGGTTTCTGTACCGCCGCAGTATTCTATAATAGGCTTATAACCTGCGAGATACATAAGATACAACATATCTTCTGCATTGGAGCATTCCGCAGTTGAGCTAAATCTTCGTAAAGCTCTCCAATCTAAACCTTCCATGCAATGATTTTGTCGCCAAGTGGCAACGAGAGCGGGGACCACTCCTAACATTGTCACCTTAGCATTTTGAATAAATTCACCAAATGCGCGATCTCGCGGTGAATAAGGATAAATTGCGAGAGTTGCTTGATTAATCAGTCCTGCAAAGATGAGCCACGGTCCCATCATCCACCCGAGATTGGTCGGCCATGCGAGAATATCCTCGGGTTGAATATTTTGATGGAAAAAAGCATCACTTGCCGATTTAATTCCTGTAGTGTGATTCCAGGGAATGGCTTTCGGGGTCGCGGTTGTGCCTGATGAAAATAAAATATTGGTGTGCGAATGAGGCTCAGTAATGTAGGCAGAAAAATCGCTCTTTTCCACAAGAAAATTATCCCACAATATATCGATGGTTCGAAGTGGCATTTCTGTTGTTGAAGATGCCGATAAAACAATGGTTTTCGGGCTGTTTATTGCGACAGTTTTTTCATATAGTGGGATTTTTTTATTTTCTCTTAAGATAAAATCTTGAGTGAATATTGCTTTAGTATCAGCAATCGCGAAACGTATCGCAATTTCTTCAGCAGAAAAACTATCAGGAATTGCAACAACAATTCCACCCATTTTAATAATACCAAGGTAAATGGCGATAGCTTCCATTGTCATTGGCATGTAAATGGCAATACCGTCATTTGGTTTTAAACCTTGATTGATTAAACTATTCGCGACGCGATTGGTTAAACGTTCTAACTCTCCATAAGATAATTTTTCCAATTGATGATTTTTATTAAGATATATAATCGCGGTTTTATCTTTAGATGCATTAAAACAACTATTCACGATATTCATTTTCGCATTGACGAGCCATTGTGGTTTTTCAATACCAAGGCTTAGATCACAGATTTTTTCAGGTGGTTTTTCAAATTGAATATGTAATTTGTCGAGCATCATACCCCAAAATTTTTCGACATGTTGAATAGACCAACGATGAAAATCTTCAACAGAATGCATATCGAACTCTTGCATACATTGAAAAATATTGGTGGTTTTCATGTCTTCGGATGAAGGTGTCCAGGCGGCGGCTGTATCTAATTTTTCTGGCCATTCAGGAAAAAGCGTTTGAAATAAAAAAAGATGTAAAGAAAAAGGATAATGTATTATTTCTCTAGAAATGTGAAGCCATGCTTCTTCTTTAGAAGCATTTTTCAGATGATGATTAATTTTTTCAGTGAGTTCAGTTGCTATATCTCTCGGAACGCCTTTTGTAATCAATGTGGTTACATCTAAAACTGACATAAGTTTTCTCTTTAAATCGGTTCGTTGCATAATTGAAGGCTTTGTCATCCTGAACGTAGTGAAAGATCAGTTTACAATTTTCATTACAGTGATGACCCTCTACATAAGGGGTTCCTTGTCATGGAAGCGGAAAACACGCTGGCATGACAATACGCAACAACCCCTACATAAATGCGTCCATGCTATCATAACTTTTGATTTGCAACACATTATTCACTCATAAATGGCCTAAACTGACGGATCGCTTGATGATGCGATTTTTGTCAGGTGCAGGCGTATTACAAAACTTATTAAAAACACTAAAATTTTTGATCGAGGGAATTGGAATATTTTTATCTTCTTTTTCTTCGAATTTATTTTGTTTTAACCAGAGATTTTGATACAAGGCGCAATTTTTTAATAATTCCATATGTGTACCTTCACCAATGACTTTTCCTTTATCGAGGACAAAAATATTATCGATCGAAGTGATCTCTGATAAATGATGTGTAATTATAATGGTAGTTTTATTTCTTGTTATTCGATGAATACCTTGAAGCACAGCAGTTTTAGATTCGGCATCCAACGATGCGGTCACTTCATCTAAAAGACGAATGGGAGTATCTTTTAAAAACCCCCGTAAAATCGCAACTTTTTGTCGTTGTCCACCGGATATTGCTGTGCCATTTTCGCCTGCATCGACATCAAGTCCTTTTGAAAAATTAGCTAAATCAACCTTCTTTTCTTTAGCAAGAGAACAAATAAAACCCGCTAAATTTAATTGTGTTGCTAATTCAAAAATCTTTTCGTCATTCACAGGATCCGAATTTTTTGCACCAAATATAATATTTTCACGAATGGTGCCATTAAATAAATTAGGACTTTGGCCAACTAATCCGATATTTTTTTGTAAAGATGTTAATGATACCTGACCAATATTTTGGTCATTAATATAAATATTTCCGTTCGTCGGCATATAATATCTATACAGTAAACTAAAAATAGTTGATTTGCCTCCACCACTTTCACTTACTAATGCAACGGTTTGGCCTGATTGAATGGTGAAAGTCAATTGATCAAAAATTTTAGATTTTTCTGAATAACTAAAGTCAAGATTTTCTATTTTAATACTTGGTGCAGTTTTAATGTCGAGTGGATTCTCTGGAAAATTGTCGATAATTTCAGAGGGTTTTGAAAGCTCATTAAATACATATTTTAAATCTGGGATGGATGCAAATATATCATTGAGCGCTTTACCGACTTCCGGAATTGTCGAACAGAGTTGATTTAAATAACCGAACAATGCGATAAATTCCGCAATAGATAATTGTTTTCGCAGAATAAATAGTGCTAAGAACATCCCTATACGTGGGATGAGTATGTGTCCATAAGTGATTTTGATAGGAGTCACTAATCCTTTTATTTCGGCATCCGCATATTGTTTGACAACTTTCGCGACTTTTTTCATTGTCTCATTAACTTTATTAAAATCATGGATGGTTTTATATTGCGTGGACGGTTCAGTAATAGCATTCCACGCTTTTGGGCCGGCTTTTATCAGCTCTTCTCGTGTATCAATGATCGGCTTCGTAGTTAATCCGCAATACGCGGTATAAATTCCGAAAAGTACCGATACACCCAATCCCATTCCCACATGATATTGCTTAGACAATGCAATTATCGCGATGAGAATATCTAAAATTGCAGGGGCGACTCTAATGAGTAAAGGATTTCCCAAATTGGCCACTGAAAAACTTTTTTGAATAGGATATAGTTTATCCCCTTCCTGTGTTTTAATATGATAATCCAGTGATTTATTTAATTGATGTTCGGTAATCCGAGTTAATAAACGTTCGGTATTCCTAGATGCCACCGGAATTAAAATTTGATCCCGCACATTTGGGATAATTTGCGCAAGTAAATACAACAAAAGGACCGCAGATAATTGTCCTAGATGTTCTCCAAGATTATCTTTTTCTTCCGTAAGACTCTCGGTTAACTTACCTAAAAGATAGGGTGCAAAATAATTGACGGTCGTTGCAATGGAGGTTAATCCCATCGCAATGTGAATCCTTTGACGATTTTCTGGCGCATAAATAAAACTTAAATAATCTTTCATCAATTGTTTTGTTGTGATAGTTATCGTTTTGGAATCTGATATGGTGGGTATTTCTGGTGTTTCGACATCAATGAGATCTTCTTCTTTTTTCGCTGGTAGGTAATCCGTCGGCCTTTTCCAAATAAAACTACCAATATAGCGACCAACAGATTTTGCAGACTCTAACATTCGTTGCATTGTATTTTCTCCTCGTATGATTTTTTTGCTTTTTTTAAACTTAATGGTGAAATTTTATTGAAATCAGGCGTAAAAAGCGGGAAAGATTATATCGTTTTAATGTGTAGAAATACAGTGGGTTAATCAAAGATAAAGGATTGTTGCGAAATCCACAACAATCCTGATAATAAAAAAAGAGCGAAACGTTGATTAAAAAGGTTAATCTAACATTCCGTATTGTTTTAATTTTTTGCGTAAAGTTCCGCGTGAAATACCTAAAATTTGAGCCATACGCACTTGATTGTAATGTGTATGATTGATGAGTACTTCAAGTAGGGGTCTTTCGATTTCTTCAAGCAAAATGCAATAGAAGTCAACGGGTTGTTCACTTCCAATGTTGGTAAAATAATTTCGCAATGTATCTTTTACGGCTTGTCTCAATGTTGTGCTGTCAAGATTTTCTGTAATAGCCATTTTTTCAACCATATTAAACTCCATGTTATCTATTCCTTATTTCCATATACAAATAATAAGTTAAAGCATACCCAAAAATTCACTTACTTACAGTTCTCTAAAAAATTACTCCAACAAAGTCTCTATTGGAGTAATTTTCAGAATAATGATGCAGAACTATTCCTTAATAGTATCGACCTGTTCCTTCAAACCTTTGCCCGCTTTAAAAAAAGGCACAACGGCTTTTTCGATAATCATTTCTTCTCCGGTTTTGGGATTGCGTACTTTACGTGCTGCACGCGTTTTAACGCCAAAATTCCCAAACCCAATTAAAGAAACGGAACCTCCTTGCGTAAGTGTTTCAACAATGCAGTTTAAAGTAGCTGCTAATGCTTTTTCTGCTTTATTGACAGGAAGGCCAGCACCTTCTGCAATGGTTGAAATAAGTTGAGATTTATTCATAACGCGTTCCTTACCTTTATTAAAATAGGAATAACTTTTTTTCCATTATGAATTGAGTTCAATAGACTCTATTGATTCCATCATCATCGGTTCTGAAGCGGTTGCTTCATGCGTCGTGACTGGAGCGGCAGCACGTGATTTGCGAACTTTCACAGCAGCTTTAGCGGGTTTAATTGTTTTGACAGGTTTAGCAGATTGGGTCCATTCTTTCTCGAGTTTAATAATTTGCTTTTTGATAGCAACATATTTCGCTTGTTTTTCTGAAAGTGATTTGCCTTGTTGGCGATTTTGGTCAATCTGTTTTAAAATGTTAGCAATTGCTTTATTTAAAACATCCGATGCTTTCTTTGAAACTTTTAACTGTTTTTTCGCAGCGGTGGTAAGTTTATCTTTGGAAGCAAGAGAGCTTTGTTTGGTAGTAATTGTTTTTTGTTGCTTTTGCATTTTTTGTAGTGAAGATTGTAGTTTGGCTTCTTGTTGTTTTAATGCAATGATATCTTTTTGAGTTTGGACAGCAATTTTAGCTGGGATTTCTCGAAAAGATTTTTCCAAGGATTCTGTTAGACTTTGGACTTGACGTTTTACTTTAACAGAAGTTTTTGTTGCGCTAGATCTTTTTACTTTTTTGCGTGGCATGTTTGATGGTCCTCACCATAAAATTTTTAACGACGTAAGAATTTAACATTTTTTTGTAAGAAAAGTCTATAGCTTAAGTATGATTTAATATTGATTTCAGTGTGAGAAATTATTAGAGTACTGTTTTCCTTTGCAAGATTAGGTTAAAACATCATTCTATGAAAGAATTTTTAAAAGTGAAACCCACATATTGTAGGAGCAATGCATGAGTAAATTGACACTAAAAGAACAATTAGAAGCTTTATCATTAGGCTCATCAGAGAAGCCTTTGGTCACGCCAAAAATTGTAAAATCAAATTATAAAACCCCTGAAAAAGTCAATCGACCTCCAAAGCAAAAACCGGCATGGCTTGAGCACGCACAATATGGTGTCGAATTGTTAAGAGCTTATTTCCCCGCTTGTTTTAAAGAAATGAAAGAGATCCAACCATTAAAAATTGGTATTAAACAAGATTTAGTAAAACACTTAAGCACGAGAGACGATATCGTGTTGGGAGATAAAGCTTGTATGGTGAGTAGTCTTGCTTACTATGTGAGTTCTGCTGCATACCATAAAAATGTAGTGGAAGGCGCGGCGAGAATCGATTTGGAAGGAAATGCGATT
>JABDCZ010000030.1:0-23210 GCA_013287885.1 Gammaproteobacteria bacterium
ATTAATTGAGCCATACACCCCAACTCCTTTTGATGAAACACTTTTCCTAATTCATCAACATAAAAAATTATTATCAGAAAAAATCACACAACACGGTGCGATTTTACTCCGAAATTTTCCGATAAAATCGACTCGTGAAAAACGAGCAATTTTACAGGCGTTAGATATCAAAATAGAGTCCTCTTATCCCTTCGGTATTTCGCCGAGAAGTTCTTTGGAGGAAGGGATTTTTAAATCGACAGAAATTCCAAATCATTTCCCCTTGTTCGCACATACTGAAATGTCATATTTACCGATGAGACCAAAGGTGATTGCTTTTTATTGTGCGATAGAACCACAAATATACGGTGAAACGCCTTTATTTGATATGCGCGCTTTATTCAGAAGTCTTAGTGAAGACACCAAAACATTGTTACGATCAAAGCAAATGCATTATGTACATTATTACCCTAAATCCGGCCCGCGATTTTTGAAAAACGTATCATTAACTTGGCCCAGTATTTTTAAAACCGATGATAAAGATAAAGTCTCAGAGGAGTTAAAGGCGCAAGGTTTTGAATACCAATGGGGAAAAAAAGATGATTTGGAATATCATACCAAAGTGTCAGGGATTATTCGTCATCCTATCACCCTTGATGAATGCATCAATTTATTACTTTTGCACCCTTATGTTATTCGCAGTGTATTCGCGCAAATTCGAAAACGACAAAATATTTTTTTCCATTACAGTGTACTACTCGCGACATTATTATTCGGGAAATTAAAAAAACCCGCAACGAGCATGTATTTTGTCGATAAAGAAAATATTCCATTTTCAATCGTCAAAGAAATTTGCGATTTGACCTTCCAGCATATGTCTATTTTTAACTGGAAACAAAATGATTTGCTGATTGTCGATAATATTTCTATCGCTCATGCCAGAATGAATGTCAAAAATCCCCGAAAGATTACCGTTAGTTTGGGGGATATGTATCAAGCTTTAGCATTATGATGAAATAATCCCTAATTCTTGCACCTTTTCTCTCGGGACTACAAAGATATTTTCCTCCCATGTTTCAAACTTATCATTAAAATAAATTTCAGCGGTTTGATCATCGATAGAAAAAGTTTGATATTGATACGTTTCAAAAAAGTGATAAATAGATCGCAAGCTTATTTTATTTCTTTTTAGCGCACTCTGACAAATTTCCATTAATAATAACGGACGATATTGATGAAATATTTGTTTTGCCCCTTGTAATGCAGATAATTCTGCACCTTCAATATCCATTTTAATAAAATTAATGCGTTTTAATGCGTTATTTTTGACGTATTGATCAAGCGAAACGACTGCCACTGATTCTTTGAGAGAACTGAAAGCATCTTCATAAGCAAAATTATCGCATAACGTATTTTGTCCGTTATGTTTTTCAATGGCTAAACGAAGAAATTTAATACCGCAAGCATCACTCACCGCACGTTTTTCTAATACAACATTACGGAGCGCATTCAACTGCACATTTTCTTCAAGCAGTGCGTATTCTCGAGAGCTTGGTTCGAAGGAAATAATTTTCCCACCTTCTCCAACACATCGCGATGCAAATAAAGTATAAATTCCCGCATTTGCGCCAACATCTAAAAAGACATCGTTTTGTTTCAAAAATTTTTTTAAAACGAGTAACGAATTCGGTTCATAGGTACCTGAAATATAGAGCACCTGATGCATTTGATTGTTTGGATGAATCATATCGTGAAATGGCTCTATTCTTTTTCCAAAAACACCTGGTTCTAATTCAATTTCTTGGTGCATGTCTTATCCTTGTCAGTCTCATTAAAAGAAAGCCAAGTGTAGCAGAAAATCGTATTAAATGAATGAAAAACCACGGCTCTGGCAGCATCCTTCCACTACTGTCAGTTGTCATTCTGAGCGAAGCGAAGAATCATTATGGTATTACGATGATCCTTCACTTCGTTCAGGATGACAAGTTTCAAAAGCCAAATGATTCACAAAATAAAGATAAAGAAAAGAGAGCGGTAATAGCGATGAAAAAATAATTTTTAATAAGAAAAGTGCATTTTTTTATTAAATATTACGTTTTATAGAGCTTTTTTGTTCTGAAGAATTATCAGATTTTTCTTCAATTTGTTTAAGATATTCTTCTCTTGTTGGGGTATGTATGACTCTAGATGGATGTAATGAACGTTCAGGTAAAAGTTCCTCACATAATTTTGGGTCATAATAATGTAGGTCCTTATGCGCGACTTCGAGCGCCTTGAAATTAAAATTTTGTCTGGCATACGTATTGGATTTGTTTTTGGACAATACTTTATAGTTATCTAATTCACTACTTATTTTTTCTAAAGGTATTAATCTATTATTCCAACTGTCAAGAATATAGCAAGGCTTATCCTTATCTTTCATTTGCCAATTTTGCACATCATCATCAGAAGCTTCAGGATTTTTATTTACGACAACAAAGGCGTGACCTGGAACTTGATATAATTCCGCGGTACCAGTAAAGCCGCTTTGATAGAGTTTATACAACGTTAAAGCTGCATATTCGTGACAATTTCCATATTTTTTTTCTTGAATGTCATGTGCGGTTAGTAGAACTTCAATTCCCCTTTTTCTTAATTCTGTTTCTCTCGTGTCTATTGGATGATAAGGAGGGTCTATTGTGATGCGATGTCTATCCCTACCTCTTGTTCCTTTCTCATCAGCATCGTCCCGATCTTTAACAATTAATTGAGACAATGAAACCATGATGTCATCTCTTTTATATTGGTATTGAACTCGGTTTTTTTCTATTTCAATTCCTAGCAATTTTGACTCAATAAATCCCGTCGGATTAATGGCTTCGTCAGTATAACTTTTAGTAATAGTACTTCTTGTTTCATTAATAATACGACCGAACATTTCAAGATTTTCCAAACTTTTGGAATCTTCTTCATTTATCTCTACTTCATCCGATTCGTCGAATTCTTTTACTTCAGTGTCCTTTTCACTACCTTTCAATTTTGAACCTATAACGCTAGTAGATTTGCGATGCATAAATTGCCTCGTTCGAATCAAAAAAGTATATTTTGTACTTTTAGTATACTTCATTTTAACGATAGTGTGCTAATAGCTAACTACCTGATTATTTTTATAAAATTATTAAAACGGTTTGCCGGCTATGCTAGTAAATTGATCATATACTATTTAATATGAAAAAAAATCATCTTTGTAAAATCGATAGAATGTTAAGGACCACTTTGTCTTAAAGTCGATGGTTTAAAGGTTGCGATTAAATCTTTTTCAAACTCTTCATATCCTGTTATTGAATTATTTTTTTCTAAAAAAGAAGGTAAGAACTTTATAATATATTTAGCTACCGTTAACTTATCTAAGTCCGAGCCCAAGTCAATTTTTTGCATTAAGTCATATTTTTCTATAAATAAATTTGCGGCTTTCACTAAATTATTAAGTTTGGTATTCTTTTCTTTTTTTAAGTCACCAATTTTATTTTCAAAAGATAAACCTTTTTCTTTTTTACTTTTTGCAAAAAGAAAAAAAGAATTTTCATGCTGTTGATGCTTATTCTCTAATTCCCTTAATGATAGTTCCGCAGCTGAAAATTGCAGATAAACAGAATTGAATATCTCTCTAAGTTCATTAAAATCATGCGCTTTAGGTTTTTCTTCAATACGATTTAAGGATATAGTCTGAGCTATAGTTTGATAATGATCAAGCATATTTTTATTATCTTGTATATCTTTTCTTTCTTGATTAATACAGTGAATTATTTCAATTATGCTAATTTTTTCTAAACCTGATTTATCCTCAACTGTAGGTTTGCTTCTATAAAGAGGGAGATTATCCCATAACGAACTAAATTTCGGATATCTTTTTTCTGCTAGTTTAACAAAATTATAATGATCACGAATAACATTAATCAAAGGGTAATCATCGCCAATTTGTACTACTCCTAAAACAGCCACTAAAGATGGAGATGTTAGAACTTCACTTACTTTTGGCATCCTTTCTTCTTGAGTGAGTTGTTGGTGTTTTTCTGTAATTTTTCCTAAAGTAGATGTTTTATGAGCATGTTGTTTTCGAAATTTATCTTGTAAAGCATGATCTTTTCCAAGATTCCATTTTGCACTAGTATAAGCCGCTTCTTCAAAAGTAAAATAATCTTCTTTATGAAAAGTCAATTTGGGATCGAATAAAAAGGCTGTTCCTTTTGACCAAACATCTCCAAACATATTTCTTTGAATTACGCTGCAGGCGGTCTTTTTAGAAAAAATGGTAGGACGAAATTTTGGATATTTTTTACTAAATGGAATAGTAGTACGTTTAACCCACTTTTCCTTATTTTGACGATATACCTCATTTCTAGGTAATTTTTTTGTATATGGCAAGCCACTATCTTCCCTATTTAATTCAGGATGTACTAAGCTGTTAAAAAATTGCGTAGAATGTTGAGGATTTAAAACTTTTATAAAAAACTCTCTCCTTGTCGCAGTACGATCATAAAGTTTTTCTTCTTGTAATTTTTCCAGTGTTTTTTCTAAAATACCTTGACCTTTTTGTAGGTATTTATCATAAACATCGAATAATTTTTGTTCTTCTTTAGAATCATTTTTATCTCTTGCTTCTTCGATGGATTGATAAATTGAGTTTACTTGTCGAAGAAAATCCAAGTATTCGCCAAAAACTAACTTATCTATTTGATTCGCTATAGAATCTAAAGATTTCTTTTCTTTTTCATCTTTTTGACTAAACATTGTGTATATCTCTTCAATATAGGGAATAGGGTAAAAAAACATCTGAACATATTATAGATATAATTATAGCATATGATTAAATAGGATTCAGTCTGACAATAGAAATCTAAATAACTTATTGAAAAATTAAAAAAATAACAATCAGGCCAGTTGCCGAAATGCGCATAAATTGATCATATGCTGCAATAATCTATGACAGATGTAGGATGGCTTGGGTGCGTTTAGCATCGTGTTCCACCAAAAATATTACTCATTAAAAAAGGTAATCCACGACTCTAGTACTAGTTGTCATTCTGAGCGAAGCGAAGAATCATTATAGTATTACGATGATTCTTCACTTCGTTCAGAATGACAAGTGATATGCCGAATGATGTCGAAGATCCGACCTTTCATGTTTTTTTCAACTTAAAAAATAATTATTCTAACCCCAATCGCCGACATCTTTCTTCAAGTAAGTCTAGATATTTTTTTTGTAACGGTTGCGATAAAAAACTATGGTGAATCATTATTTTCCAATGAGGAATAGCTTCACAAAATTCGTGAATAATTTCCGCAACAAAAAGTGGATTTAATTTCAATTACTTTAATGGAAATCCAATACCTTGATCTCATTAGTAGGACACTTATAAAGGAGCTATATGCGTCCTACTAATATAATTATTTTTTGTATTAGTGGGACACTTATGGTAAATTTATAAGTGTCCTACTAACACACGAAGGTTACTCCTCTTGGATAAAATTATTGGAAGAAGTAAAGAGAAAAACGAGCTTATTGAAGCATTTAATTCAAATAATGCCGAATTTATAGCGGTATATGGGAGACGAAGAATCGGAAAAACATATTTAATTAAAAATTTTTTCCATGCAAAAAAGTGTGTTTATTTTCAAATGACTGGAATATATAAAGGACCATTAGAAAAACAACTTTCGCGATTTTCAAAAGAAATTGGCGAAACATTCTATCGAAATGCGTCAATTAAAATCCCAGAAAGTTGGATGGATGCATTTGAAGAGCTAACACATGCTATTGAACAAACATCAAGAAATAAGAAAATTGTCATATTTTTAGATGAGCTTCCTTGGATGTCAACGCGGAAGTCGGGGGTAATACCTGCTTTGGAATTCTTCTGGAATAGATATTGGGTAAATGATAAACGGATTAAATTAATTGCCTGCGGCTCAGCTGCTTCTTGGATTATAAAGAAAATAATAAAGAATCGAGGCGGACTTCATAATCGAGTTACTAGAAGAATCAGATTGCTGCCATTTAATCTTTATGAAACAGCTTTGTATTTAAAGCATATTGGATATCAGTGTAGTTACCAACAAACAATAAAATTGTATATGGCTATGGGCGGAGTTCCTTTTTATTTAAATCAACTTAAAAAAAGCCAGTCCATAGATCAAAATATTGATAATTTGTTTTTTAATGCTGAAGGAATATTGTTTGATGAATTTGATGAAGTATTTTCATCATTATTTGAACATGCTGAACAATATAAAGAACTCATTACGCTAATTGGTAACTATAAAGATGGTATTCAAAGAAGTAAAATTGATGAAAAAAATAAATTAACCGGAAGGGGCGGCCGATTAACTAAAAGATTGGAAGATCTAGAGCATGCGGGATTTATTGCGAGTTTTATTCCATTCGGGCATAAGAAATTAGGTATTTTTTATAGAATTAGTGATGAATATTGTTATTTCTATTTAAAATGGATTGAGCCGATAAAAAGTCATTTAAAACAAAATAGAACAACAAAATATTGGAGAAATATTATTAATACCCCGGGATATTTTGGCTGGCTGGGATATGTCTTTGAAAATGTTTGTTACAAGCATATTGCGCAAATCAGAAAAACTTTAAATATAGAAGAAACCAGTCTGGCATCACCTTGGCGATATGTCCCTAGAAAGCACACAACAGAAAAAGGGGTTCAGATTGATTTGTTATTTGATAGAAATGATGACGCGATTTCGATATGTGAAATTAAATATACCGATAAACCATTTACAATTGATAAACAATATGCCGATAAATTAAAACAAAAAATAGAAGTTTTTAAAAAAATTGTACGTACTAATAAACAAATATTTTTAATTTTAATTTCTGCTAATGGTTTTAAGGAAACAAATTATTCAAAAGAGATGATTAGCAGTGTAGTAACATTGGATAGCTTATTCATTAATTGCTACACTGCTTGATTTTTCATGAGTCATAAGAGACTAGGTGCGGTGGTAATTGACGACATGCCTTGGTGCATTTAATGCTTGATTTTTACAATTTAAAATAATTATTCTAACCCCAACCGCCGACATCTTTCTTCAAAGTTTAGATATTTTTTTCCTCTTCTAATGGAAAAGGCGTTATCAATTCAATTTTGATATTTAAAATATCCAATACTTTTAGAAGGGTATTTAACTTCACGGTTTCTTTGCCTTTCTCAATATCGAAGATAACGGTTTTACCGACACCTGCAAGTTTGGCGAGTTTTTCTTGGGATAGCCCACTGCGCTTTCGAAAAAAGCGCACTGTTTTGGCAAATAACTTAGTATCCATTCATTATATCCATCATGGTTTATATTACTGTTATAGCAGTAAAAAACCTTCAAATCCAGGGATTTTTAGGAATTTTTAGTTGTTTTATATGTTTTTTTACTGCTAAAACAGTAATTTTTGTGAATTTTGGATTATATTTTAAACAAATATAAAAAAATTATTACAATTTACTGCTTAAGCAGTGAAAAAGCACCGCGCACTAAACAACAATCAGGCCAGTCGTCAAAATGCGCACAAATTGGTCATATGCTACAATATAGTTACTAGAAGAAAAAATACGAGGATTTTGCTATGTCATTTAATCGTGACGATGAATATGACGCCGGCCCTCTCCAATTATGGCTAACTGGCAAGACGGGTGTCGACTTAAAAGACTGCCTTAATATTAAATTGCATGAAGATTTTATAAGAATATTAATAAAAGGCATTGAGGCAGGAGATGATAAAAATCTCCGAAACCTAGCTGGTGAAATTAATACAAATAATGAAATTAAAGGTTATACTTATCTCCCTCGTTTTGCCATTTATTCCAAAATTCAAAAAGATAAAAACTCTAATAAGTTAGGTATTCATCATAGTTTTGTACGTCCATCTTTACCTAGTGCTTTTGAAAAAGTAGCTCGAACTTCACATCGTAAAAATTTTATCAATGAATTGAAAAAATTTTATAAGGTTGATATTGCCATTGCTGAAAAAAAACTAACCGGGATTGTCCATGAGCAAACGAGAACATCAGTTATTGAAGAGGCCGAAATAAAAAATAAATCACTGAGTTCTCTTTTAAAACAAAGGCCTATATATGAATTGGGAGTATCTTGTACATTTGATCCTACTACTGGAAAATTTGTATTTCTAAATCGAAGTACAATGAACAAATCCATTATGAAAATAAATCCAGTTGGTAAAAATGCACTTTATTTGGGTAGTATAAGAGGTGGTGATGATTTAGATTATGATGCTGAAGAAAATAAATTTATAAAGGGAAAGCTTACATTAGCATTTAATATAGAAAGATCACTGATAGAACCCATTCTTATTGCGTTAATGAAGGCAGTTTCTGATGGAATTAATCAGTATATTGATAAGCATCATTTACCAATCCTTAAAAAAGATAATTGGTGCCAATATAATTATGAGGATTATTACAGGGATACTTATGAGGGTTGTTACAGTTATGCTTTTAATGATGATTGGGAAAAGAATCTTCGTCATAATAAAATTAAGTTAGCAGAAAATTACTTACAAAATATCTACATTTTTGCTGGATTTGATTCCGAACAACAAAAACCTGGAGAATTTTGGCCAGAAGAGTCTGATGAACAAATTATTTTTGAAATTCTTGAAGATGCTAAAAAAAATGGCCTTAGTTTTGATTTCAATAAAATTCCTGAGATATTTAAAAAAATGGGTTTATCAAGCACGGTTTTAATGTATGCAGCAAGACGAAATTCTCCAGCATTGATAGAAAAACTCATTGAAAATGGTGCAGATTTTACTTTAAAAGATGAAGAAGGACATGATGCATTATGGTATGCGCAAAATAGTATTAAAAAAAATCCTAGAATTATTCTTTATCTAAGCACGCTACAAAATTTATATAAAAAGGTAGTTGACTATAAGGAGAGTAATCCAAAAGGTGCCATTGAACGGATGTTAGATGATGCAAATAAAGTAATGAATCTTCACAAACCTTTTTATAAAGGCAAAACACTTCTGATGTGTGCAGCAGAATTGCCGAATTCTTCTCTATTAAAAATCATTGTAGAAAAATTACAATTACAATATAAACCAATCGATGAGCCTGCGGTTCCATCGGGTCATACGGCCTTATTCGTGGCTGCAAGTTTAAACAATTATGCCAGTGTGATTTCATTATTAGAGGCTGGAGCAAATCCTGCGTTAGTTTACGATCATCCTGATTATGCGAAACTCGATGAATCTGTAAAATATCTATTAGCAGTATGCCAGCGTCCAAAAAAACTCAAAGATGATCTCAATGGTGCAATAGCAGAATTAAAGCGGGAATTAAAAGATGATAAGGATATGACCGCTTTCCTTAGTAAGGAAATAATACCGGCATTGGAAAATGAGAGCAAAAATAGCGAAGTATTTAAATCAATGATGAATTTACTTCAAAAAGTACAATCAAAAATGTTTATAGGAGGAAGCTCTCCAATTCTTAGAAAATATAAAATTATTTTTGATAATCAAGACAGTGAAGCGTTAGACGCAACGCCTGTTAAATCTCATGCGTTCAAATCTCTTAACACTTTTTCTGGGATTTATTCGTTAGATGATTTAAAGAATTATTTTGATTTGTTAAGAAAACATATTTCCTCTCTTGGTGAATCAGTCGCTATAAATTTAATTAGCGCTAATGATTTAAAGATCAAATTACAATTTATTCCGGAGCGAGGCTGGCGCATTATTTTTCCGGCTTCCTTAGCGGAGACAGAGATTAAAAATACGGAAGATTTAGCGAATCTTGTTAAAAATACTTTTTCAGCAAATGATTATGCGGTTTTTACCACAAATATTAACACCTCTAATATAAACTCCAAAAAATTACCAAAAGTTTTAAATAATTTATTTTTGGAAGAAAAATGGCTGAAGATATTTGATGTAACTTCCACTAAAGCGGAAGCAAGAGATTCTTTTGATCATTCATGGCTATATGTTGCGGCTTTAGATGGGGATTTTGCTATTGTGCTTTCTTTATTAAAGGCTGGAGCAAATCCTGCATTAGTTTGCGATCATCCTGATTATTCGAAATTAATCATTGATGAATCTATAAAGCATCTATTAGCGGTATGGCGGCATCCAAAAAAACTCAAAGATGATCTCAATGAGGCAATCGCAGAATTAAAAAGGGAATTAACCCTTGATACGGACATGACTGCTTTCCTTACAAAGGAAATCACACCAGCATTAGAGGATGAGAGCAAAACTCGCGAAGCATTTAGATCAATGATGAATTTAATTCAAAAAGTACAATCAAAAATGTTTATAGGAGAAAACTCTCCGGTTCTTAGAAGATATAAAATTATTTTTGATAATCAAGATGGTGAAGCGTTAGACGCAACTCCTGTTAAATCTCATGCGTTCAAATCCCCAAACACTTTTTCTGGGATTTATTCGTTAGATGATTTAAAGAATTATTTTGATTTGTTACGAAAACATATTTCATCTCTTGATGAGGTAGTTGCTATAAATTTAGTTAAGGCTGATGATTCAAAAATAGAATTACAGTTTATTCCGGAGCGAGGATGGCGTGTTACTTTCCCGGCTTCTTTAGCGGAGACTGAAATTAAAAATACGAAAGATTTAGCATATCTTGTCAAAGATACTTTTTCAGCAAATGATTATACGGTTTTTACCACAAATATTAAAACCTCTAATATAAACTCCAAAAAATTACCAAAAGCTTTAAATAATTTATTTTTGGAAGAAGAATGGCTGAAATTATTTCGTATAACTAACGAAAAAATTACTGCAAAAGATTCTTTTAATCATTCATGGTTATATACTGCTGCTAAAATGGGTGATGGAAGAACCGCGACTGCACTTTTACATATGAGAGCAAATATTAATGGTGTTACTAATTATAATGCTACGCCACTTTACATTGCGGCTCAAAACGGGGATTTTGCAATGGTTAGATTTCTTGTTAATAATGGCGCTGATATTAACATTAAAACTAAGTTTGGATTAAGCCCTTTGTTTGTTGCTGGTAATTTAAATCATTTTGATATTGCAAAGTTATTATTAAGAGAAAAAGGATCTCTTAAACAAGACGCTAAGGATGAGACCATTCCTCCTTTATATTTTGCGGCGCAAGATAATTGTGTTCGGATGCTACAACTATTAATTCCTTGTTATGGCGCTGATCCAAATCGTGGAATTAAAGCTTCCACTCAAGTTTTATTAGAACACGCAAAAAAAATTGGGCATGAGAAAGAATTTCTAGAGCTATTACATGATAAAAAACTAAGTAGTGATGAAAAAATAAAAGGATTTACTCCTTTACACGCCGCAATTTTTTTTAGTTCTGCTGAAGCAGTTAAAATATTACTGCATTCTTCCAAAACTAATGTTTATGCTAAAACATTAGATAATATAAATGCATTTGATTTTGCCGTTGTCCGGGGAGATCAAGAAATCATTGATACTTTGTATCGACATAAACTTTTTGTTGATATGAATAATAACTTCCGTGAAATTTTAGAAAAATATAAACCTTCGGGTACTTTAGCTGTGGATATTCAGAATTTAAGTTCGAAATATTATGACCTGGATGACTTACCTGATGAGAAAGAAATGAATCGTGCAATATCTGAATTTTTTATGACTGTGAGAAACGAAGCTAATATCATTAAATCAAATAATAAACAGTTTTTTTCTTTTTTTTCGAAGACTGATCTTGATGAAAAATTATTTAAGTTTCTTGAAAAATATGAAACAATTTTTGAAGTCTCATTTTCAAAACCACTTATTCCTTCTATAAATAAATAATTATTTTTCAATCTGCCCTATGATAAGGGTGATTCTGCAAAATGCTAATAGCACGATAGAGTTGTTCGACGACCATGATATGGACGAGGCCATGTGGAAAAGTGAGAGGGGAGAGGGACCAGCGGGTGTGCGCTTTTTTTAAAATTTTTTCGGATAAGCCATCGGCGCCACCAATCACTAAATCAATGTTTTTACCTTCCGTTTGAAATTTTTTTAATTTTTCAGCAAAAATTTCCGTCGACCATTGTTGACCTTTCACATCTAACGCAATGAGGTGATGATCGGGTTTGATTTTCGCGAGTAATTTTTCACTTTCTAATTCAAGAATACGCGCAATAGGTAAATTGGCACGTTTTTCAGCGGGGATTTCGATAAACTCAAATGGGTAAGTTGGGGGGAAGCGTTTCGCATACGTTTGAAAACCCGTACTTACCCATGAGGGTTGTTTATTACCGATGGCCAGAAGACGAACGCGCATCGGGCTCACGTAATTCAATAATGGGGTCCCAAAGATCTTCTAACTTATAAAAACTTCGTGTTTGTGGAAGCATGATGTGTACAATGACATCAGCAAGGTCTACGATTACCCACTCTCCCTCTTTTTCACCTTCCATTTTGATGTAACGAAGATGGCTTTCTTTGGCTTTTTTTACGACATTTTCAGCCAAGGATTTCACATGCCTAGTCGACCGCCCTGTACAGATAATCATAACATCCGTGAGGGTGGTAAGTTCGTGTACATCTAGGGTGGTTAATTCAAGGGCTTTTAGATCATCGAGAGCTTCTATTGCGAGGGTTTTGAGCTGGTCTGTATGCATCCGGTAGTTCCTATGTAATGTACATGTCTCTATTATAACTTATTCGGGGTATAGACACCATGTTGTTCAATATACTTGAAAACAGTTTGGGGGAGTAAAAATCGAGGATTTTTATGATTTGCAATTTGCTTTCTAATATAAGTCGCTGATATTTCTAATGCCGTTACGGGGTATAGAATGATCTTGCCCGGCTTGGTGGGTGTTTGGGTGCTCAAATGTTGTTTCAATAAATCCGCAACTATGCCGGTTTGCGGTAATTGATATAAAGGCCTATGCGCCACCACCAACGAGCACATTGATAAAATTTCTTCATAGCGATGCCAAGTCGGAAATTTTAATAAAGCATCGATTCCTAAAATTAATATAAAAACCGCATCGGGGTCTTTCTGTTCAAGGCTTCGTAACGTATCAATCATATACGAGGGGCCTCCCCGTTTAATTTCACAGTCATCTACTTTTAATGCCGGTTCGTTTTTAATGGCAAGTTTTACCATGTTTAAACGGTCTTCTGCTGATGCAATCGGCATTTTACGATGGACCGGTTGAAAACTGGGAATAAATCGCACTTCAGATAACTGCAGCGCTTCGTAAATTTCGAGTGCAGTCCGCAAATGTCCGAAATGAATAGGATCGAAAGTGCCGCCAAAAATACCAATCGTTTTGTTATGCATAATTTATTATACCATTTTTATACAGAGTGAGGTCTCGATGCAATCCTCATACTTAAGTCTTCTAAAGCATCCCACACATTGCCCGCTTCGACCCCTTTAATCATACGATCAATACTTGCACTTTGCATTAAAAAATTCCAGCAACTTTTTATCGAATGCCGTTGCATGCAGGTACTGAGAGCGGTTTTGCGTTTGCCAAAAACACGTAATTTATTAAACAGTGTGTTAATGGATTCGCCCTTTTCAGTATCAGAAAAAATAGTGGCAAGCGTTCGTAACTCTCGCGTCATGGCCCATAGTACTAAGGTCGGCTCAATGTTCGCACTTAAATTTTTTAAAATACGGAGTGCGCGTACTTTATCACCGCTAAACGCGCTATCGACGAAATGAAAAATATCATATTGCGCATTATCCGTCGCAATATTATCGATCAGTGTTTCATCAATGACACCATTCACCGCGAGTAAGCCTAGCTTTTCAATTTCTTGCGACGCTGCAAATAAATTTCCTTCGACTAATATACTCAGAGCAAGAGCGGCGCCAGGGGTGATTTGCAAACCATTTTTTTTAGCGCGCTCAGTGATCCATGCGGGTAATTGTTCTGCCGTAATAGGCCAAATGGTAATGACTACGCTGTTCGCTTCGATGGATTTATACCAAGCGCTTTTTTCTATCGTCGCATCTAATTTATTGGTACGTACGATTAATAAAACATTGTCGACAGGTTTTTTAAGGTACGCTTCTAAAATTTTTCCATGCGCACTTTTTAATGTAATCGAATGAAAGTTTAGTTCAATGATTTTTTTATTATCGAATAAAGAAAGGCTATGCGTATCGGAATATAAAATTTTTTCAAAATCTGCATTTGACTCAATGGTTTCGCTCACACGTTCAGAAAAGCCCTTCGAATAAGCGGCTTTTCGAATGGTTTCCGCAGCCTCTGCGACAAGTAAAATATCATCCGAACAAATAAAATAACAATCCTTTAACTCTTTTGTTAAATGTGCGCTTAATTGTTGATGAGAAATTTTCATGGTTTCTCTGCGATTAATAATGCGCTGATATCTTTGGATGCGAGTCGGTTCAAAATATCGTATACGATGGCAGAACGCATTTGATTATATAATAAATTCGCTTCATTGCTGCCGGCAAGTATTTGGTCCGCTTGAATGGTAAGCGTGCGCGTTTGTCGTAACACTTGTGTTGGGACTAATGTTTTACCGTCTTTATTTTCGACACTAAAAGCGACGGTTAAAACAAGATTATATTGACGCGTTTGTTGCGTACCACTGATACCCAATAATTGTTGGGATGTGGTTTCGCTCTGAATAGAAAGCACGGTAATGGCGCTCTCTTTATTTTCTGTTAAATGTACGCCAGAGATTTTTAAGTATTCTCGTAAATTGCGTGTTAAAGGACCGTAAGGGTCCTTCGTGCTGATATAGAGATGATATAAGGGCGGCGCAAGATTCAGTTTTCCACGGAAATGATAGCCACAACTCATTAAAGTCAGAAAAAAAATAACTATCAAGCACCGTTTTATCATCTATTTTTCCCCTGTAACAATATTCACTAATCTTCCTGGGACCGTAATAATTTTTTTAATCATTTTATCAGCAATGGCTTGTTGGACTTTTTGGTCTTCTGTTGCAATCTGTTGGATAATTTTTTCGGAAGCGGATGTTGGTACCTTAATGTGCGTACGTAATTTTCCGTTGATTTGTACGACCAATTGAATTTGATCAATTTTCAGCGCGGCATTATTCACTTTTGGAAAAGTCGCATTTTGCAATGTGTCTTTATAATGTAAATCATGCCACAGTTGATGCGTAATATGCGGCGCAATCGGCGACAATAAACGTAATAAAATACTGGTGCCTTTCCAAATAATATATTGATTCACCTCATTGATAGGAAGTTCTGCTACTTTCGTTAAAATATTTAAAAGTTTCATACACCCTGAAACAATAGTATTTAGTTGTGAACGTTCATAATCAAATTTCGCGAGATCTAAAATTTCATAAATTTGTCGGAGCGGCTCGCGATCATCAGAGGATACTTGATTCCAGTCGATAGTCGTGGTTTGTAATCCATGATTTTGTTTAACGATGGTTTCGCGTTGTTTAAAGCCAAATGCCCATAATTTTTTTAAAAACCGATAAGCACCTTCCGCACCTGTATCAGACCATTCTAAGCTCTGTTCAGGCGGCGCTGCAAAAATCATAAAAAGACGTACGGTATCCGCGCCATAACGTTGAATTAGCTCATTCGGGTCGACAATGTTTCCTTTTGATTTTGACATTTTAATGCCTTGATTTAAGACATGTCCTTGATTGAGCAATTTAGTAAAAGGTTCATCAGAATTCAATAACCCCATATCACGCATCACTTTATGGAAAAAACGCGCGTAAAGTAAATGCATGACCGCATGTTCAATACCGCCAACATATTGATCGACAGGGACCCAATAATTTGCACGACCATCCAGCATCATATTATCCTGCTTTTTGCAGGCGAAACGTGCGTAATACCATGAGGATTCCACAAAAGTATCGAAAGTATCGGTTTCTCTTTCCGCAGGCGAGTGACACTGAGGGCACGTGGTATTTAAAAAATCCGGATCGTTTTTTAAAGGCGACCCCGCGCCTGTGGGTGCGATGTTTTCCGGTAAAATAACTGGCAAATCGGTTTCGTTGACCGGCACTGGACCGCATTTTTCACAATTGATAATAGGAATGGGGGCGCCCCAATAACGTTGTCTTGAGATACTCCAATCTCGTAAACGATAGTGGATTTTTTGGTGGCCAAAACCATGATTCTCTAAAAATTCGGTGATATTCGGAATAGCTTCTTTCGATGTCAACCCTGTGAATTGTGCAGAATCAGTGAGTTCGCCATAGGATGTCATCGCGCCGTTTTTAAAATCCCATACGGTTTGATTTTCAGGAAGGATCACTTGTTTAATTGGCAAATGATATTTTGTCGCAAACTCAAAATCACGTTGATCATGTGCGGGAACCGCCATGACCGCACCGGATCCGTAATCCATCAACACAAAATTCGCAACCCATAATGGAATTTTTTCTTCCGTTAAAGGGTGAATCGCAAAAATACCTAATGGCAAACCCTTTTTTTCCATCGTGGCAACTTCGGCTTCTGCGACTTTGATATTTTTGCATTCATTTAAAAATTGCGCGATGTCAGGATTATGTTGCGCAATATTTTTGACTAAAGGATGCTGCGGCGCGAGACTCAGATAAGTGACGCCAAATAAAGTATCCGGTCTTGTCGTATAAATCGATAATTTTTCATCGGTATTTTCAATCGTAAATTTCACTTCGGCGCCAATGGATTTGCCAATCCAGTTGCGTTGTATCGTTCGAACTTGTTCAGGCCAGCCAGTCAATTGATCGATATCTTGCAATAATTCTTCGGCATAATCGGTGATTTTAAAAAACCACTGCGGAATTTCTCGACGTTCGACCAATGCATTCGATCGCCAGCCACGGCCATTGATGACTTGTTCATTCGCAAGTACGGTTTGATCAACAGGATCCCAGTTCACTTCAGAATTTTTTTTATAAACTAAGCCTTTTTCTAATGCTTTTAAAAAAAACCATTGTTCCCAACGATAATATTTAGGATGACACGTCGTAATTTCTCGACTCCAATCGTAGCCGAAGCCCAAACGTTTCATTTGTTGGCGCATGAAATCAATATTTTTATAAGTCCATTCCGCCGGCGGAATTTGATGTTTTATCGCGGCATTTTCTGCAGGTAATCCAAAAGCATCCCATCCCATCGGTTGTAAAACATTTTTACCTAACATGCGTTGATAGCGACTGATGACGTCGCCGATCGTGTAATTTCTCGCATGCCCCATATGGAGATGACCGCTTGGGTAAGGAAACATGGTAAGACAATAAAACTTTTCTTTATTGACGGCTTCGGTTGCTTGGAAGCTATTATGTTCATCCCAATAACGCTGAGTATTTTCTTCAATTTTTTGTGGATTGTACTGTTCTTCCATAGTGTTCACTCACTTTTCTTTTTTCGTTGTGATGTAATGGCATAAAATAAAAATAGGATGATCATTATCCAGGCGGGATCCATTCCATATCTTTGCCAAGGGGTTTTGCCATTGACAGTTTGTACTTTGTCCGTCAGTACGTAAATTTGGTCGGGTGGGGCTTCGCTTTGTATTTTTCCATTTGGTCGAATGATGGCAGTGATGCCGGTATTGGATACAAATAAAACGGGACGACCCATTTCGAGCGCGCGCATTTGCGCCATTTCTAAATGTTGTGCAAGCGCGATGGATTGACCGAACCACGCATCATTGCTGACAGTTAACAGCATATCGATGTCACCATCTCTTTGTAACACTTGTTCAGGAAAAGCAATTTCATAACAAATGAAAGGCGCGATTTTTAAGCCATGTGCAATTAAAGGTTTGGGTATACCAACACCCGGTACCATATTGGACATGGGGATTTGAAAGCGATCCAGCACACCCTTCAATAATCCAACAAAAGGAGTGTATTCGCCAAATGGCACGAGTCGATGTTTTAAGTAAAAACCAGAATCATTGCCGAAAGTAATAATAGCATTATAGTAGGTGTCGTCTGTTTCATGTTTTACCGGAATACCAGCAATGATAGTGGCTTGGTGTTTTGCTGCATTTTCTGTCATGAAATCGATAAAGTTTGTCGCATTTTGTAAAGGAATCGGGATCGCGTTTTCAGGCCAAATAATAATTTTGCTATCCCAATGTTGGTCTGTCAGTTGTTGGTAGCGCTTTAATGTTGGAATTAACGATTCATAAGACCAATGAATATCTTGAGGAATATTGCCTTGAATTAAACTTACCTGGACAGGCGCGCCGACAGGTTTTGTCCAAGCAATAAATTGTAAGCCAAACCCAAGTCCCCATATGAGGAAAATGAAAAAAATATTGCGTAAGCGACGATGATAAAGGAGATCGACGCATAACCCAGCCGTTACGAGCACTAAAAGAGAAACAGCATAGACACCGGCAATGGGTGCGAAACCGGCTATTGGAGAATGAACCTGACTTGTCCCGAGCAAGACCCAGGGAAATCCTGTGAATATATTGCTACGAATCCATTCTACAATGACCCAAATGGCAGGAAATGCAAAAATGTAGGCGTAAGTATCGTTTTTAGAAAAATATCGGTTGAAAAAGTACCCAGTCAGACCAGGAAAAATAGCCAAAAAAGCAATAAAGACACTGGTAATAAAACCCGCGAGTAGCGGCGAGGTATTACCGTAAAAGTGAATGCTGATATATACCCAGTAAACACTTCCGCCAAAAAAACCAAGACCGTAAGCCCACGCACGAAAAAATGCGCGTTTAGGGGTGAGGTTTTTTAATAAAATGAGTAAGCAGGCAGGCGAAATGACTGCCAATAAATAAAATGAAAATGGTGCAAAAGCAAATGTAAGAATACATCCTGCAAGTATTGCAAGACTATCTTTAACATATGCATTTTTGAAAAAAAATTCGCAGTTCATGTACACACGGGCGTTGCTTTTCTAGTGTAACGGATAAGTCTATCGGACCCTTGACTCTCAAGCAAATGATTCTTGCAAATAAGTCGGTACAAAGCTATACGTATTAAATGTGGTGGATGCTAATTTACTTGCGAGATTAAGCGCACTCGGACTTAAATTAATCGTGACCGAACCATTGGTGTTTAATGGTCCTTCCATCACGAGGGCGCCATTAATCGTAGTGACAGCATTGAAAGCAGCGGATCCCGTGATATATAAAAATCCATAGAGCGTAAAATTCGAGCTGGTATTAATATTACCATTCACAATTAAAATGACTGGCGCGGTTGGACTACCGATCGTGGTTGAACCACTTAAAGTTAAGCTAGATGCCCAAATGAGTTGCCCTGTTGCGCCATTAATATTTGCGCTGGTATAGGTTTGATTGGCACTCGCTTGCACGGTTGCTTTGGATTGATTAAAAAATTGATTCCATAACGTCGCAGAATTAGCCAAAGCATTATTTTGAGAGATATCGGCTTGTAAGGCGCTTGAAGTGGAGCTATTGACCAATGTACCGGAACCATTGGATACTTGAGTTTCCGCAGTACCGTTTAATACCACGCCCCCTGCAGCAATAATCGTAGACCCCGGAAAGTTAGCGCTAGATGAGGTAACACTTCCATTGGTGATGACACCACCACTACCAATGGAGGCAGTTCCACCTACGATTAAACCTGCTTGATAAACACCAATGCTAGTGCCACTACCAGATCCGGAACCCGTTCCTGCACCCGATCCTGATTGTCCTAGCGAAAAACTACTTCCTTGTAAAATTTCGACGAGTTCTCTTTTGGCGAGTGGGGAAGTGAGGGAGGGTACGCCACCGCTAGAGGTTAACAAGCATTGATCTTGAGCGACGGATGCGTTTAATGCGTGCGCGGAAGCGGTAGTTCCTCCAACCCCCCTCATTAATCCTGACAAGGTATTTGCGCTATTAGACGTATAGTTCATCAGTTCATTATCAATTAAAACCGTTCCAAGGGCCGCAAATCCCGCGCTATTTACGAGAGTGAGAGAAGTGGCTACATTGGTTAGTGCTGCGCTCAGAGTCGATGCGCTTTGCGTTGCGACGCCCGTGACCGTAAAAGGGCCTGCGGCATTCGGAAAAGTATAGTTGGTATAATTTGCGGCCCCAGTAATGGATACACAAGTTAAATTATTAACGGTAATATCATATACCGCACGTTCTAAGCCCGATTCTGCAATATAATAAGCTTGCATGGATAAAAGGGAATTCGCGACACTTAAACTTTTATTGGAATAAATATGCGAAATAACAAGACTTGAAAATGCAACGGACAGTATTAGTATGGCAACGACAACGGTGAGATAGCCTTTTTGTCCTCTTAATCGCATAAAGTATCCTTAAGGTAGATCCTGTAAATTAACCGTCGTGGTATAAGTATAAGTATTTGTGCCAGAGGTGAGTGTTATACTGATTTTTACAAATCGAATCGCTGAAAGGGTAGCAGTTGATGCACCGAGTCTAGTGTAATAAGTAAAAGCTAAACTGGTCGCATTGGTAGCCAGTATTACGCCATTTTCTAGAATATTTCCCCCACTGATGGTATAGCTCATCGTCGTATTGGTACTATCTACAAAAGTAAATTGAGAGGCAGTCGCAGTCGTAATACTCGCGGGAGTTGGAATAGTACGTGCTTCTCTCGTGATTTCTTCAAGCGCCATGTTCGCTTGCCAATCTAATTTATAAAAACTTTGCGCAGAAACAAAACTATTTAAGCCTTCCATGATCGATCTCGAACTTGCTGACACGACAATGCCAATCACAACAATGACTAACACAAGTTCGATCAATGAAAAACCAAAATATTTTTTCATATTAATAGTTCGCAATTAAAGTGTTGAGGGTCGCGTTACCGTTTCCTGAGACGACTACCGTTAACGTTTTAAAATTGGTATCTGAACCAAGTGTGGTACATGTCACACTGTTAGTGAGAGTAAATCCTGCTTGCGTCGTACATAAACTTCCTCCAGGAGTGCTCGGACAGGAGTAGGTGGTATAACCATTAAGCCTTCGGTTACCTAACATGTAATCCATGCATTGCTGGGCTATATTATTTGCGGTAATTTGATCAGAGGTGCCCCCGGAACCTAAAAGAGAGGTCGTGCTTGCTTTGAAAATCGTCACAGCAATAATGCTTGATACCACGATAAAAATAACTAATTCAATAAACGTAAAACCTAATATAAATTTTTTCATTGGACTACCACATAACCTGTGTTGGGATAAATGATAACGGATTTCGTAATACCGCCTGCGATAATTCGGATGGTGGCAGACGCCGCAAGTCTAGTCCCGCCTGTTATTACGGATGTGGTGTAGGGTTGGCCTTTGCCATCGAAGAGAACCAAGCTGCTCGGTAAATTGGTCAGTGTGCTAAAGGAGGTTCCAGCGTTTAAATTAATCGTCGTAGAACCAGTTCCAGGATATGTAATCGCAGTACCGGCACTATTACGAATTTGATAAGTGGTGGTGCCGGTCATAATCCAAAAATAACGTTGACCCGAAGTGATAGCGAGTGATTGGGTATAAAGTAAATCAGCCGCAAGTTGATCGGCGCCTGCGCCTATGTTGATGGATGATCCCGGCCATAAAGGAATGGCCATTGCTGCCATAATTCCTAAAATGACGATGACAATAACCATTTCAAGCATCGTAAAACCATGCATATCCATTTGCAAGGATCCCTGGTACATTTTTTAAAATATATCATATATTTTCTTGAGCTTAAATTTAATCTTTGATAATGTCTGCAATCCAGTTAAAACTCCCGATGAATAATTTTAAGGCGTGTGTATGAAGTCTCAATTGACCCCGTTGGTATTGAGTGTCATTTTATTTGGTTTTTGTTCGCAAAGTTTTGCAGCAACGGATAGTGAGGCTGCAAAAATTGCAGCATTGCAATCCAGTGTCGCAGAGCTACAAAAACAAGTGGCATTATTAAAAAATCAATCAAAATCTATTTCTACAACTGAAATATCTAAAAAAGTTGCGAATAAATCAAACCCTACATCAATGGCAAATCCTACCTCAATTGCTGCAGGTAACTCACAAATTGAAGGCACCACTGATTTACCAACGACTGGACCACTTTATTTACCGGTTGATTTAGATGTACCGGGACAATCATTTGTATCAAGCGGACCTTACATCGGTATTCCTTTAGAATTTTCTGGTGGAAACTTAATTGTTAACAGTCCCAGCGTGAACGAAGATGTGACATTGTTACAAATTGATCTTAACGTGGATCAACGTTTAAGAGCGATGGGACGTCCAGCGGAATCTCTTGGCTCACATATTTTGTTGAGCGGATTAGTGGAAGGTCAGGCTTTGTATCGTGATGGGGGTGGTGCCGCAAATCATAGTGACATTGATCTCACGAGTGTCAACATTGATGCATATGTGTTAGGACCAAGTACTTGGACCTCCGGTTTTATTGAACTTTCTTATGACAACAATATCGGTACGGAAACGGGTTCTTTTAGCTCGAATGATCGTATGTTTAATTCTCGAGTGTTTGTGAATAAAGCGTTTGTTGTTATAGGGGATTTTGAAAAAACAGGATTTTATTCAAGCTTTGGTCAAATGTTCGTTCCGTTCGGGGTTTATTCTACGACATTGGTAAGTAGTCCCTTGCAAAAAATCTTAGCGAGAACGCCTGCGCGTGTTTTTGTTGTAGGTTATCAACAACAAACGCCAAATTCCTTGCTGGCAACCGGTTATATTTTTAATGGTCCAAGCCATGCATCCGCTACCAGTCACGTCAATAATGGTGGTATCAATTTAGCTTATACCTTAAAAGGGACGGGTAAAACGCCTTGGTCGACCACCTTTGGTGGCGGCGTGATTGCGAATCTCGCAGATTCTGCAGGTATGCAATTCACGGGTAATAACAATGCGAGACCTTTCCCATTATTTGGCGGTTTTGGCGGTCCTACGGAAACCTTTACCAATCCAGATACCGATTTAGTTGAACAAGAAAATACGGGTGATGAGCAATTAGTGCATCGTGTTCCTGCTTATGATGTCAATTTAAAACTTTCACTGGGTAATTTCCAATTAATTGCGGAATACATTACTGCTTCAACGCATTTTTCACCGGAAGATTTAACATTAAATGATGCAGGTGCACGACCTGATGCCATGAATATTGAAGGGGTTTATAATATTCCGTGGTTTGTGAATCCGACTTCTGTCAGCGTGAGTTATCAATCCAGCCGTGATTCGCTTGCGATTGGCTTACCCGCTAAGCGTTATTCTGTCGTCATTAACCGATCCTTCTGGAAAAATACTTTGCAATC
>JABDCZ010000031.1:0-20389 GCA_013287885.1 Gammaproteobacteria bacterium
CTAAGCGAAATAATTCATTGCCTAAAATGGTTCGTTGCATACGAATTAATTCTGCACCTTTATTATAAACGGTAGCCGTATAAAAGTTATTGATTTCTTCATACGAATCCGGTCGCACAGGATGTCTTAAAGGACCCGCATCTTCCGCAAATTGAAAATTACGCAAATGATCGACATCATCGATGCGTGCCACAGTTTTCGAAGTGGTATCTGCCGTAAAACTCTGATCACGAAAAACTGTGAGCCCTTCTTTTAAACTCAGTTGAAACCAATCGCGACATGTCACACGATTTCCCGTCCAATTATGAAAATATTCATGCGCAATCACCGATTCAATATGAATATAATCGAAATCACTCGCAGTCTCGGGTTTCGCTAAAATATACTGCGTATTAAAAATATTTAAACCCTTATTTTCCATTGCACCCATGTTGAAATCGCTGACCGCGACAATCATATAAATATCAAGATCGTATTCACGACCATAATTTTCTTCATCCCAACGCATTGCTTTTTTAAGCGCTTGCATCGCATGATGGGATTTATCAAGATTGCCTTTTTCTACATAGATGCGTAATAAGACATGGCGACCTTTCATCGTTTTGAAAGTATCTTCGATAAACTCTAAATCTCCCGCGACTAAAGCAAATAAATAACAGGGTTTTTTGAAAGGGTCCTCCCATTTCACATAATGTTTGCCATCGCTTAAATCTTTACTTTCAACCATATTTCCATTGGATAATAAAATAGGATATCTTTTTTTATCTGCAATAATTTCCGTCGAAAACTTCGCCATCACATCGGGTCGATCTAAATAATACATAATGCGGCGAAAACCATGGGGTTCACATTGCGTGCAAAAATTTCCGGAGGATTTATAAAGTCCACTCAATGCCGTGTTTTCTTCGGGTTTAATTTTGGTTTTTACGTTTAAACTAAATTTTTCTGGTACATCAAAAATAGTGAGGTTTGAGGGAGAATATTGATATTGGGTTTCATTTAGGGCATGACCATTCAAAGCGACGGAAACTAATTCCAGACTATCTCCATTCAAATGGAGATCTTTCTCTTCTGTTTTGCTTGCTTTATTCCGTGTTATTTGTAAAGTGGCGGTAACATATGTTTCCTTTTCTTCCAAGACAAATTGAAGATCAACTTTATCAATCAAAAACGGAGGAACCGTATAATCACGCAAATAAATGGTTTTTTCGGGAGCTTTTTTCATGTGAACTTCTCTAGGAATTTCGGGCTTCGGTCATTATAATAATAAGCCGTTCTTCTCGCTAGTAGGATTTGCCATGCATCACTCAAATATTGACCAGGCTGAAATTGCTAAATTCAGTCAAATGGCATCACGCTGGTGGGATACCGAAGGCGACCTTAAAACCCTGCATGCCATTAATCCCTTACGCCTACAATATATTAATGAACGCGCGCCACTCGCGGGGAATAAAATCTTAGATATTGGCTGTGGCGGCGGAATTTTATCTGAATCCATGGCGAAATTAGGGGGTCATGTCACCGGAATCGATATGAGCACGGATGCCATTCAAATTGCGAAATTGCATCAATTAGAAAGTGGCACGAATGTCGAATATTTATTAAATACTGCAGAAAACATAGCAAGTGAGCGTCCAGGCGAATTTGATATTATTACTTGTTTAGAATTATTAGAGCACGTACCAGAACCTTGGCAAATCGTAGAAGCCTGTAGCAAACTTTTAAAACCCCAAGGTCATTTATTTTTTTCAACCATTAATCGCAACATAAAATCTTATTTATTTGCCATTATCGGCGCTGAGCATTTATTAAAATTATTGCCGAAAAATACGCATGACTTTTCTAAATTTATTCGACCCAGCGAATTATCTGAATGGATTCGACAATCGGGAATGCGCGTTTCCGATATTACGGGATTAACTTATAATCCAATCACTGATCATTACAAATTATGTGAAGATGTGGCGGTGAATTATTTAATGCATGTTGTAAAACCATAGGTTTGTCATCCTGAGCGAAGCGAAGGATCAGTTTACGGCCCCGCGTTTAAGTGGCAAATTAAATCGATCCTTCGCTTACGCTCAGGATGACACAAGGCTTTAATACTACATCCGAAAATATCCCGAACTTTTTGATTCAGGAATTTCTCGCAATGTTGTCCGAACTATTTTTTTAATATTCACTTGCTAATTTTATTATTAATCTTTACATTTGACACATGATAAACATTTTCAATTTTATGTCTATGAAATGGATGTTTTCTGCATTTTTAAAAAAAACATTGGGCATGATCATTGCAATCAGCATGATTGGCTTTGGTTTTTTGTATTGGCAAAAACATAAATCCATTGTCAGCACAGATGATGCTTACGTCAATGCTAATGTGATACAAATTGCGCCTCGCATCACCGGACAAATATTTAATCTCAACATCATTAATAATCAATACGTCAAAAAAGATGCGCTACTCTTTTCTCTCGATCGCGAACCTTTCGAAATTGCAACCAATGAAGCGAAAGCAAAAAAAGAAAAAGATCTTGCAATATGGCACATGGCAGAATTGACGGCAAAACGCATGTCGCAATTAGTGCAACAAAAAGTAGCATCGCGACAAGCCGGAGATACGGCGGAAGCCGATCTTCGATCTTCCCTCGCTGAATTACAACTTGCAGAAACAAGCCTGAAACGCGCAACGCTGAATTTGCATTACACGGAAATTCACGCCCCAACCAGTGGATGGGTGACGAATGTGACGTTAAGAGAAGGAAGTATTGTCGAACAAAATAGACCTGTATTTGCTTTAATTAGCGATCAAGAATTTTGGATTGATGCTAATTTTAAAGAAACGGAACTTCGTTCCATACAACCCGGACAAAAAGCCAAAATCCGCATCGATATGTACCCTAAACATATTTTTACAGGCATCGTTGAAAGTATCAGCGGAGGAACAGGATCCGTTTTTTCTCTGCTTCCCCCACAAAATGCAACAGGCAATTGGGTCAAAGTGACACAACGCATTCCGGTGCGGATACGTATTGTTGATGTTGATCCAAAATATCCTTTACGAATTGGCACATCGGCCACGGTATCGCTCAACATCGGATAATATTATGCTGAAAACCTATCAGCAAATTTCCCCACTCGAACGAGGTCTTATCACCATCGCCATCATGTCAGCTACACTGATGCAAGTATTGGACATGACCATTGTAAATGTGGCATTACCACACATGCAAGGATCACTCAGTGCAGCACCGGATGAAATCACCTGGATTTTAACGAGTTATTTAGTCGCCTCAGCGATTTTTATGCCACTCACGGGATACTTTACGGATATTTATGGTCGAAAAAAATATTTACTGATTTCTATTTTAGGTTTTGTGCTTGCATCGATGCTTTGCGGTGCCGCAACTTCAATGACGCAAATTGTCATTTTTCGTTTATTACAAGGTATTTTTGGGGCGGCTTTGGTTCCTATTTCCCAAACGATTTTAAGCGATATTTACCCTCCCGAAGAGCAAGGGACTGCCATGGCTATCTGGGGAGTCGGTGTCATGATAGGACCCATTCTGGGGCCTACGTTGGGCGGTTATTTAACTGAAATTGCCAGTTGGCGATGGAATTTTTACATTAATATTCCTGTTGGCATTCTCTCATTACTCATTGTTTGGTTTACGCTTAAAGAAACCGAAAAAAAACCGCGCCAAATGGACTGGCTGGGATTAATTTTCATCTCTTTCGGGATTGGCGCATTGCAATATACGCTTGATCGGGGAAATGGTGCGGATTGGTTTAACTCCATAGAAATACGTGTATCGACGGCATTAATGGTCAGTGGATTTTTAGGATTTATCTACTGTAGTCTATATCAAAAAAAACGCGCTGTTTTTAACATTACAATTTTTAAGGACCGAAATTTTCTTGTTTCAAGTCTCATTCTCGTGATGTTTGGCTTAGGGTTATTTGGTACCCTTGCCATTCTTCCATTGATGCTCGAAAATTTATTTCAATATCCCGTATTAATGACCGGTCTCATTATGTCACCGCGTGGCATTAGCGCCATGATTAGCATGATAATGGTCGGAAAATTAATTAAACATACGGATCCTAGAAAAATAATTCTGGTGGGCATGGTTTTTAGTATACTCGGTACTTTTCCTGGTACTTATTATAATTTAGAAATTGATGCATGGTGGATGGTCTGGCCTTTGCTGTTCCAAGGTTTTGGATTAGGATTAATTTTCGTTCCCCTTGCGACTATCGCATACTCCACCCTGCCAAAACATATGCTCGCAGAAGCCGCGGGTTTATTTAGCTTATTACGCACCATGGGTTCATCTATTGCCATTTCCATCATTATTACGATTTTCACAAGACACACGCAAATGGCATGGAATCATCAGGTAAGTTTTATTCAACCCTATCATACCGCGGTATATGATTATTTAGGTCGTATTAACCTTAATATAGATAACCCCCTGGCATATCAAATACTCGCAGGAGAAATATCTAAACAATCGCAAATGGTTGCGTTTCTTGATATTTATATGTTTATCACTTTTAGTTTTATGTTCATGATACCGTTGGTATTTGTTTTTAAGAAAAAATCTTCATCGCCAAGGTCAGACCATCTCCCAGCGGCAGCATCGATAGAGTAATCCTCGGATCATTATGCAATTTTTGATTAAACGCGCGAATTGTTTTGGTATTATCATCCTCTATAGTCGGATCTGCGACTTTGCCGCTCCACAATACATTATCGATGAGAATGAGGCCGCCGACCCGAATGAGCGATAACGCTTGTTCATAATAAATTGGATAATTCGCTTTATCGGCATCGATGAAAACAAAATCAAATGTCCCTGCCTCATTATTTTTTAATAATAAATCAAGTGTTTCAATCGCTGGAGCCAATTTCAAATCAATTTTATGTGAAAAGCCTGCCATTTCCCAAAATTGTTTCGCAATTTTCGTCCATTCTACATTAATATCACAAGCAATAATCTTGCCATCCTCAGGCAGCGCACTCGCGATAGAAAGCGTACTGTATCCAGTGAAAACCCCGACTTCAATGGCCTTTTTCGCACCCATGAGCCCCACCAATAATTGCATGAATTGCCCTTGTTCTGGACAAATTTGCATATGACCCATGCTCATTTTGTGGGTTTTTTCCCGCAATTTTTGGAGAACTTCAGTTTCTCTGAGGGAGTTTTTTTGCAGATATTGGTAAACTTCGCGAGTAAGATTTATCGTAGCATCGGACATAATTGCCTTCCCGGATGGAATGAAAATGCTATAATACCACCTTGTATAAAGGCTTTGTCATTCCCGCGTAGGCGGGAATCCATTTATAATATATATCCTCTATGGATGGATTCCCGCCTACGCGGGAATGACAGGTTCTGTCGCAACTTGATCAGGAGACATGATATCCATGAGCACTACCGCAATCATCTTAATTGTTGTACTTGTCCTCGGCGGTTTTATTGTCCTCACATATAACCGTTTAATCGCATTGATTGAAGCGATTCGAAATAATCAAAAACAAATAGATATTCAATTGGATCGACGTTTCAAGGTTTTTGAATCACTGATCAATGTTGTTAAAAAATACATGGATTATGAACAAACCACTTTAAAAGACGTCGTTGCATTAAGAAATCAAGCGCAAACCGCGAAAGCAAATGGTGATGAAGCAACGCGAATTGCCGCCGAAAATAAAATTTCACAAATTGCATCTAATCTTAATTTGGTTTTCGAACAATATCCCCAATTAAAAGCCAACGAAAATTGCCTGCAATTACAAGAAGAAATTGTGAATACTGAAAACAAACTAGCATATGCAAAACAATCTTATAATGACAGTATCGAAACTTATAACGCGAACAAAAAATCTTTTTTCACGTCGATGATTGTTGGTATGTTTCGTTCAAAATTAGATTTTGATTTTCCTTATTGGCAACTCACCGATACGCAGGTTGCTGAACATGAAAGTTATACGGTTAAATTGTAATTATGCCTTTTACGACTGATTGGCGGCAAACCATCCGCACTAATAATCGCAAAACCTTCATGGTAATGGCGATGTTTTTCCTGATTTATGTGGGGATCGGGCTTTTAGTCGATATTTATATGAATGCGGAAAATTATCCAACCGCCCCACTCTCTCAAATCTTTTTCGCTCTCATTACTTTTAAACTTTTTCCGTTAGTCACCTTAATTATGGTAGCGGTCGCGGGAATTTCATTATGGGTGACTTTCACATTTCATAATCGTTTGATGTTGCTCGGCACTGAATATCATGAAATCACCCCTGAAAATGCAGCAACCTTGCAAGAAAAACAATTGTATAACGTTGTTGAAGAATTAAAAATTGCCGCCGGTTTGCAATTCATGCCAAAAGTTTATTTGATTGATGCCGATTACATGAATGCTTTCGCGAGTGGATATAGCGAAAAATCTGCGATGGTGGCGATCACTCGAGGTCTCATCAATAAATTAAACCGCAGTGAATTACAAGCCGTCATGGCGCATGAAATGTCGCACATCCGTCGAATGGATATTAAATTAACTTTAATGGCGTCAGTGCTTGCAAACTTAATTCTCATTGTGCTTGATCTCTTTTTCTATCAAATAATTTTTAGTAGACGCAATAATAACAACGCGCGAGGCATCGCAACTATTATCATTTTATTGCGATATTTGCTTCCGATTATCAATATTTTATTGCTGTTATATCTAAGTCGCACGCGCGAATACATGGCAGATGCAGGATGTGTGGAATTATTACGAGACAATCAAGCACTCGCCTCCGCTTTATTAAAAATTAACAATGATCATCTTTCGAATCATGATCAATATAGTGCGCAGTATCAACAAACACCGCATGAAAATGTGCGACGAGAAGCTTATATTTTTGATCCTTCGCAAGCAGGAATTACACCAAGTGGATCTCTTTCAGATTTATTTTCAACACATCCTAATCTCAAAGATCGCTTAAAAGCATTAGGTTTTCAATATAATGATAAAACCTAAGACTGGCATTTTATTAACGCAAATTGGCACCCCTGATGCATTGACGGTCAAAGGTGTTCGACAATATCTCAAAAAATTTCTCTCTGATCCGCGCGTGATTGAAGTACCTCGAATGATTTGGTGGCCTATTTTACATGGGTTTATTTTACGAGTGCGGCCTAAACGTTCACTCAAACTCTACCAAGAAATTTGGACAGATGAAGGTTCTCCGTTACTCATTTATTCTGAAAATATTCGCCGAAAACTCGAAGAACAATTACAAATCCCCGTGCGACTTGGTATGCATTACAGCAATCCCTCCATTGCGGATGCGCTATCTCTACTTAAAGGTGCAAATCAAATTATTGTATTGCCGCTTTTTCCACAATATTCAGGGACGACCACTGCTTCGAGCTTTGATGCGGTTAATCACACTTTAAAAAAATGGCGAATTTATCCTGATATTCGAACTATTTCAGCCTATCACGATCATCCAGAATATATTCAAGCCATTGTCAACAGCATCCAGCACTCATGGGATAAAAATGGTAAGGGCGAACATTTGCTTTTTTCATATCACGGCATCCCTGAAAGTTATTCAAAAAAAGGCGATCCGTACGCTGGTTTATGCCAAAAAACCACTGAATTAATTGTGAAAGCACTGTCGTTAAAAAATGAAGAATGGTCGATTGCCTTCCAGTCACGCATTGGTAAAACGAAATGGGTGGAGCCTTATACCGATCAAGTATTTCATGATTTAGGTAAAAAGGGCGTATCGCATCTACAGGTGATTTGCCCGGGTTTTGCGACTGATTGTTTAGAAACCCTCGAAGAAATCAATATTCGCGGTAGAAAACAGTTTCAATCGGCAGGTGGTAAAACTTTTCACTATATTCCTGCTTTAAATGATTCAAATGCGCATATCGACATGCTCATTAATATACTTAAAAATTAATTGGTCGTCTTGTCATCCTGAACGCAGTGAAGGATCGGTGTAATTCTTCACCATAAGCTAGACGTAAACTGATCCTTCACTGCGTTCAGGATGACAAGACGACGGGTATAATATTTACTTCATCTGCCCCCTCAAGTATATTCATAAGAAAGTGTTAGGGACGACACGCATGAGAATCTTTTTTTTAATTTTTGGCATGCTTTTTTTTATATTCCCAGCATACGCAATCAATTCAGGCTGGGGCACTAATTTTACCTTTCCTGTCATCACCGCAGATCCACCAAAACTCGAAGGTTATCGTCTCTCCCTCAATTATCAACCGCCCTCTTTTATATGGGGCCACTGTACCGTTTATTTTGATGGAAGTTTCGGACATTGGGGATTAAAAGATGTGAGCGATAATCATCAACTTTATATTGTCGCACTCGCGCCTTTCTTTCGATATTATTTTGCTGAAACCAAATATATTGCACCCTATGCTGAAATCAGCCTTGGATTATCCTACCTTTCTCGCACACATCTTGATGATTATAATTTTGGAATTCATTTCGCGTTTCAAGATCAAGCCGCCATTGGCGCAAGTTTTGGTGAAGACCAACATTTTTTTGGGAGCATTGGAGCATTACATTATTCTAATGCCTCGTTATCAACACATAATCGCGGGATGTCCATTCCATTATATTTGAATGTAGGATACCGTTTTTAAGAATGGATCATGCACATAATAATTTTTACAACTGGCGCCCAGGATGGTGTCAGAGTTAAACGTACCGGAAGGAGAAAAATCGTAGGAATAGTTGTTCTATTTCGAGGTTTCTCGCCTCCGGAACGTTTAAATATGGCACCATAATGGGATGCTAGTTGTAAAAATTATTATGTGTATGATCCATAATTCCGGTAAACTTCTCTCATGCAAAAAAGAATCGCAATCAAAAATCATCTTGAAGAAATCCAACTGACGACAAGGCGTTCGATCGTCGCTTTTGTCATCATGTTGATTTTAATTAGTCTTTTAATCTTAAGACTCGCCTTTTTACAATTGATGCAACATGATTTGTATACCACGCTATCCAAAAAAAATTGGTTAGATATCGTTCCGACAGAACCGACCCGCGGATTGATTTATGACAGAAATGGCGTCTTACTTGCAGAAAACATTCCGGTTTTCAGCTTAGACGTCATTCCAAATAAAATTAAAAATTTGCCCCAAATGCTCGCCTCCATCTCGAAAATTATTCCATTAAGTGATACAGAAATTGCACAATTTCACAAAGAATTAAAGCAACATCGGCGATTTGACGAAATCCCTTTAAAATATCGTTTGTCAGAAACGGAAGTCGCTAGATTTTACGAAAATCAATATCATTTTCCTGGTGCTGTGATCAAAGCACGTCTCATTCGACATTATCCTATGGCAGGTACAGTGGGCCATATTTTAGGATACGTCGGCCGTATTAACACTGAAGATTTAGAAGATATTGACACCACCAATTACAGCGCCACTAATTATATCGGCAAACTCGGCATTGAAAAATTTTATGAAGATGAGCTGCATGGCACCGTAGGTTATGAACAAGCAGAAAACGATGCAAGCGGCCAACCCGTTCGCGTATTAAATAGCATTAAACCCATCCCGGGGAACAATCTTTATTTAACCATTGATATTAATTTACAAATTGCGGCGGAAGAAGCGTTAGCTGGAAGTCGCGGTGCAGTTGTCGCCATTCAGCCATCAACAGGACAAGTTCTCGCATTGGTCAGCGAGCCCACTTACGATCCGAATTTATTTGTGGCAGGCATCAGCAATCAAGATTTCCAAACCTTACAACAGTCGCAAGATAAACCTTTATATAATCGCGCTTTACGAGGCTTATATCCATTAGCATCTGCCATCAAACCTTTTATTGCACTTGGCGCTTTAGATACTGGCGTGACGGATACGCATTTTAGTATTTTTGACCCGGGTTGGTACCAATTACCAAATAATTCCCATCGATTTCACGATTGGAAACCAAAAGGTCACGGAAGAGTCAATCTTTCGCAAGCGATCACCGCCTCTTGCGATACTTATTTTTTCGAACTCGGGCATAAAATGGGAATTAAACGGATTGATGATATTTTAGTACGTTTTGGTTTTGGAGAATTGTCAGGTATTGATATCGGCGAAGAATTGCCAGGTGTCGTCGCCACTCCTGCCTGGAAACGTAAAACCAAAGACCTTCCCTGGTATGAGGGTGATACTATAGTTTCTGCGATTGGCCAGGGCTATATGACAGCGACGCCCATTCAATTGGGGGCCGCAACTGCAACGATTGCCAATCACGGCATTCGGTATGTACCGCATCTTTTATTAAAAGAAGTGACAGGAAAAGAAGTAGAAACAGAGCAACCTATTGCGTTAGATCCCGTCGTTCTACAAAATAATGACTACTGGAACACCGTTATTCAAGCGATGGAAGAAGTCATCACTTCTCCCCTTGGCACAGGCTATCGTTTTGGAAAAAATGTTCCCTATACGATTGCAGCAAAAACTGGTACTGGACAGCTTTTCTCAATTAAAAAACGTGATAAAAATGAAAAAGCAGCACCGCAAATGACTTTGCCTGAACACTTGCGCGATCACTCTTTCTTTATCGCTTTCGCGCCTGTCGAAAAACCCGAAATTGCCATTGCAGTGGTGGTAGAAAATAGCGTTTTAGCAGGATCCATTGCTCGAAAAGTATTGGATTATTATTTACTAGGACCACCCAAACCCGAAACACCCATAGATACTGAAGCAGGAAGTAGTAGAACATGACTTTTTCCAATCGATATCCACGTACGCTCCCTCCTACTGCGAATGTGTCGTATCGCTCGTTCTGGCAATACATCCATGTCGATATTTTATTATTGACAGGGATACTCATGTTAATTGGACTTGGCTTAGTCATTTTATATAGCGCAAGTACGAATAGAGTGGCGGTGATTGAAAATCAAGTGTTTCGTTTTGGGATTTCGTTAGTCGTCATGTTTATTTTCGCGCAAATCCCGCCGATTGTTTATCAACGTTGGGCGATATGGCTTTATATGTTAGGCGTCATATTATTAGTTGCCGTATTAATTGGCGGTCATATTGGAAAAGGTGCCGAACGTTGGCTAAATTTATGGTTCATTCGTATTCAACCCTCCGAAATGATGAAATTGGCTATACCGATGTTTTTAGCCGCTTACTTTCATAAAATTCATTTACCGCTGACATTAAAATCGATTGCAATTGCCGCCATCATTATTTTCATTCCTGTCCTATTGGCGGCAAAACAACCCGATTTTGGTACCGCCATCATCTTATTAGTCGCAGGTAGCAGTGTGTTATTACTCGCGGGTTTAAGCTGGCGTTTGATGGGAACGTTGATTACATTGGCACTCACGAGTGCCCCTTTAATATGGTATCTTTTACATGATTATCAAAGACAACGTGTTCTCACTTTTTTAAATCCAGAACACGATCCGCTCGGGGCCGGATATCACATTATTCAATCCAAAATTGCCATTGGATCTGGTGGATTTTTCGGAAAAGGATGGCTGAACGGCACACAATCGCATTTACAATTTTTACCCGAACATTCGACCGATTTTATTTTCGCAGTATGTAGCGAAGAATTTGGGTTTATGGGAAACATCATTTTAATTGCGCTATACATGTGTATCATTTTACGTGGGTTATATATTACAATGAACGCCCAGGATACATTTTCACGATTACTCGCAGGAAGCCTCACACTCACCTTTTTCGTTTCATTTTTCATTAACATGGGAATGGTAACGGGAATTTTACCAGTTGTCGGTTTACCATTACCATTGGTAAGTTATGGTGGCTCATCTATGGTTACATTGATGGCGAGTTTTGGAATCTTGATGTCCATACAAACGCATCGAAAATTATTAACGACGTAATGAGTATAAGGGTTTAAAAATGAGGATTCGTTTCATCATCATCTTGCTCAGTATTCTATTTTCTCATTCGATATTTTCGAATGAAAAAAATTTCGTGGAAAGACCAGAAGTGAAAGCCTTCATTAAGCAAATGGTTCAAAAATACGATTTTAAAGAATCTGAATTGATTGATATCTTCGACCACGTCAAAGTTCGACCCACTGTCATGAAAAGTGTAAGAGCACCATTAGAACAACGTCCGTGGTATACCTATCAAAATCTTTTTGTGAGCGAATGGCGTGTGAAAAATGGTGTAGAATTTTGGGAAAAATACGAAAAAGTATTATTGGAAGTCGAAAGAAAATATGGCGTACCTGCCAGTATTATTGTTGCAACAATAGGTATCGAAACTAAATACGGTCAACACACGGGGGATTATCCCGTGATTGATGCATTAACGAATATTGGTTTTAGCGATAGCAAACGCGCCTCTTATTTTCGATCCGAACTCGAAGAATTTTTGTTGCTCACTCGCGAACAACATTTAAATCCATTAAAAGTCATGGGTTCTTATGCCGGTGCCATTGGTCAACCGCAATTTATGCCTAGCAGTTATCGTCGTTATGCGGTGAGTTACAATGGTCACGATAAAATTGATTTATCTCATAATGAATTGGATGTTATTGCAAGCATTGCAAATTATTATAAACAAAAAGGTTGGACGACGGGTAAGCGTACTGCTATTCCCGCATCTCTCGTGACGAATAAATTTGAATTCTTTTTAGGAAATAAAAATAATATTAAAATCCTCTCGCACTCCGCATTAGCGGAATATGGTGTGCCAAGTAAATCTTATTTAAATAACAATAAACCCTATAAAATTTTAGAATTACAAAACATGTGGGGCAAAGAGTATTGGTATACTTTTTCTAATTTTGATGTCATTAAACGCTATAATTCTAGTGATTTATATGCAATGGCTGTGGTGCAGTTGAGTCATTATTTGGTGACGTTGAAGGAGATGGGTTAATAACTAATTAACCCTCTTTGAAAAAGAGGGTCGACTGACGAAGTCAGGCGGGGAGATTTATTTCAGCAACCGCGAACAAATCCCCCCGCCATGCAAAAAACGCATGTCGGCCCCCTTTTCCAAAGGGGGCTTTGCACGCCATAACGCCTGTCATGCCAGCATGCTTTTAGCTGGCATCCAAGCGGCTTCGCTAAGTGCCCAATGGATGCCTGCCAGCATGCTTAAAGGTGGCATAAAAGCATGCTGGCATGACAGGTTTTTTAAACCATCACACCTTCATTTTTCTTCTGCGGCGATTCTTCTATTTCTTGACTATTCTCCCTCTCCTTTCTCCTAATAAACCGCTCACAATAATCGATGATTTGCGAAGGGTTCAATTTTTCCAAATTCCTTTCTATGACAGGCGTCAGAAATTGAATGCCACCATTTCGATCCCACATAAACAATTCATCCAACATTTTTGGATTATCGGCAAATTTTTGTAAAACCTCTTCTGCCTTTTCATAGCGATAAGGCGTGCAACCAAATTTGGTTATCATACTTTTAATCAAAAACGGTAAAAGCGTTGCTTCATCCACTTTCGGCAAATATTGAAAATTCTCAAAGTCTGCGACTGATAGCGTTTTCGAATGGATACCATTATTATCTCGCCAGAAAGCCGTAACAAGTTTACCATCCGTTTCTGCAATAATCGTATCATTAGGAATTTCTAATGGCTCTTTTCCTTCAGGAATCGATTGAACACGCCGAAACCTTACCTGTAATCGATAAGCTAATATATAAAATAAAGTGGATTTATCCGGGTATTTTTCGATAATAGCTTTCATCTCCGTCATGAATTCTAAAACGCGTTTTTCATACTCGAAATTTTTCTTCAACGATTTACCATAAAATTCAATCCATTGTTTTTCATTTTTGATCATATCAATTAAGGTAATAAACAAACTATCTGAACAGTAATAAAAATCATTTGGTTGTGTTTTTACAATGTCATTTATCCAATATGACCGGCCCTCCCATCCTTCCCATGAGCCATAATTTTTATAGGCAAGTCTCGCAGATCGGCCGGCACCCATATCCATATCTGTTAAATTCCAAATATATTTTGACATGTCGTATCCTTTCACGGATTCATGCAGATTTCGTAAATATCGAATGATAGGCTTAATCGTAATTGCACCATTTCTCCAACAATGAAACATATCATGTCCGGAAACCTGCGACGCGTGGACTTTAGAAAGCTCGTGCGGACTTGGTGTCAAGACTAAATCCGGATGTTGTAATTCCACAGGTCTTGCTTGTTTGCTCATCCCAATAACATATTCGGTTTCATCCAATTTACGAATCAATCGCGTGGAAACTTGTCCTGCAGTAAAAAATGGATCCGTCGAATCACTACCATGCATCGCAAATTGTAAGGCATTGAATGAGGCAATGGTTGGAATAATTTTACAAACGACCGGACTTTCCGGATTATTTTCATCATAATTGGGTGAAAGTTCAACACAAGGATCTTGATCGCCAACTGCTAAAGTAGCAACTAATAATCTCGGCGTTTCGCGCTCTGTATCGATACCAGGTTTTTGTAAATAAAATTCTTTTAAATCGGGATAACAACTTAATACCTTATCAATGAACTTATCTGTTTTTTCCGTGTTATATGCCCCAATTAATGAAGTGTAATCATTTAAAAGGTTAGTTTTTTCTTCTTCACTCAAAGGCAATTTTTTAATAAATTTGCCCATGAGTTCTTGAAATTTTTCAAGTCCGCGAAGATATAATCCATGTTTTAACCCATCACAAAAAAAGACCAACTCAAATTTTCTCGAAAAATCAATGCCAAAATAGCCACGTTCATGTTTTGGCAAATATTTAAGAGAAGCTTTAAAATTATCTATTCTAAAATTTGTCGAATAACTAATAGTATCCGGGGAATAAGGCCCTTTTTCATCATAACTATATTGTTTCAATTCTGAGGTGCGTTTATCATCTTTAAAAATATCCTTTGCTTGATATAAAAAATAGGCCGTCGCCATTTCTCGTACTGTAATTCTTTTTTGACGGAGAATTTTATATAAATTACGCTCAAATTCTGGATCCTTGTAGTCCATTGCCAACCATTCGCCTGCTTTAATTTTTTTTGCATGTTCTTCTGATTTAAAGCCTGCGGGTTCTTGAATAAAACGCATGGATAAGGGATTTTTTAATGTTTCACTATATTTAATCTTGTAATCACTAGGATGTCTTTTTCGCCATTGTCTCTGAAAAATGCGCGCTGCGGTTTCTCGATAAATATTATCAAACATTTTTCTGTAGCCGGAATTTTTTTGCATTTCGTCAACAGTAACTTTTTTAAATTTGATATTTTTCTTCGAATCTTCATATTCTTTTATTTTATCTGGATCATGTTGTAATAGCGCCACAAAAGTATCACGATATCCTTCTTGATAGGAAAAATCTATTAAACGGTAAGGATCGATAGAGGAAAGCTTACATCCTTTTTTTATCAACAAATCGACGCATTCAGGAAAATTATGATGAACTGCGTAACTTAATAAATCTTCGCCATTTTTCATTTTAGTATTAATATCAGCATCATGTTTTAACAATAAATCAACAATTTTTGGATGATTTTTTTGAACAGCAATATTAAGCGCGCTTCCCAATTGACTTTTCGCATCCAATTCAGCTTTATTATTCAGCAACATTTGAATGATATCGACATGGCCTTGTTCTGCTGCAAAATGAATCGCTGTTTTATCCTCACTTGTTTTAAGTCTTGGATTAGCCTTTTGCTCTAAAAGTTTTTTTACATTCCCATGACGACCATGCAAAGATGCCGTCATTAAAGCTGTGCTGCCTCCATCACTATACATAGGCGAATTAACATTCGCTTTTCTTTCTATCATTTTTTGCAGTAAATCAACATTTGAATGGATTGACGCAAGGACTAAAGCCTTAGGATCGGTGCAGTTAGCTTTTTGTTCTATCAAATATTCCGCAATCTCACTTTGATTTTTATTTAATGCCACCATGAGAGGTGTATATTCATGAAAAGCCTCCTCAATGTTCGCACGTGCGAGCAGAAGCGTTTTTACCATCTCCATATTTCCCTGATTAATGGCAATATAAAGTGGAGTTTCGTCATGAGACTTTTGATTGATATTGATATTTTGATAGGAAAGAATTTTTTTGACGAGAGGTAAAGATCCACCCATTACCGCGGAATAAAGCGCATTTTGTCCATTACTTCCTACAATACTAGGATCAACCTTACGATCCAACAACGCCTCGACAAGTTCAATTTGTTTATTTTGTAGTGCCATCATGAGAGGCGTTTTAGGATAAGTTTCTTTTGTCCATTGATTTGGATCGGCTTTATGATTTAATAATAGCAATGCTAATGCTGTGTTTCCATTTTTCTCCGCATCGACAAGGAATGCTTCGCCCATTTCATTTTTTTCATTAGGATTTGCACCATTTTTTAAATATTTTTCGACAATTTCTAATGCATTATTTTCTAATGCGGCCTTATATAACTGCGGTAATTCAAATCCTGCAATTCCTAGCGCCAAAATTAATTTTGAAGTAAGGCGTGACGGAATTTTTTGGAGAAATTCTCCTAATTCTGATTCTGTATAATCGGTTTCAATTTCAGTAAAAAAATTGTCAGTAGTGTTATTACTAAAACTTAATATAGTTTTATAAGAGTCTTTTGACATGATGATTTTTTCTGTTGTAATCGTATTTTGAAGGTAGCCTGCAAGTTCTTTGGGAATAATTTGTAATGGAGAATGTAATTGAATGTTCATGGGAATTCCTTTTTTATTTTATTATTTTTATTTTGTAATAGTATTTTATTGCAGTTGGGGGAAAATGCAATGATTTAATAACCCTCTTTGCAAAGGCGTTGTTGCATAAATACGGTCATCCTGAACGAAGTGAAGGATCGGTTTAATTCATCACCATATTATGGAAGTAAACTGATCCTTCACTTCGTTCAGGATGACAAAGCCTCTACATGCAACAAAGCCTTTTCAAAGGGGGCGTTATTTGTGTATCAATTATAATTTAAACACTTTAACTGCATCACCAACTTGAACCCGCAAATCAATCTTCCGCTTCGACCACATACTAATTCAACCAGAGGATAGCTTATTTCCAAACTCAAACATTAGAAATGGTTGACTCGAATCTATTTTCACTCTCCTATTTTTATCAAAATGATAATTTAAATATTTTTGGCAATATCGAATCATATCTGGAATTTGCAACGATTCTAGCTTTTTACCATGCATATCAGAATCAAACGTCGATTTAAAACGAACACCACCATTTCGATCCCAATAAAACATTTTACTTAATAAGCTTGGATCCTCACTTAATTCTTTTAATATTTCTTTTGCATCAATCGTCGGCATATCTCCGAGCAATCGATACGCCACAATATAAAATAATACCGGAAGATTTTGATACTCCTTCATTATTTTTTTGATCGCCTCCATAAACTGAATTACCTTACTTTCATTTTCGAAATGTTTCGTAGGTATTTGTCCCACAAACTGAATCCATTGATTTTCATTTTGTAACATATCGATAAGCGAAATAAACAATGCATCATTATTGCAATCCTGTAATTTCCCATTTTGCTCTTCTAATATGCGATTGATCCAATAAGATTTTCTTTCCCAAATATAATTTGATTTTGCACGATTACGCGCAGACCATCCTGCGCTCATATCCATATCTGTCAAAAACCAAATGTATTTCGACATATCATAACCTTTCACGGATTCATGTAATTTTCTTAAATAGCGAATCATTGGCTTAATAGTCAAAGCGCCATTTCTCCAGCCATGAAAAGGAAAATCATGCGCTTTGTTGGCAGCAGGATGCACATTGCGATAACCATGCGTTTTTAATGCCGACTCTAAATCAGGATGCGGAAATTCGACAGGTCTCGCATGTCGATGAAAACCAACTCTTTCTGGATGCTCATCGAGCTCACGAATGAGTCTAGGCGAAAATTGTCCCGCGGTAAAAAATGGAAAAGTCGAATCATTGCCATGCATCGCTAATTGCAGTGCGTTCATTGCAGAAGTCGTTAAAATAATGTGGCAAAGTAAAGGACTGTTTGGATTATTTTCATCATAATCGGGTGAAATTTCAAAATAAGGATTTTGATCCCCTACCGCAAAAGTGGCGAGCATCAATTTGGCCGAAGTGATCCGTGTGTCTTTATACCATGCGTCTTCAAAAACCAAATGTTTTAAATCAGGATAATGATTCAAGACAGCTACCCTTAATCGAAGTGAGGCTAAATTATTAGTATCGTCTTCTTTTAATGTTTCAATATCTTTTAACAAATCTTTTTTTTCAGATTCTGAAACTTTCAGTTTATCAATAAATTTTGTCAAAAAAGTTTGAAATTGAGATACCTGAATTGCTTTCTGATAAATCTCCAAACCATAACATAAAAAAATCATTTCAAATATTCTTGAGCAATCAATACTAAAATAACATCGCTCATGTAGGGGCAAACTTAATAAGGCGTTTGCAAAATTCTCTAATTGATATTGTTGCGCATAACTAATGTGTGTTGGAAAATAAGGTCCTGGCAAGCTAAAATCATGTTGGCGTAGATGTGTATTGCGTTTCTCATCTCGCATTAAATCATTAAAATGATAGAGCGCATCCGCCGTCGACATTTCATTAATGGTAATACGTTCTTGACGTAATGCTTTAAACAAATTTCGGCTAAATTCTTTTTCTTTAAAATCAAGCGTTAACCATTGTCCCGCTTTAATTTTTTTGGCATGCGACTCCGCTGCGAAACCAATGGGCTCTTGAATAAAACGAAGTGACAAAGGTCCCTTTAATATTTCTTCGTATTTTACTTTTTTTTCACTTGGATGCTTCTTTCGCCATTCTCTTTGCACGATTCTTAATTGACATTCTTTATAGGTATTTTTTAACATAAGCGAATAAGAAGAACCCTTTTTTACTTCTGATAAATTTACTCTTTTTAATGGCGTTTTTCTTCTTGCATACAAATAGTTTTTTATTTCTTTTTCATCATGTTGTAAAAGCGCATTAAAAGTTGCTTTATTTCCCTCATGAAAAGCTTGATCCATTAAACGATAGGGATCGATTTTCGAAAAAGGCGCTTTATATTTCATTAATACATCAATACATTCTGCAAATTGTTTTTCTGCCGCAAATGTTAGCAAGTCTTTGCCAGTTGGCATTTTTACATTGATACTTGCACCATGTTGTAAAAGTATATCGAGAGTTTTCGGATGATTGTTGATGAGAGCAAGCACGAGTGGGCTTCCTTTTTTACACTCTTTATCAACCTCTGCATTTTTGGCAATGAGCAATTGAATGATAGCATCATGCCCTTCTCTGGATGCGAGATGCATGGCAGTCAATCCATCTTCTTTCTCCGAAGCTCCGTGATTTGCACCTAAGCTCAAAAATTTTCGAACCACTTCCAATTGACCGCTGGATGTTGCAACCATAAGAGGCGTTGCTTGATCCTCTGGGCTAGTGTCAACATCAACTTTTTTATCCAAAATTTTCTGTATTAATTTAATATTTGAGTATCTTGCTGCGTATCCTAATACAAGAGGATTCATGCAATCTGCTTTGGCATCAATTAATAAATCCGCAATTTCTAATTGTTCCTCTTGCAACGCAATGATCAATGGAGTTAATTCTTCTTCCCCGAGTTCGATATCAGCCTTACGAGATAATAAAGTTTGGACGATTTCTAAATGACCTTTTTTCACTGCGTGAGCAAGCAACGATGTGCCTTGACAAGATTGATTGACATCCACTTTTTCAAACGACAACAATTTATTGACTATTTCTGAAGAACCCCCATAAATTGCAGCATAAAGTGCAGTTTGTCCTACCGGACCCACAAAGCTTGGATCAACTTTTTTTTCTAGTATGGCATCCACAACACGACTTTGCTTTTTCCAGGCGGCAAGCATTAAAGGTGTGTCAGGCGGATAATCCTTCGACCACTGCGTGAGATCAGCTCCGTATTGTACAAGTAACAATGCCAATTTTTCTCTATCATCCTTAATAGCTTCAATTAAATATGACGTACCATAGTGGTTTTTTTCATTGGGATCCGCACGTTTTTGTAATAATAGTTCGACAAGGTCTACTTCATTATTCGCAAGCGCAGTTTTATATAATTGTGGTAATTCGAATCCGGCTTTGCCTAATGCAAGAATCACTTTTTTATTGCGATATGACTCAACTTTACTGAGTAGTGTTCCCAATTCTTCTGCAGTGAAATCTGTTTCAATCGCGTCAAACTCTTCGCTCGATTCTTTTTTGTGAAAACTTAAAATTTTTTTTGAAGTTTTTTCTTCAAGGATCGAATCTGATTCTAGTTTTGAATGTGGAAGAAAATCTGAAATAGTGGAAATATCAAGACGCAATGGATGAGTTAAAGTTATTAG
>JABDCZ010000032.1:0-20372 GCA_013287885.1 Gammaproteobacteria bacterium
ATAAAAAAATAATAAGTATCATTCTTGTTATGATCGGGATATGGGGGACTGAATGTTTTGCTGATACTGTTTGTACCTATCCACTTACTGATTGCGGTATGATGTGTATTAGTAACTGTATGGGCAATTGCCAAATTTTTCATGAAACTAGGGTTTGCCTGATTCCCAGCAAATGCGGACGAGGTAGTGCAAGTCAGATGGATTTTTTAACAGCTGTGCAGCCGCAATGCTACGAAGCATGTCTTAAAAGGCCGTGCACCCCTACTAGGGGGTACTATTAGGAGGTAGGCCCTAAGGTACGGAAGCTGCGTTTTGCCGCCACTTTCCGTGCGACATGGCAAGCGTTGGTAAATCAACAAAAACAAAGTGGCTTGACGCAAAAAGAGTTTTGCAAAGAACAGCCAAAAGCCGGCGCACTTTTTTATTCTTTGATTGAAACATGCAAAGCAAATAATATTGAGCCTTATCAATATTTTTGTGGTATGTTGCACCGCATTCGTTTATGCAAGTCTGAAGAAGATTATCGAAATTTGCTTCCGCAATTTATAAAATTTTAATTTACCCTGTAAATGCCCGAACGCATACAGCGCAATAGAAAGGTAGCTTCCCATTTCAAGATTTAACCAGAAAGTTTTCTCTTAACAATTTGCGTAACTGATCTATTAAATACAACGGACAATTTAATAATTTTGCATTTAGTTTTAAGTTCAGCGGCGAACATCGAATTAACAATTCTGGCGAATATTTTTGATCATAAACACGCAAGCTTTGTTTTTTACTGGTTTCGCCAGATTTAGTTTCTAAAGGATAAATTTTATCTTCTTCTTGTAATATAAAATCAATTTCAGCCTTACCTTCACTAGACCAATAATATAAGCTATATTGACTATAAACCAAGCTTTCTGCTACAAAATTTTCAATTAACGAGCCACGAAATTCTTGAAATAATTGATTCCCATGAAGCAATATATTCGCTGGTAAATTTGATTTTGCTCCAAGTAACCCCACATCAACTAAATAAATTTTAAAATAATCAAATTGCTGATAACCATCGAGCGGAAATTTAGGGGCAGTAATATGATACACCTTGTGTATTAATCCTGCTTCTTTCAGCCATTGCAAGGCTACCTCAAAATCTGCAGCACGCGCACCTTTACGTATCATCGAATAAATAAATTTTTTGTTTTCTTTTGCTAATTGACCGGAAATTGAGTCCCATACTTGATTAATTTTCATGAGATGCTGTGGCGGAGCATGTTTAGCAAAATCCAAGCTATAAGCATTTAATATTGCTTGATGAATTTTTCTCACTTGAGAGAAGTCTTTTTTGTGAGAAAAAGCTGCGACCGCCTCTGGCATGCCGCCTACATAAAGATATTCCTTTAATAATTGCAATAATTTTTCATGTAAATTGCTCGGCAACGGTTCAATCACGGTGATGTCGCGCATATAATCCATTAAATGCGCCTCGCCCATTGCCTCAAGAAATTCCGTAAAACTCAATGGATAACAATGTAAAAAATCAACCTTACCCACTGGAAATCCTTTCACATGTGAAAGCTTCACACCCAGCAGCGAACCTGCCGCTGCAACATGATATGCATTGGCATCTTCATTAAAATATTTCAAACTATTTAACGCTTGCGGACATTCTTGTACTTCATCAAAAATAATCAGCGACTTGCCCGGTAAAATTGGAACCCCCAACTCAAGCGAAATGGCATTCACTAATATTGCTGGTTTCAGCGTATTTTCAAATAAACGCCTCAAAGAAGGCGTATCTTCAAAGTTTAAATACACCACATTTTGATAAGAAATCCGCCCAAATTCCAGTAATGCTGTCGTCTTTCCCACCTGTCGGGCACCCATCAATAGCAATGGCTTTCTGTGCTCATCAATTTTCCAGCTCTTAAGCATTGATATAACAGATCTTTTCAGTTCATAAGACATTTATTGGTTCCAAAAAATGTAGTATAACACACTTTTTGGTTCCGAAAAGTGTGGACTAAATATTTATTCTGTTGGTGACGACGAACGGCTTATCTTTCTTGGTACATACGCATCCTCGGAAGAAGTGACGCATCTGGTGTCATTAGGTAAGCGCTAAATACTTTTTAAATAACTAACGTCCCTCTGTGCCAGCGACAGCGAGACAAAAATACATATATACCAAGAAAAAAAGCAATGGAGGACACATTTAGATTTTTTTCAAAAAAAATTAAGCCAAGTGAAGAAGAAAGACCTCAAGTTTATTTTCCATTGGTTCTTACCTAAATTATTAGCGATTACATAAAACCTGCTGGAATAACTGAACCGACAATACGGGCAAAAAAGAGATAAAACTGAGAAAGTTCGCCCACAAAACGGCAATGCTAAAAAATATATTTTATTGCAGACATTAAATACATAAAAGATTTGATACCTTTTTACCAGGATGGGTTTGGGACAAATCGGTTGATTTTAATGTTGTTTTTTTTCCTTCAATTCGCGCTGCAATTTTTTAATTTTGATCAGTGATAATCCGGTAGTTTTTTTAATTAATGCAGGTTTTAATCCTTCTTCTAGCATATGCTTAGCAACTTTTTCTATACCCTTTTCCATCCCAAAGCGTTCGGCTGAGCTAATGTATGGCATTTTCTTTGATTCCTCTAATTTATGTACATCATTGAGATATTCTAACTCAAGTGACTTTGGCAAGCCAATAAGCCAATCTATAAACTTATAAAGACTGATGACTTCTCTCTTCTGAAACCCTTTTTCAAAAAAGGCGCTTAGTTAAAGCAAATTTTGTGTTCTTTTTTTGCTCGTCAGACTGTTTTTTCGCTTCTAAGGCTATTAATTGAACATAAATGACGCTCGCGAAGGGGTTAGTAGATGCCTCCAATTTTGCTTTCTCAGTCTGATAATCTATAAGTTTAATGATTAGGAATTCCGCACTTAAATATGAACCTGCTAAACCGATCTGATAGTTATTGGGGCGCCATTTCTTCTGATCATCTGTTAATATAGCGCAACTCACAACCGGCATTTGATACTTATCATAGATACGATAACCATATGTAAACATTCGTTTGGCAAAGTCATTATCTGGCTTGCCCTGCACTTCAATATGAATCAAGACCCATTGCTCACAACCATCTTTAAGATGGACTTTGAATAACTTATCCAGTAAGCGTTTTCCTGTGGTAGTACCCTTAGTGATCGCTTGAAACTCTTTGTCTAATGAAGCGTAAGGTTTGGACCAATCAATCAAAGCATTCAGTTTAGGCAAACAATAGGCGATACAATCCTTAAAATAAACATCCAGGATCTCTTTCCAGGCAGTATCTTGTTCATTACGAACTTTTACAGCTTTTAGTAAAATTGTCACTATCACTTCCAAAAATTAATGTTTATAGTTTTCATTCTCCTAAAGCCCACATCATATGCAATTTTATTTAGTACGTGATTATTGCATAATGAGCATCATTTATTCCGGAATTAATTTTGCTTCATGCATATAATCACCCCATGCATTGGCCCGCGATTTTAAATGTTTTTCATCGAAGAAGAAAGAGAAATGTGTTTTATTTTTTAACCGATCAATGTATTGATTGAATATTTATTCTGGTTGTGACGACGAACGCCTCATCCCTCTCGTAGGCACATACGCATCCTCGGAAGAAGTGACGCATCTTCTGTCATCAGATAAGCGTTAAATATTTTTTAAATAACTAACGCTTATATTTTTAAAAAAAATTCTGTTTTTAATAATTATTGATCATTTAACAGTAATGAAAGTGTAAAATATTTTTGGTCTTTTATTTCAATTAATTTATTAAATAATAAACGAGTTAGTTCAGGTTTTATCTGCATATAAAGATCAACTATTTTTATCCAAAGAGTAATTGATAGTTGAGTGTTATTACCGCATGCTGCATCGAAAATAACATCAAAAGGAATGCGTGTATAATGAGCAATTCCTTCTAAGGTATATTCTCCCGTTTCTACTATACTTTCAATAATGAATTGCAGAATTCTACTGTCCACAGCATACGACTCCATTGAATAAGAAAATTTTTCCGATTGAATTTTTTTTTGAAAGAGTTCAATCAATAACTCATGCAAACAATTCAATAATACTAATTTCAACATTTTACGTTCTTTGAAAGTAAGAAATTTGGAAACCGAAGGATAAGCAAAGGAAGGAAGTGGGGATTTGTTATTTAAGTTGAAAGTTACTAATTCGTTCATTGTTTTATCTACTCCTTTTGATTAATAACAAATAGCAATTAGATGAGTTTATTAGTTATGCATAAAAGCATATGAAATATGCATTGAAGAATATTCATGATGATTGATATTGTCAATGCTTTTTGAAAATATTATTTATATTAAATTTGTTAAAAACAAAATTAATTGACAATGTAAATATGCATGTATACGATGCATCATCGAATAATTTATGTTTATAATGAATCTAGTGAAAAACTTATCGGATGTTCTTTCTTTTTTAATGTCCAAAAATCGAATTAACTCTGCTGAATTAGCTCGGAAAACAGGGGTTGCGCAACCGGTTGTTTCTCGATTAATGACTGGAGTCACAACTAATCCGCAAATTTTAACAATAAAACCCATCGCCGACTTTTTTGGTGTCAATCTAGAACAATTGTTAGGGATAAAACCCATAGAAATCCAAAATTGTTTTGATGACAATTTTTTGAGCGAAATTCGTGACAAAATTAATTCAATTACAACAGTTATAATTGCTTTATCAGGTATATTGCCTGTTTTGATAGAAAGTTATAATAAAGCAATTTTATCCAATTTAATTAAAGAAGAAGTTCCAGCTGAAATTTTACCTTTATTTATTTTAAATATTAAAATTCTTTTAAAAACAACTGAACAGATACAAAAGTTATTGCAAAATACAAATAATAAATCTCTGGATTAAATTATGAAAAATTACATTCCTATTTGTTTTTATCCTACAAGAAAGATAATTTTAGATGATGATGACATTTTTACAAAAAGCGTACTTCTTAAAATGAATGATAGACATTTTTCAGCTCATGCTTCACCTGAAGAATTGTTAAATTTCTTATTGAATAAGTATACGCCTTCATTTAAACAAACAGATTTATTTGGCGTAGAACATGAATCCCATTTATTACCAAGAGAACTTTCTTTGCAAATAAATAAATGGAATTTTAATGCAAGTAATGGTGTTTCCGATATTAGTGTGGTTTTGATTGATTATCACTTGCCAACTATGAAAGGAATAGATTTATTATATAGAATAAAACAAGCTCCTTATAAAAAGATCTTAATAACTGGAGAACAGGATTATACTATAGGTATAAATGCATTAAATGAAGGATTAATAGATGCTTATATTCGTAAAGATGATTCTAATTTTTTAAATAAATTAAATATTTTGGTTAGTGATTTAGAATGGAGATATTTTACTGAATTAAGTTCAGCTTCATATTATATTTCCGAGCTTGAATATCTTAAAGATAGTAATTTATTCGAAAAATTTAGCCAAATTATTTTTGAAAATAATATTTCTTCATTTTTTTTAGTAAATATGGAAGGAGATTTTTCAATATTAAATAATAATGAAGGGCAAAACTTTTTGGTTGTGAGAAGTAAAAAGAGACTATATGAATTATCATTAATTGCAAAAGAAGATGGTGCATCGAAAGAAGTCGTGAATAAATTAGCTAAATTCGAAGTAATTCCTTTTTTTGGAAATAATCAATATTGGCAAATTCCTGCATCAAAATGGGATGATTTTTTATATCCAGCTAATTTACTTCCTAACAATTCTAATCTTGTATGGGCAATGATTTCTCCGTTTTCATCAATATAAATTATTAATAAATAAATTTCATTAAACCTTTAATTTCCTAAGATAAAATTGGAGACATGCAAAAAATGAAAGATAAAACTGTCTTAATAACTGGTGCAACAAGCGGAATTGGAGAAGCTTCAGCAAGAAAATTTGCTTCTCTTGGAGCAAAATTAATTCTATGTGGAAGAAGATTGGAGCGGTTGAAAAAGTTGAGTATAGAATTTAAAGAATTATACAATAATGATCCATATTATTTATCTTTTGACATTACAAAAAAAAATGATGTAGAAAAATTTTATGAAAATATACCTCATGCTTATAAAGATATAGATATTTTAATAAATAATGCTGGACTGGCATTAGGTCTTGAGAAGATGCAGGAGGCTAGTATTATTGATTGGGAAACAATGATTGCAACAAATATCAATGGTCTCCTATATATTACACGATTAGTATTGCCAAACATGATTAATAAAAATAGCGGTCATATAATAAATATAGGTTCAATTGCAGGACATGGTGTATATTCCAAAGGTGTGGTGTATTGCGGAACTAAGCATGCCATTCGCACGCTATCTCAAGGTTTAAGAATGGACTTATGCGGAACCAAAATAAAAGTATCGCTAATTGAGCCAGGGATAGTACAAACAGAATTCAGTTTAGTAAGAAATAGAGGAAACGCGGAGGCAGCTGAAAATACATACAAAGGAATTGTGCCTCTTTTACCACAAGATATTGCAGAGGCTATTTTGTATTGTATCAATTCGCCTATGCACATAAATATAGATCAACTAGTAATAATGCCATTAGATCAAGCATCTTTAACAATGAGTAATAGAAGTCAATGAGCATGACTAGATTATATATTTTTTTTCTTCTGATTTATTCTGTATTCTGTAACGGTGCAACTTTAATTCCAGTTAAATTTGGTATAGCCGATACCCTTTATAAAGAAGACGATACACCATGTGGCAACTATAAAGAAACTATTGCTGCTGCGATTAATTATGGGATTGGCGAAAACAGTAAGCCGAAATTTTATAAATCGATAAATAATGGCAATTAAAAATAATAAAAAACTTAAATCAATTAAAAAATTATGTAATGATTTATCATTAACTTCTATTTTATTAGCATTTATCTTTTCTAGTATTATTTTATTAATTTTATTTTTCAAATATTCGCAAAATGCTAAAGAAAATGAATTCAATAGATTGCAAGAGATACATCCACTTATAGCAAGACCCTTGCAAGCTAACGATATTGTTGGAGATTCTAGAGCGAAAGTCGCTTTATTGACCGATTTATTAGAAAAATATCACCTTTCAACTATCCTTATCAGTGATGATTCAAATTTTTGCCATAAATTAAAATCATTAAGAAATTATAATTTTGTAAAAAATTGGTTTACAATTTGCATATCAATACCTTTTAATAATAGTTTACATCAATTTCTAATATTAGAATCAAAGTCTTTAAAATATAATTTCAAAGTAATTATTGAATTATTTCTTCTTATTAATTTACCAATTCTTCTTTTGGGATGGCTAAATACATGGATACTAAGAAAAAAATTAGATAAATATATAGTGGATCCAATAAAAACATTATCCGACAATCCAGGAAAAGTACTTGAAGTATCCGCAGCTAATGCTTCTGAAATTATTTATCTACAAAATAAATTTTCACAATTTATTAACAATCTAAATATACAAAGAAATATTATTGAAGATGGGAAATTAAAAGAATCTATTTTTAAATTAGCTGCACAAGTTGCACACGATATTCGATCCCCCTTGGCTGCCTTAAGTATTTTAACGATGGACAATGATTCTAATACAGAACAGTCTAAGGTTTTAATACACAATGCAATACACAGAATAAAAGAAATAACTAATGATATTATAGAAAAAAATAGAGGGTTAAAAAAAATTCCTAATACTAACAATCATACTTCAGTTCAATTATTAATAGGCATTATTCCTCACATTATAGCGGAAAAATGCTTGCAATATCCTAAATCAAAAATAAATATTCAATTTGACTTAACCCCGCAAAATTATGGAATATTTGTTCGGATAAAACTAATTGAATTTAAGCGAATGCTTTCTAATATCATTGATAATGCTATTGAGGCGTTATCGGAAAATGGAGCTATTTTAATAACAATATATTGTAATAATAAGCATATCCATTTAAATATTTCTGACAATGGGAGAGGAATTCCATCATTTATTTTAAAAAAAATTGGTCATCATGAGGTTAGTTATAATAAACACCTCGGATCTGGGTTGGGTTTATACCATGCAAAAAAAACAATGGAACAATTAAATGGTAAATTAGTAATTAAATCAGATTTAGTTAAGGGGACAAACGTTCGTTTGACCTTTCCTAGTATATTAACCCCAAAATGGTTTTGTTCTAAATTAAAAATTCAAACAAACACCATCGTAGTTATCTTAAATGATAAAAGTATGAGTCATCAATTTTGGAAAAAACGTTTTAAACTCATTAATCCAAAAGTTTCTGTAATAAATTTTGATCAAACAATAGATTTTTTTAACTGGAAGACAAGTCATAATAAAAAAGCTTATACTTTTTTATATTTGTTTGACTTTGAATCAGATCAAACTGGAATAAAAATTATAAAAGAATTTAACCTTCAAGAAAAAGTTATTTTAATTGCAAATAATTTGGAAGATTCTTCTTTACAGGAGCAATGTGCGCAGTTAGATGTAAAGCTTATTCCTCAAAATCTCGCGTGGTTAGTACCAATTACGGTCGATTAATTTTTTGTATTATTGGTTTTCAATACTTTAAACAGGTAAATGCGAAAATAGCTGCTAACTGAATTTGCCATGCAATTTTATTTTTTAAATTTTTAAACACAGTAATTTTTAGTTAATCAACGTATCGGCATAGTATTTCATGATAAGCGTCAATTCTTCTATCACGGTAGTAAGGCCAAACATGTCTCATTTCTCGACTTTCATTCAGATCGATTTCTGAAATGAGTACCTCTGGATTATCGCGAGAGGCAATAGCTTTAATTTTACCATGAGCACCGGTCACAAAACTGTTACCCCAAAATTGAATACCGTCGGTCACTTGAGATGGATCTTCTTCGAAACCTACTCGATTACAAGCTGCTATTGGAAGGCAATTTGCAATGGAGTGCCCTCTTTGTGCTGTAACCCATGAGTCAACTAGGTCATTCTTTAATTCTTCTGTATCTTTTGGATACCAGCCAATTGCTGTGGGAAATAATAAGATATCAGCACCATTTAATGCCATAATTCTGGCGGCTTCAGGGTACCACTGATCCCAGCAAACCAAAATTCCCAGTTTGCCTATACTAGTAGAAATGGGTTTAAACCCAATGTCACCAGGCGCAAAATAATATTTTTCATAGTATCCTGGATCATCAGGAATATGCATTTTTCGATATTTTCCGGCAATGCTACCGTCTTTTTCAAAAACGACAGCGGTATTGTGATGTACCCCAGGAGCTCTTTTTTCGAAAATAGAGCCTACAATTACGATTTTTAGATCTTTTGCAATTTTCGATAAAAATTTTGTTGTTTCTCCCGGAATTGGTTCTGCTTGTGCTAGTGTTTCAATGCACTCGTGTTGACAAAAATACAATCCAGCGTGTAATTCTTGCAGTAAGATTAAATCAGCTCCTTGACTTTTCGCATATTCAATTCCTTTTAATGATTCTTCTAGGGCCTCTGCTTTATCTTTATATCCTTTTTGTTGAATAAGTCCAATTTTTATTAGATTTTTCATATAATTATCCTTTGGGTTTTTTATAGAAAGAAAATCGGTAATTCCTTGCCAGTAATTATTTTAAAAATAGTAAGTCATTAGTTAAATATGTGATTATTGCATAATGAGCATCATTTATTCCGGAATTAATTTTGCTTCATGCATCTAATCACCCCATGCATTGGCCCGCGATTTTAAATGTTTTTCATCGAAGAAGAAAGAGAAATGTGTTTTATTTTTTAACCGATGAATGGCATTGATTGAATATTTATTCTGGACTTGACGAACGCCTCATCCCTCTCGTAGGCACATAAGCATCTCCGGAAGAAGTGATTTCCGCATCTGCTGTCATGACTGAATTAATACTGGTATTTGACGGACTGACTGAGAGAGTGGATTCGAGAGAGGTTGATTTTTCGATATCTGGCGTTGGTGTCGATCCGCGTAAAAAATCCTTGCCATAAGATTGCGAATAACTTCCAAAAGAGGAATTAAGCGAAGAGTCATCATGAGGCATTTTAAATTCGTGAGGGTCAATGCCTGGTCTTAATTTATGTTCTAACCAAGATGCAATTTTTGTGGCGAAAAGACCTGCTCCGATGGCAATTCCTACAAACGCAATTGAAATTCCGTAGGTAAGTGTTAATGCTAGGGCGGTTCCAATGCCGATAATTGCGCCAATGACTTCGGATTTAGCTTGTTTTATTTTTTCATTAAAAATTTTAAAAATAAAACTTTTTACCGTTTGGAATCCAGTCAATAAAATGCTTGCTGCAATGGCCGCGCCAATTCCTATTTGTGCGCCTAAATATCCTGCGCCCAAAAGACTTGCAATGCCAGCAGGGGGAAATAAAAATAGCAAGACAATTCCCGTAATAAGCGCTGAAAAAAATAAAGCTATTCCTAATTTTTGTTTAAGTGAAAAAGAAGAGCCTAACGCTTTTGAAAACTTTTTTGTTTGTTTGATAATAGTTTGTAATTTTCCTGATACTTGATTAAGAAAATCTACGTGTACATCATCTATTTTTACCATTCCGCAATGATGTTGTATTGCACGGAAATGGTGACCTTGTTCTAAGCTATTTATAATGCTTTTGTTAATCACTTTCCAATTTAACATTTGTGTTGGATGTAGCATCATTGCTTTTACTGCACATAATACGATGGCGGTACGATCTCTCGCGCTTTTGCATCCCACTACATTTGTTGCTTGGCTCCCAAGCGATAAAATTTCTAATGCAGAAATGAGAATATTTCTCTTATAACGATCGCTCTCCATGAAATATTTTTTAGGATTTGAACTTAATGTAAATCCAGATAATTCAGCATAATTGTCTGGATGCTCCAATAATCTTTTTAAACAAAAGCTCGCTCTCATACGTAACATAATTTCGTTTTCTAATGGTTTTTTCAAACCAAGATGACGAACGGAAGCAATAGCTTTTTGACCCAGCTGTCTCACATGTTTTTCATCACGATTGACTGAATATTTTTCTATTCTATCTTCCGTGCTATTAAAAGAAGATTTCAAGTAATATCCAAAATCTACGATTGCATTCTTACATTCGATGTCTTTAGCCGATACTTCTCGAGTGATAAAGTTTCGTTGAAATTGTTCTGCTACTTTTAAAAGTAAATCTCCCGTGCTTCCGACTTTTGATAATCGAGTTTCTTTATCCTCCGGATATTCAGTCGAAATGGGCGCAAGTTTATTGACTGCAGCATTCGTAAAGATAAATTGCACATTGTCATCTTTATATTTTTCTGCGAGTTTTTTTATAGTTTTTCTACCCATCTCGACAAATCTAGTATTATTGTCTTTATGTTTGCGAATAAATGATGGAACGCTATCAAGAATTGCGTCTACAAATACGGGCGAAAGCAATGTTTGATAATTAAAATAGAATTTATCTGCAAGCGTGCCATATAATTTTTCGTATTCAGATTTCTTATCTAATTGTAATCGATATACTTCTTCAAGTTGATTAAATGCAAGGGTATCTTGTATTGATTTATCCGCATCAAAAGCTGCAACGGTTCCCATCGCGATAACAGAGATTTGATTTACATGTTTTTTCGTAGATGAAGAGGAATTTTTTTCTTCCACGACTTCATCAATCGTAATCTTATGTTCGCGCAAATTGCTTGGGTTAAAATACCAGCGACTTGAACTTGAAGCCGGAACGCCTGTTTGTTGCAAACACTCACGATAAATTTTGAAGAAATTTTCAATCCAGGTATTTTTAGCTTTTTTATCAAAACCTGCATGTTTTAATGTGCTTTCAAACCATATTTTGCTTAAACTTTTTGATGTAAAAGAAAAACCTCGTTGTGGTTCCGGTTCCGAAAAATCAAGAAATTTTTCATAATATTTTTCGCTGATTTGTAAAAATTTAGTTTCTTCTTCAACTTGTAAATTTTTTTCATCCGTCCCCGTCTTTTGTTTAATATGATATTTACTTTTAACGGGATCAATTTTTGTAAGAAAGATGGCAAGATCTTTTGCCATGGTCACTTGTTTATGTGCCGCTTTAAGATCAATATAATGAAAGTGTTTTTGTAGTGCTTTCATCAAAAGAACGGCGAACGCGTGTTCTAATGCTTTAACATTTTTATACGTTACAAATGGTAATTTATCAAAATCATTCCAAATCTTAAGAACACTTTCTTTTAATGATGTTCTTATTTTTTCATCAGCGGTACACTGACAAATATATAACATGCCATGCAAATATTTAGCGCCATGGTTTTTTTGAATTTCGGAACGTAACTGGAAATTTTCATTATAATTAGTGTTCTCATTAAATAAAGAATCCAAGCTCGATTCAATCTTCGCTTTTTGCTCATTGACGAAGCTGCCTATCTGCGAAGTGGCTTTGGGTAAGGGTAGATCAGGACTGATAAAGGATGTCGAGCGTAATTCGGAATTCTGGTCGATCGGCTCTTCTCGTTCTAGCATGCATCACCTTTTGATTGTATCATTATTATTCTTCTTTGCTTATTTTTGTTTATTGTATAAGCTAAATAATCGTATTAGACAGATTACTGGATAATTTTTCGACTGTAAAGCTTAATTTTCATCTATTCCCTTGTTGAAGCATCGACTTAAAGTCTGTCGCCATCCTTTGCAAATCTATTTTATTCAAGAACAATGAGTAGCACATCCAAGCACTTAATGCTGCTAAATCTTGAAATTGAGGAGGAATATATTTTGGCGGGATCAAAATTTCTTCTTCAATTAAATCTGACAAGATATGAATATCTTCAAGTGTCGTTTTACCAATAAAAAGAACGGGAATTTGGCTTAACAACCCTCTTTGCACAGCGAGACGTACATAATTATAAATGAGGATAAAACCTTTGCTGTACGACAAATCTTTGGTAAAAGGACCGAGATCTGGATTACTACCTCTAAAAACCCTGACAGCGGATTGATAACTATCTTCTTCATCTAATTCTTGGCTTCGGAAAAAATGAAATACATCTAAAAAGTTTGCGCCTTCTTCCGCCATATTGACGCCCGTGATGCGGTTCGTTAAACGTTTCAAACGACCGGGGTAGGAAGCAAAAGTAAAAACCTCGGTAATAATCGCGAGACCTTCTTGCGTGATCGTGGCAGAAGGGGGGCCTTTGCTTAAAAAAGTGCAAACCGGTTGTGAAAGTCCATTTAAAGTTGTGCCTAAGTGTACCCAGCCTTCATGCACTTCAAACGTGCGAATTTCACGTTCGCTAAACATCATGCCTTCGTGAATTTTAATACGTTCTGCACCCGCCGATGCATCCGCTAAAATTCCATCAGACAATTCAACACGAACATTGTGATTTTTATCGGTAAAATATTTTTCTAAACGTCCACCTAAAATTTCGACGACTTCTTCGCTGGTAAAAGTTTTGAGATCAGCAGGACTTTTGACTTGATCTTTAATATTGGTAAGCGTATTGGTAACCAATGTTGCTAAATCTTTTAATGTGGGTGCGCCTACATGAAAAGCATCTTCTGAACTACCATACAATTCTTGAGAAATTTCAGTGAATTTAGGTGTGCCTCGTGCCGTTAACATTTCAACGACGCGTGTATATTCATGACACATGCGTTGCATGATGCTACCGACACCACTATATTGACCTAAGGTTTTTCTAATGCTGCGATCGATCTCATAAAATTCTTCCATTTTTTTTTGTGGATCAAATTGCAAAGGATTTTTTGTGGCGTAAAATTCAGCATCTACTTCCGGCAATTTTTTAAATTTATGCTTAAAAAAGTTTTGCTGAACTTCTGCGTTCCATTTTAATGCATCTAAAATCCGTATCGGTTTTTGTGCTGCAACAATGCGTTCCGATAATTCGTGAATGACTTGTTGATAATCAGATAACACATGGGTCATAGCAGCTGCACTTTCATGAGATGATAATACTTATAGCATCCCATATTTTTTAAGCATTGTCCGCAATGTTCCGCGCGACACGCCTAAAATTCGTGCAGCTTCGGACTGATTGTTTCGGCAATATTTCATAACGATGGATAAAAGAGGTTCTTCAACTTCATCAATGAAAAAATCATGGAGATGTTGAGGTTCCTCTCCCTTTAAATTAGCAAAATAATGTTTTAACACTTGTGTGACATTTTCACGCAAAGTCACAGGCGTTTCTAATTCTACTGTGTAGGGGTTTTCTTTTTTATTTTCCATTTGATCCGTCCTTGATGTGATGTTTGTTTAATAGTCAGCAAACTGTGATTTACGGCGTTCACTTTCTTCCGCGCAGGTGATGCATAAGTTAAATCCGAGTGCTCGACGTGCAGCGGGTATCGAATCTTCGCATTCTTTACAAAATTGTGCACCAGGTTTCAAGGAAGCTTGTTGTGTCCTTTGACCTAGCGCTGCTTCAATTGCATCGGTAATGTAAGCATTTGCAATGTCTGCTGCATCAGCCATATTATACCTCTTCTCTTTCTCTAAAAAGGGGGTCATTATACTAGATACTGTAAAAAATCCAATCTTAAAATAAAGCGACGTTGTTCTAATTTACATATCACCGTAGAGCGCTTGCAGCGCCGAAATAGCCGCAAGTCCCGCGGTTTCGGTACGCAATATTCTTGGTCCTAAATTAATGGGCTGGAAGCCGTGTTCCATGACTTTAAGCATTTCATTTTCACTTGCACCGCCTTCGGGTCCGATAAATAAAAGTATATTATCTTGTTTTTGAATCGGAATATTTTTTAACGTTTCCCCTGAATGTGGAGATAAAATGAAACGCCACGTTTGTTCGAAATGCGGTAATGCTTGATCCAATGTTTTAATAGGTGACACTTCCGGAATAATATTTCGTCCTGATTGTTCACATGCACTAACGATGACTGACTGCCAATGTTCCAGTCTTTTTTCACTTCGTTCTTTATCTAATTTCACATTACTGCGTTCGGTAAATAAGGGAAAAATTTTTTTCACCCCTAATTCAACTGCTTTTTGAATGGTGAAATCCATTTTTTCACCGCGCGAAATACCTTGCGCGAGGTGTATGACAAGCGGTGACTCTACATCAACTGAATGGAAGCCCAAGATCGTAACTTCTACATTTTTTTTCAGAATGTTGGTGATTTTAGCCTCAAACTCGCCGCCTTGTCCGTTAAAAACGGTGATGACTTCGCCGACCTTTATGCGTAAGACAACGCTAAGATGATGGCTCGCGGTTTTATCGAGTAGGAGTTTTTCGTGAATGGCTAAAGGGACGTTTTGATAAATTCTAGTCATGGTGATTCAGCACATACGCTTTGACAATGACACCACCAATCAGATGTTCTTGGATGATACGTTCTAAAACTTCCGGCGTACAAGAATGATACCAAATGCCGTCAGGATAAACGACCGCGATGGGACCGCTTTGACAAACGCGTAAACAATTCGCTTTCGTGCGAAAGATATGGCTCAATCCTAATTCTTGCAATCGATTTTTAAGGTATTCCCATGCGATTAAGCCCGCTTCATGTGTGCAACATTTGGGCTTGGTTTGATCACAGCATAGGAAAATATGGCGTTCAATCTGATTGATGCCTAATTTTTCAACACGTTTGGTGAGTTCATGGTTCATGAAGCCATTGTAACTGTCGCGAAGATCTTTGCAATCGGATATCATACGCCCTCGTTCGAAACCTCCCAAAGGTAAAACATGCAAAAACTTTATATCCAGACCCATGGTTGTCAGATGAATGAATATGATTCATCGAAGATGGCAGATGTTTTGTTGGCCTCTCATCAATTAGAAAAAACGAAAAATCCTGATGAAGCGGATGTTTTACTTTTGAATACTTGTTCTATTCGTGAAAAGGCGGCCGAAAAAGTCTTTTCAGAATTGGGTCGATTCCGAGAATTAAAAGAAAAAAATCCCCATATTGTCATTGGGGTGGGCGGATGTGTCGCGAGTCAAGAAGGAGCCGCCATTTTAAAGCGCGCACCTTTTGTTGACATGATTTTTGGCCCACAAACGCTGCATCGTTTGGGTGAAATGCTAACTGAGGTTCGTGAAAAAAGAAAAGCGGTTGTCGATGTCAGTTTTCCAGAAATTGAAAAATTTGATCATTTACCTGCTCCTCGCGCAGAAGGCGTGACGGCGTATGTTTCCATCATGGAAGGTTGCAGCAAATATTGTTCTTTTTGCGTAGTACCTTATACGCGCGGTGAAGAAATCAGTCGGCCTTTTGATGATGTAATCGCAGAAGTGGCGGGTCTTGCAACACAAGGAGTGAAAGAAATCATTTTGCTCGGACAAAACGTGAATGATTATCGCGGCCCCATGCATGAAGGTGGGATGGCTGATCTTGCGATGCTGGTTGAATATATAGGAATGATGGAAGATATTTTACGCATTCGTTTCACGACTTCTCATCCACTCGCGTTTTCTCCACGTTTAATTGATGCTTTTGCAACGGTATCGAAACTTGCGAATCATCTTCACTTACCTGTCCAAAGTGGTTCTGATCGGATTTTGGCTGCGATGAAACGCGGTTATACGGCGTTGGAATATAAATCCAAAATTCGGAAATTACGAAAAGTTCGTCCCACTATTAGTTTAACTTCTGATTTCATCATTGGTTTTCCAGGTGAAACGGAAGAAGACTTTTTGGCAACGATGAATCTTATTCATGAGATGGAATTTGATAATGCATTTAGTTTTATTTACAGCCCGAGACCTGGCACGCCTGCCGCGCAATTGCCGGATAATATTCCGATGGATGTGAAAAAAGAACGCTTGGCTATTTTGCAAAAACGCCTCATTCAAAATGCACAAAAAATCAGTGAATCAATGGTCGGTACGATAGAACAAGTGTTAGTCGTGGGTCCATCGAAAAAAAATCCAGAAGAACTGTCAGGCCGCACTGAAAACAACCGTGTGGTCAATTTTAAAGCTGATCCGGCTTGTGTGGGTCAAATGATTCCTCTTAAAATTACCGCGAATTTGCCGAATTCTTTGCGGGGAGAACGTGTTTAACGCTTTTTTTTGTACAATTTAACTCACTGGATTCAGACTAAATTCTTAAAAGCGTTATAATAAAAGTATGACGCTTTCACTACAAAAATCATTGAAATTACGTCTCAAAAAAAAATTTGGCCTTCCGAAAGGCGAAGACCTTTTTACCAAATATCATCATGCTTTTTCGACGAGTTATAACGAGGAATGTCCGACGGATCGTGCCATCAAAGATATCTTACGATTAGAAAAACTTTCTTCTAAGCGATGTTTTGCGATTGACCTCTATCAAATTGAGGCGCAAAAAAATTCCCTTTTACATTTGCGTCTATATCAATACGAAAATCCTATCCCTTTATCAGATATCTTACCTATCTTAGAAAATTTAGGATTGCGCACGTTAAACGAACGTCCTTATGAAATAAAATTAAAAAATAAAATTTTCTGGATCAGTGATTTTTTAGTCGAACCTTTAGTCGAAAAAAAATTGGATATTCAAAAAATTAAACCAATTTTTTCAGAAGCATTTAAAAAAATATGTCAGGGTCGTGCTGAAAATGATGAACTCAATAAATTAGTTTTCAATGCGCTGTTAAATTCAAGAGAAATTGCTATTTTGCGTGCGTATTCGGAATATTTACAACAAACTGGATTTCGTTTTAGTCAACAATACATTAAACACACGGTCACAGAACACGCGGTAATTAGTAAAAAATTGGTTAGGCTTTTTCAAATGCGATTTGATTGGAATCATCCACGCAAAAAATCGCAAGCACCTTGCGAAAAAAAAATATTAGAGTTATTGGATGACATTAAGAGTTTGTCTGAAGATCAAATTATGCGGAAGTTTTATCAATTAATTAAAGCCACCGTCCGAACCAATTATTATCAAACGCATGAAGGAAAAGAAAAAGATACGATTGCATTTAAATTACAGTCGCGTGATATTCCAGATCTTCCATTGCCGTATCCTTTATTTGAAATTTTTGTGTATTCACCAAAATTTATTGCAATACATTTACGTTCAACCAAAGTTTCACGTGGCGGCATACGATGGTCAGATCGTCGTGAAGATTTACGAACAGAAATTTTGGGATTGATGAAAGCACAACGTGTAAAAAATGCAGTGATTGTTCCATCCGGTGCGAAGGGCGGTTTTGTTTTAAAAGATAAAAATAAAATACCCGATCTCAAGTTGGTCATTGAATGTTACCAATTATTCATTCGCTCATTATTAGATTTAACGGATAATATTATTAAAAATGAGCCAGTTCGCCCAAAAGAAGTGATTTGTTATGATGATTTCGATCCTTATTTAGTGGTTGCCGCGGATAAAGGAACAGGTTCTTTTTCAGATATTGCGAATGGTATCGCAAAAGAGTATCGTTTTTGGCTCGGAGATGCATTCGCATCAGGTGGTATCACAGGATATAACCATAAGGAAATGGGAATTACTGCGCGTGGTGCGTGGGAATCGATTCGCAGACACTTTCGTGAAATTAATATTAACGTGAACAAAGATAATTTTACGGTCGTGGGTATAGGTGATATGGGTGGTGATGTGTTTGGGAATGGTATGCTTTATTCACCGCATATTCGTTTAATCGCTGCATTCAACGGGACAGAAATTTTTATTGATCCCGATCCCGATGCTGAAATATCTTATCAAGAAAGATTACGTTTATTTAAAAGCAAAGATTCATCCTGGAAAAATTATAATCCTAAACTCATATCCGTTGGTGGCGGTGTCATTAATCGCGGAAATAAATCCGTTACTTTGACGAGTGCAATGAAAAAATGTTTGGATACTGATCGGACCACTTTGACACCTGATGAATTGGTTCGCGAAATTTTAAAAGCACCCGTTACTTTGTTATATAACGGTGGGATTGGTACCTATGTCAAAGCGAGTTATGAAAAAAATGATGATGTCCTTGATAAAGAGAATGATTTCTGTCGAATCAATGGCAATGAATTGCGTTGTCTCGTCGTTGGCGAGGGCGGCAATCTTGGATTTACTCAACTCGGACGTATAGAATATGCCATGCAAAATGGTTTAATTAATACGGATTTTATCGATAATTCTGCAGGTGCCGATTGTTCAGATCATGAAGTGAATATTAAAATTCTATTAGATAAATTAGAGACCGCCAAAAAAATTACGGCGAAAGAACGTAATGCATTACTTTCCAAAATGAAAGATGAAGTGGCCGATCTCGTGTTAAGAGATAATTATAGTCAAGCATTAACATTAAGTCTTTCTACTTCTCGTTCGGTGAATAATACCGGGCTTTATCAAAGTTTTATGCATTATTTAGAATCATTAGATGAAATGGATCGTGCCGTTGAATTTTTGCCGGATGATAAAAATATCGTAGAAAGAAAAGCCGCAAAATTAGGATTAACCGCACCTGAAATTGCTGTCTTACTGGCATACAGTAAAATTCATATTAAAAATGAAATTTTAAAATCAACACTTCCAGAAGATCCTTACTTTTTTAAAATGCTACAAGAAGAATTTCCAAAAACATTACGAAAAAAATATCATGCTTTCATGAAAAAACATCGGTTGCATCGAGAAATCATTGCCACACAAATGGCGAATAAAATTGTGAATGAAATGGGCGTGACGTTTGTTTTTCGAATTCAATCAGAATTAGGTGCGAAACCCAGTGATGTCATTCGTGCATATGCTATTTCAACACAAATATTTGAATCTGAACAAATTGAACGTTTGATTGAAACGTTAAGTTTTAAAGTTCCCGCAAAATTGCAGTATGATTTGCTGCATCATATTCGTAATCTTATCAATCTTTCGACACGTTGGTTTTTACGCGCCAATCATCTTGATCGAAAAATTACAGATATTATTAAACATTTTTCTTCGCCCATTCAAAAACTTGAGCCATTGGTGCCAGAGCTTGTGAGCGGGAATACGAAACTATATTTACAATCTTTAACCGAAGAATTTATTGCGGCAGGGATACCAAAAGAAACTGCTAAACGTATTGCAACTTATCGTGCGCTTTATATTTTATTGAATGTCATTTCGATTGTAGCACAATATAAATTCGATATATTTGTAACCGCAAGAATGTATTTTGAAATTGGAACGCGATTTAATTTTGTATGGTTCAGAGATCAAATTGCATCAGATTTGCGTGAAGGTCATTGGTATAATCTCGCGCGTTTAACATTGCGAGATGAATTGGATTTATTACAAAAAAAATTGACGATTCTCATTTTACAAAGTCGAAAAAATGAAAAAAATATTAATAAAATGATTGATCATTGGATGGAAAGT
>JABDCZ010000033.1:0-19863 GCA_013287885.1 Gammaproteobacteria bacterium
GCAGAATCATAGAAATTCGAGGATAAATATCGCTTGATTTTATCTTGGAGACTGGCACTTAAATCCGTTAAACAATATTGTTTTCCGCATTCTGAATCACTTACCGCAGCTTTAATAACAGGAGCCACCGCGCAAAGCGTCACTATTCCAGTTATAGCCATTGCGATTCCAAGACCAACAAGTTTACGAGAGCCCGGCAAATTCATGCACCAATCATAACAAACAGGCGAAACATCCTTTATTTCGTAGTAGCTAAATTCAGGACTAAGAAGGGGTGGAGGACAAGGAATCGAATATCCTTCGCCTGCATCTCTACTCATCCCTGCAATAAGGTCTCCACAAGGTTCATCCCATGTGTCGGGATTTTTTTGTTTGTTGATATAATCGGATAAATATTTTTCTCTTTTAGCCGTATAAGAAATTGCAGTGGCCCCGAGCGAAACAATCGTACCAGCGCCAAAAGCAAGTAAGACGCGGCGTAAAATTCTCTGCTTATTCCAGACTTCTTTATTTAATTCATTCAAAAGTTCTTGCGCATATACATCAAGGATCGGTTGGGTGGGTTCTTCGGATTTTTTACAGAAAAGACTTAACGCTCTAAACATATAACTTCCTTTTTATAATAAAAAATAATTATTTTTTTTAAATCTCATTTAAAGTATCAAATACAAATTTGCTCAGCAAGTGCATCGCATGGTTTAAAGCGCTATAATTAGAAACCAAACTTCAAAACCGAGATAATTTTTATGAATTTAAACTTAACAGATAAAATTGCTTTTGTTGCAGCAAGTAGTGATGGATTAGGATTTGCAACTGCCCTCTCGCTTGCTCGAGAAAAAGCAAAAGTGATATTAGGAAGTCGTTCGGAAGATCGTCTAGAAGCGGCAAAAGCAAAGATTTTAGCATCCGTGCCTGATGCAACCATTCACACCAGTGCATTTGATTTGTTAAATGAACATGAAATTAAAAATGCGATAAACGACGCGGCTAACGTTTACGGCGGTATTGATATATTAGTGACAAATGCAGCTGGCCCTAAAGCCGGAAATTTTACTGAAATTTCCCTCATCGATTGGCAGAATGCTTTTCAAATCAGCTTAATGAGTGCAGTGCATCTCATATACGCGGCACTTCCTTTTTTGAAAAAAAGTTCAGCCGGTAGCATTTTAACAATCACCAGCACTTCCGGAAAACAACCCATACCCGGATTGTTTTTATCAAATGTATTTCGCCCCGCCGTCTTAGGCATGACAAAGGCATTGTCTATTGAATTGGCGACACACAATATTCGAGTCAATTCTATTTTACCAGGCTGGACAGGCACTGACCGTAGCAAGCAATTATTGCAATTTTATGCTGAAAAACATCAAACGTCGATTGAACAAGAAATTGATCGTATCGCAAGCGACATTCCCTTACATCGATTAGCCGATCCCGAAGAATTCGCGAAAGTGGCAACCTTTTTAGTCTCAGATGCCGCGAGCTATATCACAGGTGTGATGATGCAAGTCGATGGGGGAAGATGTAAAAGTATCGTGTGATGAAGGGCGTGAAAATAACCTTCTTTGAAAAAGCTTGTCCCCTTATGCTTTCAAAGGGGAAGGGTCGACGCACTACGCCTGTCTAAGGAAATTTGTCAGCAGCTAATAAATCCCCCCGACATGTTGAAAAACACATGTCGGCCCCCTTTTGCTAAGGGGGCGCTAGATTTACTTAGCCATGCACAAATAACCCTCTTTAACAAAGAGGGTCGACACGCGAAGCGTGGCGGGGAGATTTAAGTCTTTGTGATTTCAGCAAAAATGACTTCGAGTACCTCATCTATCGATTGTAATATCTGCAAATTGTCAAAACGTAATACTTTCAATCCCAAATTTTTCAAATAATCATCTCGTATTTTGTCCTTCAAAGTATTATTTTTTTCAAAATGTTGACCTCCGTCCGCTTCAATCACTAATTTTGCTGAAGAAGCATAAAAATCAACTATGTAATTGCCTAGCGGTTTTTGTCGATAAAACTGAGTATTGCCTAATTGCTTTCGTCTTATTCGAGACCATAATAAAAGCTCTGCATCTGTGAGATTAGTTCGCAATGAACGAGAGTAAATTTTATTTTTTTTGTTGTAATTATCCATTAATTTAACCTTAGGTGAGTTTTTTAAAAATTTGAATGGAGAAATAAAGGAAATTAGAGAACAAATCTCCCCGCCGGACTTCGTCCGTCGACCCTTCCCCTTTGAAAGCATAAGGGGACAAGCTTTTTCAAAGAAGGTTTTTGTGCACAGCCAAGTAAATCTAACGCCCACTTAGCAAAAGGGGGCCGGCATGTGTTTTTCAACATGCCGGGGGGATTTGTTCACGATTGCTGAAATAAATCTCCCCGCCACACTTCGTGCGTCGACCCTTCCCCTTTGAAAGCATAAGGGGACAAGCTTTTTCAAAGAGGGTTATTTTTGCTTCCCAGTAGAAATAAAATAAGTAGGTAATGGCTGCCTTAAAGTAGGTAATTAACGTCATATCATTACCTACTTAATAAAGGTTTAGCGAATAAGCTCACTAAATATAGTACAGATATTTAACATATGCCTAAAATTTTTTTTGCTGGGGAGCTATTAATTTAACTGTACAATTTCCCCAACTGACAAATTAATAATGATATTAAATTTTTCCTTCATAGTAGCCTTGAATGCTTCAAACGACTTAGAGATAAATGAGAGATTTTGTTCAATTTCTTTTACGTATTGGGGGAAATTGTTTTCAGCAAATACCAATAGATCATCCCTCATAATATTCACATCAGTTGTCTCTTTGCCTATTATCCTTTTTACATCATTGAATCTCTCAAGGGTCGCAAGAATTTTTGAATATTTTTTATTGCTAATAAAAATACTTTGTAACATTTCAACTATTCCACGCTCATTATTTCCGGAAAATAATATGACTTCGCTAATCTTTTCAATATTAATATTGAGATTTTGATTAAGAGAAAAATCTTGCAATGTGGTGACTACACTGTCTCTACTTTGAATTCCACGGGCTTTTATATTATTAAGTTGCGATTGTCGATATTCGATGTCTTTTAACAAACCGGCAAGCTCTGATTGTTGCATAGCAAGATAAAAACAAACATACTGGCTAGTTGCAATCAACTTATTTTGTAAGTATTCAATACTTGCATATTACATTATGTTTCCATTGTCTTTCACTTGTTATAGCATTCAGAGACTCTATAGTGTATTTGTTTGATTGATTATTGAAAATGAATTGTATAATACTAGGCACACCGTTTTCATTGGCATAGGCATTAGTTAATATAATATTGTCGAAATAATTAGCAACAAAATAAGGTAGATTAGTTTTTGGGTGCACAAACATTTTGTGATGGCGGCCATATGCCATGATAGTGCGATTATCGAAATCAATCACAACCCTAATCAAGACTACTGTGTTAAATTTACTTTCGCAATAAAGCATATGCGTTTTTGATGACGACGTACCCATCGCGTTCATTACCGACAATGTAGCTTTTACATTATTTTCAGTAATTATGTACGATATTATAATTGATAAAGTTGATAGCAATAATATAAATAAGATAATTGTTTTTACTCGTAAAAGCGCAACTGTTTTACTTAAATATTTTTTCATATAGAGCCTAATTTAATTAAATATGCACATGGTAAGGGACACAAATGAATTTGGTACCTCGTAAGGTTTGATGTTTATCGTTTTTAATAAAGAGAAAACTATTATTCTTTTTCACATCGTACAGATAGAAATAATATTTGGGTTGCCCATCTATTTTTTCGCTTCTCATCATCATGAAATCGTCATTTTCCCAATGTTCTGCAAATTCATATGGTTTCCCATTAATTACGAAACGGTTGCCAATTATTAATCTTTCAGTTTTATTATCATCATTTATACCAGCACAAACTACCGGTCCACCCTGGAAATTTTGGTTTTTCTCATGAATAGAGCTCGCATAGCAATTAATAGTAGCTATGCAAAACAACATTATTAAATATCTCATATATCATCTCGTCTTAATTTAGATTGCACCTCCATTTGATACTTATAGTCCGTGGTTTTATAAGTATAGTGCGCATATTCTACATATATGCGTAAAAAACATCCAGCACTTATTAAGCTAGGCAAAAAAATAAGGGAGCTCCGAAGAGAAAAGGGCTTCTCACAGGAGAGTTTTGCTTATGAAGTAGGGCTAGATAGAACCTATATGGGTAGTGTCGAAAGAGGCGAACGCAACATTGCGGCATTGAATTTAATTAGAATAGCCAAAACCTTAAAAGTTGAAGTTGGTTCACTGTTCCCCGCAGCTAAGTCTCTCAATCTAGACTAAATATCTATCATTTTATACCTATGCCGCTTGTTAGGCGTAACCTATCGGGTGAAATTATTAACTTAAGTAAGGGATGACCCGAAGATATCCTAACCGGCAAACTTATACGAGAAGCCCGCAAACAAAAAGGCTATTCTCAGGAAAGCTTTGCTGCTGAAGCTGGTTTAGAGCGTACGTACATGGGTAGAGCGTGGTGAGCAAAATATTTCCATTTGAAACTTATTAAGAATTGCCATCACCTTAAATATAGAACCTGCCAAATTAGTACCTCTTTTATCTACACTTAAGTAAACTTTATCCGCTTTTTGTAAAAAGCTCTGTAACTAACTGGCGGGAAATTAAATTTTAGAATAAAATAGATAAACTGATCATATCTATTGCGGCTTGGCTCTTAACGAAATCAAAGAATTAACTATGACGAAAATTTATAACAAACCACCAATAGTTGAAGCATTAATTGACATTCAAGTGCAACCCAATCACGCCCTTAATGGCCTGTTAGAAAATATTCACGAAAAAATTAAAGACGAGTACCCAAATAAAGAAAATATAATTTTAAAAACAGCCCAGGTTGATGTGCAGAATGAACGAACTAGCTTTACAAGCGCCTCAGCAGGATTAAAAGTAAGCTCCTCCAATAAAGAATACGTTCTCCAATTAAAAAAAACAGGCATTACATTCAGCATAGTAAATACATATAAAGACTGGGAAGACCTTTACTCAAAAGCAAAAAAATTATGGGAATTTTTTCTTGAAGAAACAAATCCAACTAAAGTAACTCGTGTCGCAGTGAGATATATTAATCGGATAGACATTCCCGCGTTAAATTTTGACTTGGAAGAATATTTCAATATCTGCCCAAAAGTCTTCGATGCTAGCCTATCCGGATTTTTTTTACAGATTCAAATACCACAGCAAGAAGGGGGATTAGCTATCATACATCAAACTGCTACTGCACCAGTACAAGCAGGTTATACATCTATTTTACTGGATTTAGATATTTTTGATTTTAAATACCTTCAACCAAACGATGATAATGTATGGAAAAGAATTGATACATTAAGAATTCAGAAAAATTCCTTATTTGAAAAATGTATAACTGATAAAACTAGAGAGCTTTTTTTATGACCCAACTAGCTCATGCTAATTACAGCCCATATAACACAGAATTCAATCAGCAGGTTACTTTTGGATTGTCCTCATCCCATAGTAGTAACAATGATGAAAATATTTATAAAATATATATAAATAGCAAAATATCAGAACTAGAATCCTGTCTAACAAAATTAAATCATATTAAAAACTACCAAAATAATTGGGATGGCTACAATGCCAAACAACCCGGTCAATTAGCTATCAATAACACCCAAAATTTACTAAAACGAATATTTTCCCTGTCCTATGATGCTAGTATGAATTGGAGCAGCCCTTATATTTCGGCAGACTCAGAAGGAAACATAGTATTAGAATGGTGGGGAATTAATAATAAGAAAATTACATTGTATGTTGGAGCAAAAGAAAATTATATTGAATACTTAAAAAGCAGTAACGATAAAATAAATGAAATGGAAGATGGGGAAATACAAAACTTTAATTTAAATTGTTATGTAGAGTTATTTAGTTGGCTCAACCGGTAGTCCAAACATGCACTTATCTCAATCTAATTCCTTCGTTGAGGATGAAGAAATATTATATCGAAGTGTTCGACTAGCTGATGGCGGCTATAAATTAGAAAACGGGGTATATCAAATTAGCTCTTCTGCATTTAATGACAGGAATATGCAACCTTCTGTTGATAGAGCACAATTAAAAAATAATAACCCTGAACAGTCACGGAAATCTAAAACTGATTGCGTAGTATCTTTAAAAACATTGGAAATCAGAAATGAAACTATCGAAAGAAATGAAATTAATTATATATTAGATGTAAAACCTGACCCGACAGACGAAAACCCAGCTCATGCAATCGTTGTTCCTTCACCTGAATATAAAAACGAAAAGGCATTTAGAAAGGTAAAAGAACGACTAGCTAGAATAGCGACTGTAACTTTAACTCCAATCAAATAATTTTATACATTTGTAAATTTAATTTCCATTTATTATCACTTCTCAATTATCACGCATACATTTAAAAAAGAACATCACAATTATACGTTTAATATATCAATTCAATTGTACAACTGGCCCAACAGATAAATTAATAATTATATTAAATTTATCTTTCATAGTAGCTTTAAATGACTCTAATGACTTTGAAATAAATTCAAAATTTTGCTCGATTTCTTTAATGTATTCAGGAAAGTTTATTTCAGAAAATGACAATAAATTAGCCCTAATAACATTCACATCAGCAGCTTCCTTTTCTCTTAACCGCTTTACTTCATTAAATCGTTCCAAAGTGCTAAGAATTTTAAAATATTTCTTATTGCTAATAAAAATACTTTGCAATACTTCAACAATGCCCCGCTCATTATTGCCAGAAAATAATATGACCTCGCTAATTTTTTCAATATTAATATTGAGTTGTTGATAAAGAGAAAAATCTTGCAATACCGCAACTATGCTATCTCTACTGCGGGTTTCGTTAGCTTTTATATTATTAAGTTGAGATTGTCGATATTCAATGTTTTTTAATAGGCCACCAAGTTCTGATTGTTGCATAGCAAGATAAAAACAAACAAGCTGACTAGTTGCCACTAACTCGTTTCTTATTTTTTTTCTTTCCGTAGATTCATCACGATGTTTCATAAACAAATAAGTTATTAGCCCGCCTACCACTGAGGATAACAACCAACTCAATCCTGATAAAAACCAGTCGCTCATAAAACAGCACCCTATAATTATTGTTTTGATTAGATGGGGCCAATTAACTCATTCTCAAGTGAAGTTCATTTATTAAAAATGGTCACCCAGATGGTCACCCAAAGTAAAAAATTTCAAGTCTCAAAAAGCTTATATTTAAGAATTCCCTTATTTTTCAAAGCGTCCCGGAGAGGATTCGAACCTCCGACCTGCCCCTTAGGAGGGGGCTGCGCTATCCATCTGTGCCACCGGGACCTTGACCGTCAAGATTCTACAATAAAAAAGCCCATCTTTGGGCAATCTTAAAAGCCCATTATACTAAGTTGCTGTAGCAAAGCCTCTTGGATGCCAGCTAAAAACATGCTGGCATGACATGACGGAGCATTTCGCAACAGCCACCACTTAACCAAGAAAATTTGAAGAATAGAAAAATGATAAAAATTACCGAGAGTCGGAGTCGAACCGACACGGTGTCGCCACCACCGGATTTTGAGTCCGGCGCGTCTACCAGTTCCGCCATCCCGGCAAATTTTGAGTGGGCAGTATATCAAAGTTTTCGCGTAGGTCAATGTATAATCTAAATGTCATTCCCGCGAAGGCGGGAATCTATCCCAAAATGGATTCCCGCCTTCGCGGGAATGACAAGATTGTTCTATTCAAAACATCTCCAACGGATCCACATCCAACGACCAGCGGACCTTGGTTTTGAGTGAGATTTTTTCAATTTCAGGAAGGAGTTTTTTTAAAAAGTTTTGCAATAACGGACGTGTCTCCGCTTGAATTAATAATTGTGCACGATATCGTCCCGCACGCTTTGGCATAGGCGCTGGGATCGGCCCTAATAAAAATACTTTTTGGTTAGAAACAGAAATTTCTTTTATCTTCTGCAAAAACGCGAGCGCAATTTCAGTTTGATAAGCATCGGCACGAAACAACGCAAAAAATGAAAAAGGAGGTAATCCCGCCAATTTTCGTTCTATTAATAAAGTGTCAGCAAAAACTTTATAACTTTCTTTTAATAATTGATGCAACAAGGGATGATCAGGATGATGCGTTTGAATCATCACCGTTCCCTTTTTTTCGTGACGTCCAGCACGACCTGCCACTTGCAAAACTAACTGCCCCATTCTCTCCAGTGCGCGAAAATCACTACTAAAAAAGCCACCATCTGCATCAATAATACCGACGAGTGTCACATTAGGAAAATGATGTCCCTTCGCTAACATTTGTGTACCAATCAAAATGTGATGCTTACCGGATTGAATATCATTTAAAATAGTTTCCATTGCGTTTTTACGCTTTGTGGTATCACGATCGATTCGCACAACTGACGCAGAAGGAAAATGTTTTTGCAACACTTGCTCTAATTGTTCCGTGCCTTGTCCGATACTTTGTAATTTTTTTTCTCCGCATGATTCACATTGCTTAGGTAATATTTTTTGATAATCACAATGATGGCAATGCATGCGTTTCGAAAAATCATGATATGTCATTCGCTTCTCGCAACGACGACAATTCACCATCCATCCACATGCATGACATATGATGAGTGGTGCGTATCCTCGACGATTTAAAAATAACATCACTTGATTGTTTGCATTCAAGTGATTTTTTATTTCGCTTAACAATGCATTGGATACGCCTTCTTCTAAAAACTGATTGCGAATATCAATCACTTTACATGCTGGTAATTCTGCATTTCCTGCACGATGAGGTAAAAATAGTGGGGAAAATTTTCCCATTTCGGCTTTAAATAAAGTATCAAGCGAAGGAGTGGCGCTTCCGAGGACAATGGGAATTTTCTGAAAATGTGCGCGTAAAATTGCAAGATCACGCGCATGATAACGAAAGCCTTCCTGTTGTTTGAATGAAAGATCGTGTTCCTCATCAATAATAATTAATCCTAAATTTTGAAAAGGTAAAAAAATAGAGGAACGCGTACCAATCACAATTTTCGCTTCCCCGGATCGACTTAAACACCAGGTGTGTAAACGTTGTTTTTCTGTTAATCCCGAATGCAACACAACGCTCAATTCAGAAAAACGCTCTGCAAAACGCGTGAGAGTTTGAGGCGTCAATCCAATTTCGGGCACAAGTACCAATACTTGTTTTCCTTCAAGAATTATCTTTTTGATGACCTGTAAATAGACTTCTGTTTTGCCACTTCCCGTCACCCCATTTAATAAAAATACCTGAAAAGATGAAGCTCGCTGGATAGCCGCGATCGCATTTTTCTGACTTTCATTTAAGCTCAAATGGTCTTCTTTGGTCGTTGTCGATTTATTAATTTTTGCAAATTTAGTTTTCTCTAAGGATTTTCCTTCCCGCAATTTTTTTGGAAGCGCATGATGCAAAATTTCACCCAGTGGAAAATGATAATAGTCCGCCGCTTTTTCACATAACAAAAAAACGTGTCCGTCAAAAATCAATTGATTATCAAGCACTTCCAACACTGGTTTTAACGCTTCAGCCGAGAAATTCGGATTTTCATTAAAACCCATAAAAAAGCCAATTTCCTCACGGCGACCGAATGATACTCTTACCCTGTACCCTGGTTGCAAATGCCGCCATGGGCCTTGAACGGGCGGCAAATAGTCAAAATAATGACGAATTGGGCGAGGAACCGCAATTTTGAGTGTTACAAAAGATTCAATAGCCATAAGAGAAAGTCCAGACAGTGGGACGAAATATAGCATATAATATGGGGATCAGCATTGAGAGGTGATTGAGAGGCATCAGTATGGCAAATCCAACAAAACAACCCGTCGATAATAAAGAACTACGAGCAGTCATTAGCGCATTACTTTTAGAATGGGAACCTGGCTTAAAAAATGATCCGCAAAAATTTAATAATATCCTCATGTCTATTGAGCAAGATTTTTATGCCTTGGCGCAGAATAAATCAGAACTCGTCTATCAATCTGTGTCGACATTGCAACCGCTCATCGAGTATTTGACGGGGAAACAATTAGAACTACACATGGATCCCCAGATGAAATTGAAACCCAATCCGATTAAATCCATGCAAAAAAAATGTGATGAATTGATCGATGAAATTTGTGGTGATGATAAAGATCTTCAACTTAAACTGAAAAAAGAAGTAAAAGAATCCGTGGGTCTTGCGTCTGATCCGAACAAAGGCGCAGAAGGCGTCCATGCGCTTCACAATCTTTATACGGTTTTAAAACATTCAAAAGAAAAATTTACTTTAAAACCTGTTTTTGAATATTTATCCGATAAAGATAAAGCAAATATTAGCACTTATTCAATGAATCCAGAAACAGGCACGCATTCGACAACACTTTCAAAAACAGAACCTTCACCGCATGTGATAGAAGCATTGAACGATGCAATCAAATTAACCGTAGCAGCAAAACTGAATTCGCCCAATCAACCTATCGATGAATTTGGTGAAATTCAAAAACAAAACGAAAGCGAATGGAAAGCACCAACGCCTTTTGATCGAATAAAAACACCTAAGCCTGATTGATAAAAAGGGAATAGCATGAACCACGCAAAAATCCTCATGGAAGCTTTTTCTGCTGTGCCATTTAATCAATTACTCGGTATCTCATTCTTTACAGAAAGTGATGAAATCATTTTGCGTTTTAAAATGCAGGATAATTTAATTGGAAATTTCATTCAGGGAATTTTGCATGGTGGCGTGATTTCATCGGTTTTAGATATGGCAGGAGGGGCGGCGGCACTTTTGGCCTTTATCAAAAAACACGATGGACTTCCGCTGGAAAACTTAGAAGCAGAATTAAGCAAAGCAAGTACGATACATTTGAATATTGATTATCTTCGACCTGGAAAAGGTGAGGAATTTATAGCGAAATCGTCCGTTCTTCGCACGGGAAATAAAATTACAGTCACTCGCATGGAATTATTCAACGAAGAAGACACGATGATCGCATCAGCGTCAGGTATTTATTTTATTTAGGTAAGCATGTCGAAACTTTTAAAATATCATCAAAAAATCGAAAAAAAAGCGGATTTATTGTTACAGAAATTAATTCCTGAAAAAAATGACTGGATTCACGACATATTGATTATTGGCGCGGGCAGTTTTCCAAGCGAAAGGTCTTTACGAAAACTTCTGACCTCTTCAAACATACATTATACACTTGTCGAACCTGACAAAACGGCGACAGATTTTTTTTGTGAACACTATACAGAAAAAAATTTCACTATTCAGAATACAGATATCAATACTTTTTTACTAAATGCTTCTCAGCAATTTGATTTAATTTATTTCGAACATCCAGAAACCATGACGTTACCACTCATTTTAGGTCAGTTGGGTATTAAAAAATTAAAACGTGTCGCATTATTTCGTGAATCTTTTGCGAATTTCACCAACATTCTTAAAGAAAATAGCTTAGTTATCGCAAGTTGTATGTCGAAACACGAATGCGATCAATTAAAAAATTTATTGCGTTATAGTATTCAATTGCCCGTAAAAACATACGCAAATATAAAAACCATTTTTTATGGTGGTCCATATAGCGGCGGTCTCGTTGGTTTATATAAAAAAAACAACAAGACTATTTCGGCAAAATCTATTCGAGGAAGCAATCGTGCATTATGTGCTTTTGTATTATTGGGGATTTTTTATTATTTGTTTTATGCGAGCATTCATCCCGATCCAAATCATGCATTACAACGATTAGGGATTGTCATCATCATTGGCGCGCAACTTTATTTGCATCAACCGGGAATGCGCGGATACCTCATCATGTTTCTTTTATTTATTTTGCAAATTGCACTATAAATTTGAATGGCGTAAGATGCTATCCTTTATTTAAAAAATTAAGGATATGGATATGCATCGTGTTCTTGTCATTGGCGCAGGTAAAATTGGATCTCTAATTTCTGTTCTTCTCGCAAACTCTAAAGATTACGAGGTACATCTCGCGGATATCAACATTGACGCCGCACATCTCAAGCGTATTCGTGAAAATACGATGAATTTAAATTTAGTCGCATTGGATGCACTCAACAATGGTGACCTTTCCGCTTTTTTGCAAAAAAATCCGATGGAAACCATCGTTTCGAGTTTACCTTATTACTGTAATATTACCGTCGCGAAAGTTGCGAAAGAATTTAATTTAAATTATTTTGACTTAACCGAAGATACACACACCGCATCAACGGTATCTGATCTTGCGAGTCACGTCACCAGTGCGTTTGTCCCACAGTGTGGTTTGGCGCCCGGTTTTATAAGCGTGGTTGCGAATGACTTAATGGAACATTTTCAAGCTTTAGATAGCGTTAAAATGCGAGTCGGCGCGTTGCCCACCAATATTAGCAATGCATTACAATATTCTTTAACATGGTCGACAGATGGTTTAATTAACGAATATGGCAATCTTTGCCAAGCCGTTATCAATGGCAAAGAGGTGCATACCCTTCCACTTGAGGATTTAGAAGAAATTAAAATCGACGGCCTGACTTATGAAGCTTTTAACACGTCGGGTGGCATAGGCAGTCTTGCAAATTCTTATAATGGCAAAGTCAAAAATATTAGTTATAAAACTATTCGATATCCTGGCCACTGTGAAAAAATGCGATTGTTAATGAATGATCTCAAATTAAATGATGATCGTGATACCTTAAAACGCATTTTAGAAAATTCCATTCCAAAGACCAGCCAAGATGTGGTACTCGTGTATGTCTCTGTGACTGGACAACAAGATCAACATTTATCTGAAGAAAATTACGTAAAAAAATTCTATCCCAAAAAAATTAATGGACAAAACTGGTCTGCCATTCAATTAACAACAGCCTCTGAAGTTTGTGCGATATTGGATTTAATAGTGAGCCAAAAAGGAAAATTTAAAGGTCTAGTAAAACAAGAACAATTTTCTTTAAAAGATATTACGAGCAATCGTTTTGGACAATATTATGCATAACATTCTCTCTTCATTAAAATTAGAAAATAAAAATTCTGCATCGTGTTCCGGTGCAGATCATTGGTCGACAAATACAGCGGACGGAGAAATTATTTCTTACAACCCGACGACCGGCGAACCAATTGCGTCGGTATATCGAGGAAATGCCTCCGATTATGAAAAAATTATTAAAGACGCTGAAAAAGCTTTTCAGACCTGGCGAAATGTACCCGCCCCCAAACGCGGTGAATTAGTGCGTTTGTTAGGAGAGGCATTACGTAAAAATAAAGAATCACTCGGGTTTTTAGTATCTCTTGAAATGGGAAAATCTCGCCAAGAAGGTTTAGGCGAGGTTCAAGAAATGATTGATATGGCAGATCTTGCTGTGGGTCAAGCGCGGATGTTGTACGGTAAAACGATGCATTCTGAACGTGCAGAACATCGCATGTATGAACAATGGCAACCGCTCGGTGTGATTGGTGTCATTAGCGCTTTTAATTTTCCGGTGGCTGTCTGGGCGTGGAATGCTTTTGTTGCAGCGATTGCTGGCAATACGGTCATCTGGAAACCTTCGCCTAAAACGCCTTTGTGCGCGGTTGCCGTTCAACATATTTGTAATGAAGTGATGAAAAAAGAGGGTTATCCCGGCATTTTGTCGCTGTTCATCACAGACGATAATGATCTTGTTAAAAAATTTGTGGCAGACACACGCGTTCCACTGATTTCTTTTACTGGCTCAACCGTGGTGGGTCGCATGGTAAATGAAGTCGTTGCAAAACGCCTGGGGCGTGCACTGCTCGAATTGAGCGGCAACAATGCGATTATTGTGGATGAAACCGCGAATTTAAAATTAGCCGTGCCAGCCATTACTTTTGGCGCAGTGGGAACGGCGGGACAACGTTGCACAACTACCAGACGTTTGATCGTACATGAAAGCATTTATGAAAAATTGATTACGGCTTTAATCGCGGCCTATAAAAAAGTCACGATTGGCGATCCCTTAGATGAAAAAAACTTGATGGGCCCACTCATTGATGAAGCCGCGGTCAAACAATTTTTACATACCATTGATCAAGTTAAAAAAGCGGGTGGCGAAATTTTATTTGGCGGCAAAGCGATTAGTGGAAAAGGTTTTTATGTTACACCCGCTCTCGTTTCCGCAAAAAATGAATGGCCGATCGTCCAAGAAGAAACTTTCGGACCGATTCTATACGTCATGAAATATAAAAATCTCGAAGACGCCATCGCCATGCAAAATCACTCGGCGCATGGTCTTTCATCGGCTATTTTTACGCAAAACATTCAAATTGCGGAAACCTTTTTATCCGCACGCGGCAGCGATTGCGGTATCGCCAACGTGAACCTCGGCACATCTGGAGCTGAAATTGGCGGCGCTTTTGGTGGGGAAAAAGATACTGGCGGCGGTCGGGAAGCCGGTTCTGACTCCTGGAAAGCTTACATGAGAAGACAAACTAGCACCATTAATTGGAGCCAGGCGTTGCCTTTGGCGCAGGGGATTAAATTTGAGGTGGGGTAGGAAAAGCTCTGTCATTCCCGCGAAGGCGGGAATCCATTATGAATAGATTCCCGCCTTCGCGGGAATGACATTGTCTTTGAATTATTTATTAATCCGCACAAGTAACCGAATCGTATCGACTCCACCACGTAGCTATGCCATTTATTTTTGGGTTATTATAGTCCCAATCTCCTTTACAACTCACCGTGCAAGTTTGCCCAGCCAAGATGGGCACCATTGCGATACTGAAAGGCGTGACAGCAGGAGGCGTCCCATTAGAACATCGAAAATAACCATAATTGCCACTGTCATTCCTTGCAGATGAAGTATCTTGGCCATTAAAGTTTTCACCTTGCATATACCAATTAACATTGGAAGGAAGATTAGCTGGATTCCATTCGTAAGTATAAAAAAGCGCTCCTTCTTGCACATTAAAATTGTAATTGTTATAAGCATCACCGATCTTAGTACCATTAAAATAAATGGTCGCATCTCGAAAGGTAACAAATTGCTGATTCGACCTTACTGCGGCAGTTGCTGGAACTTTAAAAATAAATAATATGAAAGGTGGTCTTTCTAATACAGTAGAACATTTTTCACTCCTAGATGTTCCTTGACATGTCACCATAGGATTTGCCAAAGTGGCAGCTTTTAAATCTTTGTAATAATCATCAGATTCCCAAAATGTTTCTTGGCACACAAATGCAAAAATACCGTTCACTGATTTACTAGGCGTATGGGAGAAATTAACTCCCATCGAAGTAAAGGGAGCATTGATAGGAAAAAATTTATACCATACTTCTGGACTTCCATTAGGGCAATCATTATGAGTAACCTCATTGTACCAAGTCGTTGAAGTTTGCTGGGTCACATGAAGCACATTCACTGTGACTCTTTTTAAAGGAGCCACATCGATAGGTTTAATGTTGGTTGAACCTGCAGCTTTAACTTGAAAAGAAATGAATAAAAGCACTAAAAATAAATATTTCATATCCCATCCAACAAAGAAAAGTTAAATCTCAATCCTTGCATGTTACCTCATCATATTGGCTCCACCATGTATGTTGTCCACCAACTTTAGGATCATAAGTCCAATCTCCTTTACAAGTTACTGTGCAGGTTTGCCCAGCCATAATAGGAGATATTTCGATACTAAAAGGAAAAATAGTACCAGGCGCCCCTCCAGAGCATCGATAATAACCCCATCTATTATCGTCACCCCTTGCGGATGATGTATCTTGGCCGTACGTAGGCGGGGCATTATCACCCTGGAAATACCAATAAACAGTACTTTTAGTATTAGGGGAAGTTAAATACCAACTAAAGTAAAGCGGACCATTTCTTACATCGATATTATCATTGTTAAAAGCTTGACCAACTCTATTGCTATTAAAAAAAACCGACGCATCTCGAAAAGTGACAAACTCATTCCAAGATTTCATCGCAGCACTGGCAGGGACTTTGAAAATAAATAGCACAAAGGGAGGTTTTTGCAATAAGGTAGAACAACGTGTATTGGCCGCATTGGCACCGCCCTCACAAGGAACCCATGGATTAGCCCATGTCGCCGCTTTTAAGGATTGATAATAAGGTTCTGATTCATAGAAAGTTTCTCGACAAACATAAGCAAAAACACCACTGGACATTTTACCAGCGACATGGGCGAAATTAACTCCTTTCGTCCCAGAGATATCTAAAGGAAAATATTTATACCAAACTAAAGAACTCCCGGTAGGACAATCATTAGGAGATATATCCGTATAATAGGTTGTCCCAAGTTGCGTCATGTGCAAAACATTCACTTGTACTTTTTGTACCGGATTCACGCTAGGAGGCTGAACCAATGAAGAATCTTGTTGAGCGGCTTCTGCGGTAAAGGACGTTAATAATAATAAAATTAAGAATATTTTTTTCATAATAATGACCAATAAAAGGCTAAATTTTAGCGTAGAGTATAATATCTTAGATACCAATAGTCATTTTTATTCAGCAATTCCCGCTAAGAGCGCGGGAACTGCTTCCTTTTAGAAGAACACCCCATCGCGAAAAGTTAGCGGGAACAGCTGATTTTTATTAAATAATATGTTATGTTAATGATCATTTGTATTATTTTGAATAAAATTAGCGCGTATATGCAAGTTATAGTTTCCCAAGAAAATCATACGCTTAGCCTTCGTTGCATGCTTGCTTTACAAGACATTGGCAAAGGTCTCAAAAGCTTTAGGATTTGGCTGCAGCTTGCTTGGCAGGATATCCGCTTACGTTATCGTCGTTCTGCATTAGGTCCTTTTTGGATCACGCTCAGTATGGGCATTACCATTGGTTTGACCGGCCTATTATATGGCACCCTTTTTAGAATGCATCTGCATAATTATTTTCCCTTTTTTGCTGCTGGCATGCTGACGTGGGGTTTTATTGCTATATCACTGACAGAAGGATCCAATATTTATTTTGAAGGTGAAAATTTTTTAAAACAAATGAAACTCCCTTTTTCCGCTTTTATATTAAGGACGGTTTCTCGAAACTTTATTATTTTTTTACATAATATTGTGATTTTCATTCCCATTATTTTGATTTTTCACATCAACGTAAATTTTTATACTCTCATCAGCTTATATGGCGTTTCATTACTATTATTAAATATTATTTTTATTAGTACCTTGCTTGCCATTTTCGGAACCCGTTTTCGAGATATAGGACAGGTTGTCACGAGCCTCATTCAAGTCGCCTTTTTCCTTACTCCCATTATTTGGTCTCCCGCCATTCTTCCGGAAAAATATCAATTTGCTATTTACTTGAATCCATTTGCACAATTTCTAGAAATGGTACGTAATCCGTTGATTGGCATGCCCCCTTCCACTTATGCGATAGTCAGTACTTTTATTCTAACAATAATAAACGCAACTCTCGCCTTTATTGTATTCGCGCGTTTTCGAGCACGAATAGCATATTGGTTATGAGGTTTTTATCATGAGCTCAATCATTTTAGATTCTGTTTCCGTTGATTTTCCCATTTATAATTTAAATACTCGCTCACTTAAAAAAAATCTCATCCGATTTACGACAGGTGGAAAACTAAGCAGCAATAGCCAATGCGTTGTCGTTCGCGCACTCGATCAAGTATCTTTAAAAATAGAAGAAGGTGATCGTGTCGGTATCGTAGGACACAATGGTGCTGGAAAAAGTACATTATTGCGCGTGTTATCTAATATTTATGAACCTACCCATGGCACCATTTATTATGATGGAAAAATCTCTTCTCTACTAAATGTCATGTTAGGAATCGATCCAGAATCGACGGGGTATGAAAATATTTTCATTCGTGGATTATTGCTTGGACTCACGAAAAAAGAAATTAACTCAAAAATAAAGGAAATCGCAGAGTTTACTGAGCTCGGTGATTTTTTATATGTACCTATCCGAACTTACTCTCAAGGTATGCAAATGCGTCTTGCTTTCGCCGTTGCAACCTCCATTCAACCAGAAATTTTATTAATGGACGAAGTCATTGGGGTGGGAGATAAAGATTTTTTTAATCGAGCACAGGACAGACTCTCTCAACTCATCAATAAATCTAGCATTGTGTTGTTGGCTTCGCATTCTCCAGCGATCCTTAAAAAAATATGCAATAAAATTCTCGTCATGAAAGCAGGCAAAGTACAATGGTTTGGGCCTATCGATGAAGCGTTACATAATAAAGAGCTCGTGCAAATCACGGGTTTTATTTAAACTTCCCGGACGAACAGAAAAAGTTTTCCGGGATAAAGAATTACACCATGGAATGCGGCATAGAAAATGTTGAATTCATATTTTCTCTTTTTGAAAAATATAACGGAATATTTTCTAGCATAACCTTCATGGTAAAGGTAGATTCAACGGGAAATGGATGATGCATTTCTTTCGCGAGGGCAATGTCGTACTCTGTCGCAATAATCGAAACTAATTGCTTTACTTCTAGCATCGCAAATTTTTGCCCTATACATCGACGTGGATAAAAACCAAAAGGAAAGTACATGTAATCTTTAAACTCTTTAATCTTTCCATTATCATCAATAAAACGTGAAGGATTAAATTCTTCAGCATCATTACCCCATGCTGGTTTGTAGCGATGCGTTTGGCGTTGTGAAATGAAAACCAAATCCCCTTTTTGAAGTTCAATATCGCGAAATCGACAAGGAATGTCGATATTATTTACCATGATGGGTACCGGCGGATAAAGTCGCAGAGTTTCATGCAATATAGCATTTAAAAAAGTCATTTGATCGAAATCTTCTTTCGCAAATTCTCGCGGATCGCCATTTTTAAATTCTCGAATTTCTGCACGTAATTTTTCGAGTATTGAAATATGTTTTTCATCTGACAATAGCATCAATGTAAACAATAATAATTTTGCTGTCGTTTCATGGCCTACGACTAAAAATTCTTTAAATTGATTGATAATATCAGACGAATCAAAATCAATTTTAGTTCTATCTCGTCCCTTTGTAATAAAATTATCTTGCGTTAAAATGGTTTCTCTATTTGGCTTAATGACTTGATTTTTTAAAATTTCATCGCCCATCTTCATTAATTTTTTAAATTCTTGATTAAAAAAATAATGAAATGGAAAATAATCTAAAAAAGGTAAAATACTTTTCATGAAACTTTCAGTTTGATCTGCCAATTTAATACTTATTTTAGTGATGACATCGGAAATTTCATTTTTTGTTTCTTCAGAAAGAAGATTTACACCCAATTTTGTTTTCGCAACGACATCAAGCGTATAATCCGAAGCGAATTTCTCGAGATTAGAGATCGTGGCTTTTCCATCATCAAATTCCATTTTTTCAAGGTAATCATCCCACACTTTTTTCATGTCAGGTAAATCTTTGCCAATGACTTTGTCATCCAACACTTGTAAATGACGATTGCGTTCGTCCCTCCACTCCTTAGAACCGAGTTTTAATGAAAAAATATTATTATTCCCTAAAAATTTATCAAATGAGCCGACGGCATCAAAATTATCAATGACTTTAGACTTGAATAACCATTCAATGTCGTTAGGATCGATCATTAGCATGGCAAATCTGCTGTATTTCGTGTTTTCCGGGCCGAAATACCAATAACATGCGCCACCATATTCTTCTTTAGATAATGCAAGTTTTGCGGCATTTGCAACAATATGATGTATACCTGTACCATCATGGCGGCACGCAAGTGAAGCTTGTCCGAGAAAAGGATCGCTACTTTTCATTTCAGGCATGCTGAGATAACTTTTAATTTTGGGTAATCTTGCATACAAAAAGGAGGAAA
>JABDCZ010000034.1:0-19378 GCA_013287885.1 Gammaproteobacteria bacterium
TCTTTTTACCAGGTTTTTGATCGAGCGCCCAATCTGTAAGAGCAGTTTCACTTTGATAAAGTCGTCCCGGATTTTTTTCTTCTTTTAATACATCAAAAAAATCTTTTTGTACGAAAGTGGATTTACCAACACCCGTCAGTCCCGTTAAAAATACAAAAGGTGCTTTACTCAATATTGCATTAACTTGATGAATACGATTGTCTGTAAATGCTTTTGCGATTTTTTTACTTTCATCATACTGAATTTTTTTATCAGTAAAAGAAGGAATGGACAATGTACGCATACCATCCCAAGGACTGCGATCCAACCCCATTTTTTTGAAATCGATTTCCGCTTTTAAATGGCTGAAAGGACGATTGTTTTTAACTTTTTTCGCATCCAATAATGCAGCCTTTTCTTTGGATGTTACTTTATGCGTCATCGGTTTGATGAAAGAAAAGGGATTTTTTTCAGAAACTAAAACCAACTTGCCATTGGCCTTTTCTCTTGACAATCGCTCCAATAATAAAGGAGACAACGTGTCGATTAATTCAGGTGAAAAATTTCCTGTTAATATCATATTTTTATTATTTTTTAAGCCATCTAATAACGCGCATTCGGTTTTAGTAAATTTGAATTTTTTCTTTTCTTCATCCCAACCCGGATCAATATTTTCTAAAAGGTCAGCTGAAGTACATTCATCAATGTTGATGACTTGCCATTTCGTTTCTGGATTTTTATTTACAATACGCTTGACAGAAACATCTCTATCATCACTTTCAACAATAATGGTATGCGTTTTTCTCAATATTTTTTTTGTCATCTTAAAAAGTGGATGTAAAACTAACGTCACATCATGCGCAATACATTTATCCGCGAGCATAGCCCACTGACCTTCGGTCAAATCTGCCGTGACATTAACTTCTACTGCTTTTCCAGCAAATTGTTCAATCCAGCCAGGAATGGTATGCAGCGTTTTTTTATCATTATCAACTTTATATTGATCAAAAAACTCGTGAAATAAATTAGGATTTAATACTTTGGCATCTTTAAATGGCTTATTTTCTGCAAAATACAAATGTGCACTTCTTTCTTTGGAGGTAAATCCAAATGATTTCATGAGAGAAATATTAGGTAATGGATAAGTCTTCCCTTCATACTGAATGTATCCTAAATTGCATGCTTCTTGCCAAATATCTTGAAACTTAGGATCACTCCATGGACCGTTACGAATATCGAAAACGGTATGTTTTTCTCTGATTGCACGATCTAGAATCCCTTCTTCATATACCAAACTATCGCCGTCAATTTTCCAAGAACCAAAAAGTAATGTTTCCCAATCTGGGCTGTCATAGAGTTCAATGACGAATGGTTTGTCTTCTTGATCTTTATCAATAAAGCTAAGCGGTGGTACTTGCAAGGTCTTTTCAGGTACCGAGCACTCTTCAGTTCTACCAAAACGCGAATAAAAATCAGCACCTTTATAGGCATCTGGATTGTTGGTATTGGTTAAACCGATAATTTCCGTATTGTCCGGTAACGGATAACCATCAGCAGAAGGTACTTTGTCTAATAATGCGTTGAATTTCACAATGTCTTCAGGAGTGAAATTTTCATAATTAACAATTAAAAGCGGATTCTTATTTTTATTTTGTTTTAAAAATTCATACAATGGACCGCCTGGTGCATCTTTAGGTGTTCCGAGATTAGTTTTTTCATCACGTTCTATCCAACGTGCAGAACAAATCAAATCATCCGGTGAATTTACATAAAACACGGGTCTCCCTACGAAATGTTTTTGCAGGGCGAAACGCATGCCTTGTATTGATGTTTCCGATTTCAATTCTAATAAAATCGTTTTTTTACTTTCTAACTTTTTAGTAATGTCGTTTAAAAATAAAGGTAATGATTCAATAGTATTGATGTTCTTTTTCCACGTTTGGAATTGTTTTACGATTTTTTCACTTTTCGGATTATTCAATAATACATCGGCTAATGATTGTATGAATACATTAGGCGTACCCTGATTAAAAGCCATCCATGAGAGTGTTTGCGCAATGGTTTTTTGCTGTTCAGGAGCTAAATTTTCTAAACTTTCTCGTAAGATCTCAATACCATTGGAATAGTGAGAATAAAATTGTAAAAGTTGAAATGTAAATTGACTGAGCGCTGGGTTTGTCAAAGAGCGGGCCCATGCTGGAGTTCCCTTCGTATCTCTCAACAGTAAGCCTGATAATCCATCTAGTGTGATTGACGGAAGTGTTAATAATGTTTGAAAAATTTCAGCGTAATTGCATACTTGGTACAATGATAAAAGTCCACCATCTTTTATAAATTGATCATTAGACAAAATTCCCATCGGCACTGGAGGTCTCTTTTCATTACCCACACAATTGACGGTAATAAGATTTCCAAGTCTTTTGCGAATCAACTGCGGTAAATCTTTTTCTTTTATGATTTGTGGATCTTTTTTGGAATTGGAGTCATAAACCTCCCATGCAGGCTCTTTATCTTCGAGTGAAATGGGTGCAGGAGCAATCGTTATTGAATGCCATGGGTTCCCAATTAAATGAGGTTTTTTATGCCTCAATAGTTCGGGAATATTGTTTCCGATAAAATAAGAAATCAATGGAGAATTTTTTTGAAATAAAATAGCGTCGGTAATAATTCCAAATGATGCATCTAACGCTTTTTTATCTTTATCAAGTTCTTCTTTTGAACCATCCCATTTTACAATAGGGCCAATAATTTCTTTCCATTCGGTATGTTTTTCTCGATATAAAAAAGACAAAGCAGCACAAATACCATCTTGTATTTCTGGTATTAAACCTATATTTTTTTCTTCTAATGTAAAATATTGAGATAGTTTTTGAATAATCGCATATTGATCTTTTGAATCATTCAGTTGGTTCGCTTTAAATTTAAATTCAGTCGTGGGCTTAAAATCAAAATAACCATTAACTTCATGGTCGATAGTCTCTATTTCAGGTACTTTTTGGTCGGTATCTTTGGATTCAGCATAGTCATCCATGTCATCATCGTTGTCATCTTCCCAAAAATGGCCGTAATTTTCCTTAAAATAGGTATCCATTACTTCCTCATTTTCTTCGCAAATAATTTTTTTAAGTTGAGGAATCTTAAAAAGAATCTCGAATGAATCCGTTCCGCCGTCATCCGTCACAAATTTAGATGCCTGTAACTCCTCAATCTCTACATCGATTTTTTTGTCTAGGTTTAGATCATCATTAGTAATAGTTGAATCAAAAGATAGTCTTTTTAGCTTATTACCTTTAGGGATAATTGCATTTAATTGATCGAAAAATTGGGAATTTATTTCTTCCATATTAAATATTTTTATATGTTTTATATGAAACAATTCATCTTCTATTTCGAAAAAATCATCCATATCAATTAAAAGATCTGTCACTGGAGCGATTTCAAGAATACTATTCAAATCGAATCCTTTTTTGTTGCTGATAAGATCAACTTTAGTTAATTTTTTTAAACTACCTTCTTTTAATGGTTCTTTGATAGATTGGTCATAACCTTTGACTGCTTCGATTTCAAGTGATCGAAGCTCTGGGGACGATTCTAGTATTTTTTTAAAACCTGGAGTTTCTAGATCAATATTAACTAAATTTAAAGATAATAATTTATTAAAAGAAGTAGATAGTTTGCTGTCATTTGTATCATCAATCCAACATCCTTTAATGTGTAGTGATTGTAATTGTGGTGCTGCTTCAGAAAGTTTAACGAGATTTGGAAAGGGAAGCCTGGTGATGGTCTCGCTGTAAGTATTGAATATAGAAATTTCTTTGATTTGTTTGAGATCCTCAATAGTCAACGTATGTTCACCTACTACATAGGAGGTACCCTCTAATAACTTTATAAGCGCTTCAGGCGTAATACTTAATTTTTCAAAGCGAGGTGTTATTTTATAGGAAGAATATTCTTTAACTTCCTCCGGCATCCGCATCTCACCAAACTGACTATTAACAAGCGTCGCAGGATTTGGACCGTCGAGATACTCTTTTTCTATTTGTCTCTTAGTGATATTAGATTTATTTACAAGACCAGATATTTTTAGTGTTCTTTTTCGCTCAATAGGGAGCGCTTCATCTAATAATGTTTCTAAGACGTGATTATCAACAACTAGTAATTCCTTTTTTGGAATACGATATTCTGAAGCGACTGATTGTGTGATGACTTCAGAGGGCTTCAAATTAATTCTCCCCCTGTGTGTTTTGTGAATTAAAAAATCAATATTTTCTTCCGTCAGCCGTACTGCTTTATTTTTTTGCCAAACATAAATAGGAAACCCTTCTTTTAATAACGCTTTCATTAATTCAATGACTTGTATTAATTTTCCCTCGTGGAAATCCTGAAGCATCCAATCGGCAATGACCAAACTTTTAGGTTTATTTTTGATGGGAGTGGATCTTCTCCAACTGTTTTTGCCGTTTACAAAGTTTTTGACGATAAACCGCCCCGGCATGTTTGGGAAGTCCTGAAAGCTATCTTGATGACAATAAAGGAAATTTTGGCGACGTGGCAAAGGCGGCATAGTAAACTCTGTGTGATTTGAAAATTGCACCATTCTAGCACAAAAATTGTCTTACTGGAACAGAGTTGGGTTTTTTGTGGGCATTCTGGGCTGGCGCCGGGATCGCCCCCTTTGCAAAAGGGGGCCGGCATGCCGTTTTTTGCCGTAATCCCACTGTCATTCCCGCGAAGGCGGGAATCCATTAGTAAATTTTCCCAACAACTGAGCATTGAACTTGGATTATGTATAATTTTATGAATGGATTCCCGCCTTCGCGGGAATGACAGATTGACACTAGCATTGTGGATTTCACGAATTTTTTCGTTTCGACGGAGCACTCGTTAACTCAGTCCCCTTTTCCGGTTCTTTTTCAAATTTTTGGTTATCCCTAAACAACACCGAATCTACTATCGGGAAAGGTTCTGTTGGATCTAACTTTTTCATAGACATTAGCTCTAACCATCCGGGCTCATCTCCGGATGCATAGGTGGGTAAAGTGGGATGAGGATGAACTTTGCCGCCAAATTCTTTGCTTAATGTTTCAATAAGCGTATGTAAATTGTTTTTATTGCCAAAAAAGCCAGAAATTTTCCCCTTGTACCACACTTCATCTTTATTTTTAAATCTGAGTTGTAAACTATGCATGAAGTCCTTAATCTTTTCACCTTGTGGGTAATCCTTCGTCACAAATTGCATTGCTAAACTGCAAATTTCCATTTGTTCTAAAAAACGTCTTTCTCCCGTTTTTAAAAATTTCTCTGCATATTTCCTACTTTGCGCATCAAATTTCAGGTACAGATGGTACATGTGCTCGTTTTCTTCAGAGCCCAACAGCGCTCTGATTTCTTTTTCTTCGTGAGAACTACCAAAATAATAAGCAGGCGGTTTATCTTCTAAACCACGGCTAAATTTAGATTTTTCATCTTTCTCATTTGATTGCGAAAATAAATAATACGCCATTTGTTCACGTACATAACGCGATTTTGGGTGATCGATTTCTTGTATGTAGTTTGCAAAATCTTGTAAATATTTTTGGAAGGTTACATCATTTTTATTTTCAATTTCTAGAACTCCCATTGAATTTTTTCTTTTCTTAGGTTTATGTTCAGATAATAAAAAAGCTAATCGAAATAAATATCGATTTAAACCAAATTTATCCCAAGAAAAGCGTGAATTGGTTTTAACAAGATTCGACCATAATTGAAGTCTCCTTGCTTTTGTTTCTTTCTGATCATCGGGTGATTCAATTAAAGTTTTCACACTCTTAAAAATAGCCTTCGCTTCCATTTTTTCTGCATCACACGATTTATCGAGATATAAATCCCAAGATTGTTTATTGACTGGAATATCCAATTCTGGAAAAGTTACATTAGGTAATTCAGGAAAAACTACTTTAGATTTGGTCATACCTCACCCACTTATTTTGCATGTTATTATTTAATAATAGCATACAAAATGGCGTGATTTTGTGGGTTTGGTTATTTATTGAATTGATTGAGGATTCAGAGGGTTATGGAGTATAGATAAGATTGTCATCCCCGCGGAGGCGGGGATCCATTCATAAAATTATGCAAAACCCAAAGTTCATTACTGAATTTGTGGGGAGAATTTACTAATGGATTCCCGCCTGCGCGGGAATGACAATTTCGGTCAGATAGTTATTAATTATTTTTTCGGCAAATACAAATCCGTAATCGTGCCTTCATACACCTCAGCAGCCATCATCACGGATTCAGATAACGTTGGATGAGCATGAATCGTGAGAGAAATGTCTTCGACATCACAACCCATTTCAATCGCAAGGCCAATTTCTGCAATGAGTTCGCCAGCATTGGGACCAACGGCGGCACCCCCGATCACGCGATGGGTTTTTTCATCGATAATTAATTTCGTTAAACCCTCATCACGTCCGATACTCAACGCGCGGCCGCTTGCAGCCCAGGGGAAAACACCTTTGCCATAAGCAATATTTTTGGCCTTTGCTTCGTTTTCGGTGACACCCACCCATGCGACTTCTGGATCGGTATAAGCGACACTTGGAATACATTTCGGATCAAAATAACGCTTTAATCCCGCCACCACTTCTGCGGCGACTACCGCTTCTTTCGATGCTTTGTGCGCTAACATCGGATTACCGACGGCGTCCCCTATCGCAAAAATATTCGAAACACTCGTGCGTAATTGTTTATCGACCGCGATAAAACCTTTGTCATCCAATTTCACGCCCGCTTTATCCAATGCTAACAAATCATTATTAGGACGACGACCGACCGCAGACAAAATAAAATCAAATTTTTGCGGTTCACTTGGCGCATTTTCACCTTCAAAAGTGACATATAAGCCATCTTTTTTGGCCTCAACTTTTGTCACTTTGGTTTTTAAATAAATATTTTTGTAACGTTTTTGAATACGTTTGGTTAAAGGCGCAACGATATCTTTGTCAGCGCCCGGAATCAATTGTTCCATCAATTCCACCACCGTAATTTCAGCACCGAGTGCGGAATAAACGGTCGCCATTTCTAAACCGATAATCCCACCCCCAATCACTAACATTTTACCGTCTGTTTTTGCGAGTTCTAATGCGCCCGTTGAATCGATAATGCGTGGATCTTCGGGTAAAAATGGTAATTTCACCGGTCGGGAACCCGTTGCGATAATCGCACTTTGAAACTTAATCGTTCGATCACCAACTTGAATTTGATTAGGTGAAATGAATTTTGCTTCGCCCTGCACCACTTCCACTTTACGTTGTTTAGCTAACGCTTTTAAACCACCCGTCAAACGCGTAACCACTTTACTTTTCCAATCACGTAATTTTTTGACATCAATATTGGGCGTACCAAAATCGATACCGTGGTTTTTCATGTCGGCTGCATCATCAATCACTTTTGCAGCATGCAATAACGCTTTGGAGGGAATACAGCCGACGTTTAAGCAAACACCGCCAATATTTTCATAGCGTTCTACCAATGTAACTTTTTTACCTAAATCTGCCGCACGAAATGCGGCAGTGTAACCACCTGGACCGCTGCCTATCACAACCACTTCTGTTTCGGATTCTTGACTCATTTTTTTCCCCTACAATAACAACTTTCGAACATCGCCTAACATATCGGTTAAATATGCAATAAAACGCGCCCCATCTGCACCATCAATCACTCGATGATCATAGGAAAGTGATAAGGGCAGCATTAAACGCGGCACAAATTGCCCGTTTGAATAAACGGGTTTATATGAAGATTTGGAAACACCTAAAATCGCGACTTCAGGCAAATTTACAATCGGTGTAAAAGCGGTTCCGCCAATGCCACCTAAACTCGAAATGGAAAATGATCCCCCTTGCATATCCATGGCCGTTAATTGTTTTTTGCGTGCCTTTTCACTGGCAATACTTAAATCGCGAGCAAGCTCTGATAAACCTTTTTTATCCACATCACGAACGACAGGAACAACCAAACCATCAGGCGTATCCACCGCGACACCGATGTGTACGTATTTTTTCAGAATAATATTTTCGCCATTCTGATCTAACGAGGCATTAAATTGCGGATATGCTTTTAACGCGGAGGCGACTGCTTTCATAATAAAAACTAACGGTGTTAATTTTAAGCCTTCTTTTTCAAACATGGATTTTTGCGCAGAACGAAAATCCTCTAAATCCGTAATATCAGCTTCTCCAAATTGCGTTACGTGTGGCACAAGCAACCAATTGCGATGGAGATTTTTGCCAGAGATTTTTTTGATACGCGAAAGGGGTTTCGCTTCAACCTCACCAAATTGACTAAAATCAATCACTGGCGACGCTGGCAATGCACTACCACCCACCGCGGGTACTTCCGCTAATTTTGATTTCACATACATTTGTAAGTCTTCCTTGACAATACGTTGTTTGGGGCCGGTTGGGTTCACTTTTGTGAGATCCACACCGAATTCACGTGCTAATTTTCGAACTAAGGGACCTGCATGGACATCAGCGTTGTGCGATGCTGGAATAACCGTAGTTTCAGGTTCTTCTTTGGCGAGTGCTTTAGGAGGCGGTTCAACTGATGCGGGTGCTTTTTCAGCCGATTTTTTCTCCGCTGGTTTTTCTACAGCACCTGCCGAAACACCTGCCGCTTCTAAAACGACAATCACAGAACCTTGTGAAATTTTATCTGAAACTTTTACCTTCACTTCTTTCACGATACCTGCATCGGTAGACGGAATTTCCATTGTTGCTTTATCAGACTCTAAGGTGATCAACGGAGTATCAACTTTTACCTCATCGCCTGGTTTGACAAGCACTTCAATGACATCAACGTCAGTTGCGCCACCAATATCTGGCACAATAATATTTTTTAAAGACAAGGTTTTTCCTCCCTATGCGGTCATCGGATTCGGTTTATTCGGATCCATATTATATTTTTTTAGTGCGCTCGTCACTTTAGTCATTGGGATTGCGCCTTCTTTTGCCAATGCATAGAGGGCCGCGACAACAATGTAATATCGATTCACTTCAAAAAATTCTCGTAAACGCGCTCTCGTATCACTACGTCCATAACCATCCGTACCTAACACGGTGTAAGAGGATTTGATCCATGGACGAATTTGTTCGGCATAGGCTCGTACATAATCCGTTGCTGCGATCACAGGACCTACTTGATCGTTAAGACAAGTTTCGAGATAACTTAAAGGAATTTTTTTGGTAGGATGTAAACGGGATTCACGCTCCAACATGGAGGCTTCGCGTCTTAATTCATTAAAGCTGGTCGCACTCCACACATTAGCGGTAATTGAAAAATCTTTTTCGAGTAATTCCGCGGCCGCAATCACTTCATTTAGAATGGCACCACTTCCCAACAACTGAACTTCTGCTTTTTTCGCTTCTTTAAAGAGATATAATCCTTTCACGATGCCATCTTCGGCATTTTTTGGCATGGCGGGATGCGCGTATTTCTCGTTCATTGCCATGACATAATAAAAGACGTCTTCTTCTTTTTCATACATCGCATGCAAACCATGCTGAATAATCACTGCCATTTCATATCCAAACGCAGGATCATAAGAACGACAATTCGGCACGGTGCCGGCCGTCAATAAACTTTGACCGTCTTGATGTTGCAATCCTTCACCTTCTAAAGTGGTTCGGCCTGCAGTCGCGCCAATCAAAAATCCGCGCGCGCGCATGTCACCTGCAGCCCAAATAAAATCGCCAACACGTTGAAAACCAAACATCGAATAATAGACAAAAAATGGAATCATCGGGATTTGATGCGAGCTGTATGAAGTCGCCGCCGCAATCCAAGAAGCCATACATCCCGCTTCTGTAATGCCTTCTTCTAATAATTGCCCGTCTTCGGATTCACGATAATACAGTAATTGTTCTTTATCTTCGGGAACATACAATTGACCGACGTGAGAATAAATACCAATTTTTCGGAATAATTCTTCGAGACCAAACGTCCGAACTTCATCAGAAAAAATCGGCACTAATCGATCTTTGACATTGGCATCTTTCAACAACACATTAAAAATACGACCCAACACCATGGTCGTCGACATCGTGCGATCGCCACTACCTTGTAAAATCGCATCGAATGTTTCCAATTTCGGTGTCGTTATCGGCGCTGAAATCGCCAACCGTTCTGGTAAATAACCATTCAACGCTTTTCTTCTTTCATGAAGATATTGCATTTCTGGACTATCTTCATGAGGTTTATAAAATTCGAGATTGTGAATTTGTTCGTCTGTTAACGGCAAATTAAAACGCTGACAAAACGCTTTCAATTGTTCATCGGTCATGTCTAATTGATTATGCGCAATGTTACGGCCTTCTGCCCCACCTTTTCCTAAGCCATAACCTTTAACCGTATGTAATAAAATGGCAACGGGTTGATCTTTATGTGCAACAGCTTTCGCGTAGGCTGCATAAATCTTTTCGAGTTCATGCCCACCTCGAGAAAACATTTCTAATTCTTCGTCAGACAGCGTCTTCATTAATTCTTGTAAATCGGTATCTTCACCGCATAAAAACTCTCGGCGTAACTTGCCCCCTGAAACATAAGAAGTTTGTAAACCACCATCAAGTATTGCATCTAAACGTTTTTGCAACACACCTTTTTTATCTTTCGCAAATAATGGATCCCAATGATGGCTCCAAATAACTTTAATGACATGCCAACCCGCACCGCGAAAGACACCTTCGAGTTCTTGAATAATTTTGCCGTGACTTCGAACTGGGCCGTCTAATCGTTGTAAATTACAATTAACCACATAAATCAAATTATCCAGATTTTCACGGACTGCCATGGTTAATCCCGCTGTGGATTCAGGCTCATCCATTTCACCATCACCAGCGAAAATCCATACTTTTCGATCGTTCAATGGTATTAATTTTCGATTTTCTAAATATTTAATAAAGCGCGCTTGGTAAATCCCTTGCAATGGTCCCAACCCTAAAGATACGGTCGCAAATTGCCAGAAATTCGGCATTAACCACGGATGAGGATAAGAAGAAACGCCAGGCCCATACACTTCTTGGCGAAAATTAATGAGATGCTCTTCAGTCAATCGACCTTCGAGAAAAGCACGCGCGTAATTTCCTTCAGAAGAATGCCCTTGAAAATAGATTAAGTCGCCAGGGGTGCCGGAGGTGGCGCCACGAAAAAAATGATTGAAACCGACTTCATAAGCACTCGCAATCGATGCATAAGAAGATAAATGTCCACCCACGCCGCCTGCAGTTTTTTTGGCACGAAGTACCATGACGATCGCGTTCCAGCGATGAATCGCTTCGAGCAAATATTCTATTTTAAGGTCGCCGGGATAAGTGGGTTCATCAGTCACAGGAATGGTATTACAGAAAGGTGTCGTTAACGCACCCCCTTTCAATGTCACTCCCAACTTATTTGCTTCCGCCAACAATACTTCGAGAATAAATTGTGCACGTTCAGATCCTTCGTATTCAATAACAGAAGAAAGCGCCTCTAACCACTCTGCTGTTTCAATCGGGTCTGAATCAGTTGAATTTGCCATGCATTGTTTCCTTTAAAGATTGTTGCGAAAATAAAACGTACGGTAACCCCGTCGTCCCGCGATTTATTCGCGGGATCCAGAACAGCATATCCGCTATCACTGGATCCCGCGGACGAGCCGCGGGACGACGGGAGATCACCCGCATATTTGCGCGCTATGTTAACCTGAAATGCCTAAAATCGAAAGGTTACGCTTGATAAAATTGCCGCATTTCACTAAAAACCTTTTCTAAAACTTTCATATTAAGGTCAGCATTAGACAAATTTTGACCACTATGTCGTTCAATTGAAAAATATCCGGTGGGGAATATCGTGGTCGTTCGCTCTGGCTCAATCACGCCAAAATCGATATAACTACTGACGATGAGATAAGGTCGAAGACTGGTATCCAATAATTGTGTACCTACACTATAAGATGAAATTGGATTTCGGACGCCAAAAAACCTCGTCATTAAAGTCGGCACCATATCAAAATGACTGGTCTGATGGGTGAAAACTTGTGGCTTTTCTCCCGGGAAATGAACGATTAAAGGCGTTGCGACTTGATATCGCGTAAAATTGCCTGCATGGCCAAAATAACCTAAATGATTATCATCAAATTCTTCGCCATGATCGCCCGTAATAATAATGGTGGTATTGTCGGCAAGATGGTTTTCTTTAATGGTTTCTAGTATTTCTGCTATCTCTTTATCGATAGAATACACGGCGTTTTTATAACGATTGAGATATCTCATCGCATCTTTTTTATTCGTAAATGAAAAACGGACACATTCCGATGCTGCCGGTTGAAAAGGTTTTGCATTTTCACCCGCACAAAAACTATGGGCCGCATCATATAATAAGAAACTAAAAAAAGGTTTCGAGGAATCGATTTCAGAAATAAATTTTTTAAAATGTTTCGTTACTTCTTGATCCCTTTCATGAGGTGTCTCGCCATCTTGACCATTCAGTGTATCAAAGGGAAGCATCGCTTGAAAAACCGTTTGATCAAACGCAGGAATTTTTAATCCCGCACTACCTAACACTTTCGTTTGATAATGTTGATTGAGTAACATATCAATAAAAACTGGACCGCGATGTTGTTTTTCCATCGATGTCCAATAGGTTGCCGGAATACTATAAAAAAAGGTAAAAATGCCCGGACCCGTTGCATTTCCTCCTGAAAAATGATTGGTAAATTGCCATGATTGATTCGCGAATTGAAATAAATGTGGTGTCACCTCTTTCGTTAACATATCGAAACGCCAACTGTCTATCATGATGACAAGAATATTTTGGGAAGAATTTTTTTCAGAATACGTTAACGTTTGCAAAGGATAGTTTAGCGGATTATTTTTTTTCTCCGCTTGTAAAGTACGAGCATGATTAACACGACTTAACATCAATGCCGCATTTTTCATCGGTATGATGCTACCTAACATTTCATAATAAAATGGCAAAAAGCGGGCACAATCAATAAAAAAACGATGCATCGCCAAATTAGCACTGTAAAAAATCATGCAATAAGAAATATAAAATGAAAAACCAACCGAGAGCATTGACCATTTAAAAGAAGAAAATAAAAAAAACTTTTGATGACGCCGCTTCCATAACCAATTCGCATACCACGCTTCTATACCCATTAAAACGAATATAAATATTAAAACGAGAATCATCTCGTGGCGTGATAATCCAAAAATATTTTGTCCTAATCCATTTAATGTTAATTTGAGCACAATACCGTTTAAATGAAATCGGTATAAATTATAAAGAATAGAATCGACAGATAACCATAAAGCAACGGCACTCGCCAATATCACCGATAAAGTAAATATCAAACGACGCATTGGCAATAATAAAATAAGCGGTGTGATAATCAGTAAAGGAATGAAAGCGATAACAGCCAGTTGACCAAAATAGCTGAATGCAATAAAGGTACCCAGCATTCCTTTTCCGAAAAAATCCAAATATTGGCTATTAATCCAAGGTGTCGATGCTAAATATTCAATACCAATCAATAAGCACAACAAAAAATTTCCCAAATAAAATGCGCCACTCCATCGTAATAAAGCGCTCCTTTTTTCTCCTAGTTGAAACATTTTTTTGTACTCTCCTATTGATCCTTTGTCATTCCCGCGGCAAGTCCTGCGTTGTTGCGTAAATGAAAGTCATCCTGAACGAAGTGAAGGATCGGTTTAATTCATCACCATATTATGGAAGTAAACTGATCCTTCACTTCGTTCAGGATGACAAATCCTCTAATTACTTAACAACGCCGAACGAGCCTAGCTCCGACGCATGACTCACGATTTCACAAATTCTTTCGACACCATCTAAAACGCGAATGCTTGCGCGTTCAATCAAATCTGACGGGATAGTATATAAATTTTGATTTTTTACTGCACGTATTCTTTTCCACGGTTCCCAATGTTTTTTAAAAAGCGTATCGTCATCATTTGCGAGAATAATCTCTGGATTTGCTTCTATCACCGCCTCAAGGTTCACGGTAGGCGCAACGCCGCGCAAATTTGCAAAAATATTTTGAGCCCCACACAATGTGATCGCATCATGAATCCAACTTTTTTGCGTCACCGTCATTAATGGATTAAACCATATTTGATAAAAAAGCGTGAGATTTTTTTTATGTGTATGCTTATTTTTTAAAATGGCATAACGTTTTTGAAATGCAACCGCCGATTTTTTGGCAGCATTACTATTTCCCGTTAAACATCCCAGACGTTCTAATGTATAAGGGATATCGATAATTTTGGTCGGTTTGCTTAAATAAAATGGCACACCTAATTTTTTTAATAGGGATACAAAACGTGAATCTGCCCATGCAACGATTAAATCTGGATGCAACGATAATATTGCTTCTTGATCGATGTGGTCATAACTGCCGATGATTCGAATTTTTTTGGCGGATATTGGATAATCAGAACCTTTCACCACGCCTACAATCTTTGATCCTGCACCTATCTCAAATAAATTTTCTGTTAAGTCAGGCGCAAGACTTACAATACGAGTCGCAACGTGCGGCAAAATAATTTTGCGATCCGTATCATCGATAACTTCGCATGAAAAAGCCGTGATCGCAAAAAAACAATAAAAAAAACCGAACCACCATTTCATTTAAATAATAAGCACACCGATCGCTAATATCACCAGTCCCAATACAAAAACGCGATCCAATAACTGCAGCGCTTCTTTTTCCATCACACCTTCTTGATTGGTTTTAAAATCTAATGCTTTAATTCCACACTCTGTTAATAATAGTTCATTGAAAGGTGGTCCTTGTAAGATATGTTTTTTCCATTCGGTTATGACTTCCGTAAAATGGCCACCTAATGCAAAGAAAAATGTGAAAATACGGACGGGAATCCAATCTAATAATTGTTTTAATTTGAGAGAAATGTCGGACAAACCCCATTCGACACGTTCTGAAAATAAAGTCACTAACCGATATAACAGCGCGCCGATCGGTCCTAACATCACGAACCAAAAAATCACCGCAAAAATTCGGTCATTCGCTTTCACAAAAATGGCACGCGTGAGGGCCTCATGAAATCCCATTTCGCGATCGGGTGAAATATGAAATGTCTGGATGACATGTTCCATTCCTGATTGATCATTTTGATTGGCCGCTTGGATGTATTTATAAATTTCTACCCATAAATTTTCGGGGCCCAAACAATATAATAAAACGATCACCCCGAAAATGAGGTCAAGAATTCCGTAAAATAAACCGGAAATAAGATAGCTAATTAATCCCACGACGATAATCGGTGGCAAAATATTTATTAATAATCTTATTGGCGAAGGCCAATCGCCGATAACGCGATTTAACCGTGCCTCATAGTTTAAAAACCATCGCCATTGACGTAAGTGCTGCCAATGAAAAAAACGTTCCATGACTAACGCGATTAAGGTAATAATAAACGCCATGTTCGTTCCTTATAATAATCGATACAATAATTGATCTAAGTAATTCCAGTCAAAAAATGGTCCCGGGTCAGTTTTACGACCTGGCGCCACATCGGAATGTCCCACAATTCGGTCACGTGAAATAGAAGCATAATTTTTCATAAGTAACCTGACGATACGCGATAATTGGGCATATTGAATTTTTTCATATGGCATTTCATCCGTCCCTTCGAGCTCAATACCAATCGAAAAATCATTGCAGCGCGAACGACCCTGAAATTCTGACGCACCTGCATGCCACGCGCGTTTTATCATCGGTACAAATTGTACCATCAATCCTTGTCGGTTGATAAAGAGATGAGAAGATACTTTGAGGGAAGGAATCGATTGAAAATAAGGATGTAAACTGGTATCTAATTGCCCCAAAAACAAGTTCTCGATCATGCCATTTCCAAACTCTCCAGGGGGTAAACTAATGCCATGAATCAAAATCATATCGATCAACGCATTTTTCGGACGCTCGTCACAATGTGGCGAAGGAATATAGGGAACAGCATCAAAAAGTCCTATCTCAGCATCAATATTCATGAAAAAGTCCAATATTGAAAAGAATCAGTGTAATGCAAATTCCGTTTGCTGTCATTCCTCTACGACTGACGCAGTTTAAAATTGACGCAACGGCCGCAATACGTTACGCTTAGCCCATTTTTGCGTGTAGATGAGGATATATGAATCCTGAAACAATAAAACAGTATATCGAAGCCGGTATGGTAGGCGCGACCGCGTTGATTGAAGGCGAAGATGGACAACATTTTACGGCTACTGTCATTAGCGAACAATTTTCCAACAAAACTCGTATAGAAAAACAACAATTGGTATACGCCACACTTAAAAATTATATTAAAGATGGTACTATACATGCTATCTCAATCAAAACCCTAACGCCGGAAGAATGGCGCCAACAATCAATGGATGGTGGTCAACATGGATAAATTAATCATTCAAGGAAATATCCCGTTAAAAGGGGAAATCCGCATCTCTGGCGCGAAAAATGCGGCATTACCCATACTTGCCGCCACGCTTCTCACCAAAACCCCAGTCCGAATCTGTAATATTCCACATCTGCAAGATGTGACGACCATCATGAGTCTTTTAGGGCAAATGGGCGCTAAAATCACTTTAGATGAAAAATCGACGATTATTGTCGATTCCAGTGAAATCAATTCTTATCACGCGCCCTATGATCTCGTACGCACCATGCGCGCATCGGTTTTAGTGTTGGGCCCTTTACTCGGTCGTTTTGGCCAAGCGAATGTGTCTTTACCAGGTGGTTGTGCGATCGGCACACGGCCGGTCGACCAACATTTAAAAGGCATGGCCGCCATGGGCGCGGATATTTCTGTTGAAAATGGTTATATTTATGCCCGCTCCAAAAAGCGATTAGAAGGTGCGGATATTGTCATGGATATTGTGACAGTAACCGGTACCGAAAATATCATGATGGCAGCTGTCCTCGCAAAAGGTCGAACCGTTATTCATAACGCTGCACACGAGCCTGAAGTCGAGGATTTAGCCAACTTTTTAAATACCATTGGTGCAAAAATTTCCGGCGCGGGTACATCGACAATTACTATCGATGGCGTGGCGGAGCTGACAGGCGGTACTTATCATGTACTTCCTGATCGTATTGAAACGGGTACTTATCTTGCCGCAGCCGCCATCACGCGTGGCAAAATCAAACTGAAAAACACCCGCCCAGACATTTTAACGTCGGTTTTATTAACATTGAAAGAAACGGGCGCCAACATCGAAACCGGTCCAGATTGGATTTCTTTAGACATGCAAGGCAACCGGCCGCGCGCGGTCAATGTGAGCACCGCTCCCTACCCCGCTTTTCCAACTGACATGCAAGCACAACTCATGGCATTAAATACGATTTCAGATGGCACGGGAATTATTACCGAAACCATTTTTGAAAATCGCTTTATGCACGTCCAAGAATTACAGCGCATGGGCGCGCAAGTCACATTAAAAGGTAATACCGCGATCTGCACTGGTATTGCAAATTTACAAGGCGCACAAACGATGGCAACCGATTTACGCGCATCAGCCAGTTTAGTACTAGCCGGCCTCGCGGCACATGGTGAAACCATCGTGGATCGCATTTATCATATCGATCGTGGGTATGAATGTATTGAAGAAAAACTTTCGCAATTAGGGGCTAAAATTCAGCGGATTTCTTCTTGAAAAAAAACCATTCATTTAAAAGAACCTGTCATTCCCGCGAAGGCGGGAATCTATTCAGAATGGATCCCCGCCTCCGCGGGGATGACAGGACTTGGAAAATTACAAGCTGTATTCTAGCTTTAGCTAGCATCATTACTGGCGCTTTTACGTTCACCGCCCACGCCGCCAACCCCGATGATCTCGCCAAATTAACCAAAACCGATCATAAGGCCGGATTAGACTTATCAAACGCGGATTTACGTAGTTATCAATTTGTCCCGGGTAAAATTGATTTGCAAAACGCAAACCTTTCCCATGCGGATCTCTCCCATGTCAGCCTTGAAAAAATGGATTTGCGCGGCGCAGATTTAAGTTATGCCAATTTAACCAATGCGACCCTCAGTTTTGCAGATTTATCTTTCGCGAACCTATCTCATGCCAATTTAACGAATACGCAAATCATCGATGCGAATTTCACCGGCGCTTCTTTAAAATATGCAACACTGGTCGGTGCAAATTTTTCAAAATCTAACTTTACGAAAGCTAATTTCACTTGTGCCAATTTTAACGGCGCCAATATCAGCAGCACCAATTTCTCTGAAACGATCATTTCAAGCGCATCATTTACGAATGCCATCACCACGAATATTTTACATTATGATTCGGTGGAGGATGAGCGGATCGAGTGTATTTAAATCAACTTAAAAAAAGCTTGGCAAAGAAATTCGTCTTACATTATTATCGCGAATTATTATTAGAAAAAAAGGAATTTTTATGCCAGATAAAGATCAGCAAGATCCATTACATCTTGCTATTATTCAAAACGATAAACCCGCACTTAAAAAGTTAATTAAACGCAAAGCGCATCTCAATTCATCTAACAAATCAGAACTTCCCCCGCTTCATCTTGCAGTGAGAAGTGGCAACTTATCTATGATAAAGTTTTTGATTGAATTAAAAGAAGATGTGAATAGCTTATCTGAAAACGATTACACCCCTTTAGATGAAGCCATTTTCGGAGGAGAGAATACTAACCAATTAATAAATATCATAGAATTATTGTTACATCATTCAGCAAAATCAAAATACTTAAGCTACGATCAACATTTTTTATCCGGTTACATTCAAAAAGCTGCATTGAGACCAGAAATAAAAATTTATCTCGCCTTTAAAAATACGCTTTATCATCATACTTTTCTCAATGCCGAATTAAACATTTTTTCTTATAACAGAGCCTTAAGTCGCCCTATTGATCCTAATGGTATTTATTGTATCGCCGCGCTTGCTTCCCCTTATTTTTTTGAAAAAATTATTGCATTAATTGATTTTTCAAATGAATATCAATTTTTTAGTAATTTCTCCATACATTATAAATTTTTACTTTTACGTAGCCTGTTTGCACTTCATCATGACTCGGAATCTTGCGCCAAATTTCTTGCCGATCAAAATCACTTTATTGAGAAAGATCTGCGGAATGGAGAATTCGAAAATATTCAATCATTAGGAAAAGTAGAGAGCGATTTTTTAAAAAAATTACCGCAGCAAGAAATAAGAATGGTTAAAGGAAAATCTGAAATTATTATTAAAAGTGCACTTTATTATGAAAATATAAAAATAGAAAAAACCGCAAGTTTTCTTTTGAATCTTATTTTAATTTCTAAAAATAATAACTTTTTTTATCAATTGCCAAAAGATATCTTTAATTTTATAATGG
>JABDCZ010000035.1:0-19141 GCA_013287885.1 Gammaproteobacteria bacterium
TGCGGAGCCCAGAGAAAATATTAGAACTATTCAATGTAAAAACATGTACAAATAAGCTAAAATCCCATTCTTGCGTACTTGACTGAAACTCTGTATTTTTTATAAAAAACATTAAATATCAATTAGTTGGTGCGTGACTGGAAAGCGGATAACTTAATATCGACTCTCACTTGATATTTTCGAGTGTCAATGTTAAGTTATCAGGATGAAACCAAAAAATGCTTTAGAAAAACTAAAACCCCTTCTCAACGCTTCTAGCTTTACGAGTGAAGAAGCTCGTTTTTATGGTGTGAGTTCATCCACGCTTGCCTACTATGTAAAACAAAATGAATTAACGCGTATTGGTCATGGAATTTACCGTGGTGCAAACGCCCCTGTAGTTGATGATTTCCGCTGGGAAGACCTCATTGAAGCAATGCAAAGAGTCAAGGAAGGCGTCATTTGTCTTACGTCGGCGCTTTCCCTATATCAACTGACGGAAGAAATGCCTTCACAACATTGGATAGCAATAAGAAATGAAACAATACATCGGGCCATGCCAGGCACAAAAGTGGTTAGAATGCGCAACCTTACGCTGGGTAAAACCACGATCAAAATTGGAAATATCACATTATCTATTTTTGATCGTGAACGCACCATTGCAGATGCTTTCCGCTATCTTAGTCGTGAGACAGCTTTAAAAGCACTAAAAATTGCGCTGACAAAAAAAGGTAGTGAAAAAATTGATATAGAAAAAATAAGACAGTATGCAAAAAAACTTAGAATTAAAATCGAACCATTTTTAATAGCGATGACACTATGAATGAATCAGCACTAAAAGAACGATTAAAGGTAATTGCCACAGAAAAAGAAACCACCCTCAATAAAATTTGGAAGCAACTACTCTTAGAAAGATTTTTAGCAAGGCTATCCGCTTCTCCATACCAAGATAAATTTATTTTTAAGGGCGGATTACTGCTTGCTCAGTACATTGCCATTAATCGAGAAACCATCGATATTGATTTTCTAATGACAAAAATTAAAAGTGAAATGCAAAATATTGAAAAAGTCATTAAAGAAGTAGTCGCTATCAATTCCGAAGATGGATTTTCCTTCACTTGGTTTTCAGTAGAGGAATTGAACCAGCCACACATGGAATACATCGGTTTTCGAGTAACACTGAATGCTCAATTTGGGAAAATGCACGACAAGATTCAAATTGATATAGGTGTTGGTGATGTGGTTGTGCCTGTAGAAGCAACATTTAATCCATTTGAATACAAGGGCAAACCGATTTTTGCTGGTGAAATTTCTTTATATGTATATCCCCCAGAGGCAATTTTTTCGGAAAAACTAGAGACAATTATTTCCAAGGGTATCATCAATAGTAGAATGAAAGACTACCATGATTTACTTGTAATGATTCGGGAGCAAAATTTTTTAGATACTGGAAAGCTACCTAATTCAATTCAAGCCACTTTTAATCGTCGTGGAACACCAATTTCATTATCAATTAATATCGATTCGAATAGCATGCAAAGCTTGCAAGCCTTATGGAGAAATCATTTGAATGGTCTTGGTGCGTTTAGAGAACATTTAAATTTTCCAAACCAAATTGATGACGTAATTAAAGAAATTAATAATTGGTTACAAAAAATTAATTAAGGTACGTACTAATGAACTATCCAATAAGTTATGAAGCAAATCCAAAATCAGAAGATATCCAAATATTAAACGATGGCATCATGGAACAAGCCAAACAAAAAAAGGGAATGAAGCAACTCGATTTCTTTGCTTTTTTTATCCGAGATGAAAAGGGAAAAGTTATTGGCGGATGTGGTGGTGATAACATGTATGGCGGCCTGTATGTTGGCCAACTATGGGTAACAGAATCACTGCGCGGACAAGGTTATGGAACTCAGTTAATGCAAAAAGCTGAAGCTTTGGCAAAAGAAAGTAAATGTAATTTTATCGCGGTGAATACATTCGATTGGGAAGCATTAGATTTTTACAAAAAACTAGGATTTTATGTCGAGTTTGAACGTAAAGGCTTTGATAAAAATTCAGTATTTTACTTTTTAAGAAAAGACTTGCTATGAAATCTATTCATTTTAAATCACTCACTGAAAACGATTTACCACTTTTGCATGATTGGTTTCAAAAACCACACGTTAAACAATGGTATGCTCGTGGAGAAAATTATAATTTAAAGATGATTAAAGAAAAATATCTTCCTAGAATACTTAATCCTGAGTCAATACCGAACTTTATTGTTTACACTGACAATACACCGATTGGATATATTCAACTTTATTGTGCTAAGGATTCCCTTCCTGACGGAGTTACAGATTATAATCACCCATTATTTGATGACTTCAAACCAAATGAAATTGCTGGCATTGACTTATTCATCGCAGATGAAAACTATCTTAAAAAAGGCTATGCGACATTAACTTTAAATAATTTTATCAAAGAACATGTAGAAAGAAAATTTACCCTTTTAATTACTGATCCACTAAAAAGCAATAAGAATGCCATTCATTTTTTTGAAAGAAATGGATTTAAAAAATTCAAAGCCGGCGATAATAACACTGCAAATGAATTAATGATTCTACGCATAACACCTAAGAAGGATGAGACAAAAATTATTTTAATAACCGATCGCTTAATATTGCGAACATGGAAAGCTAGCGACATTCCATTAATGTCAGCCATTAGCTCTGATCCATTGGTTATGGAGCACTTTCCTGCCCTTCAAGATATTGCAGCCACACAACTATTAATTGATCGAGCTAATCAACATTATGAAACATTTGGCTATGCACCATGTGCCGTTGAAACAAAAGATACGCAAGAGTTTATTGGCTTTGTTGGCTTAAGTCATCCGCCATTTGAAATTCCAAATTTTCAGCCTAGGGGTATGCCTATTGTTGAGATTGGTTGGCGATTGTCATCCCACCATTGGGGAAAAGGCTACGCAACAGAAGCAGCAAAAGCAGTTTTGCGTTATGCATTTACAGAATTAAATCTCAGTGAAATTATTTCTTTTACAGTAACAGCTAATACCAAATCACGACGCGTAATGGAAAAAATAGGATTACATCACTCTGTAGCAGATGATTTTGATCACCCCAAACTTGATGAAAATAGCCCATTAAGACGACATGTATTATATCGATTAACACGTGACAACTATTTAAGAAATCCGGATAAATAGCAATGAAACAAGCTCTTTCAGATCAGCGTATTATTGATTGCCTAAGTATTCATTATGACATTAAAGTTACCAGGCTTATCTTCCTTCCTATAGGTGCGGACATGAACGCATCTGTATATAAAGCAGAAGCACACGATCAGTCATCTTATTTCATAAAGCTAAAACGCGGTCATTATCATGATATTAGTGCCATCATAATAACGCTGCTACATGAAACCGGAATTCAACACATCATTTCTCCCATTAAAAATATCCGCGCGCAACCCATTCAGCATGTTGACGACTTTACGCTTATCGTGTCTCCATTTATCGAAGGGCAAGATGGATTTAGTCGTGATTTAACGGATGTCCAATGGGTAACTCTCGGCAAAGTAATGAGACAAATTCACGAAATTGATGTGCCGCCATCGATTCAACGCAAGATCAGGCGTGAAGATTATTCACCTAAATGGCGTGAAGCTGTTCGGTCGCTCTATGCTGATATTGAATCGAACCCAAGCACTGACGAAATTTCATCGAAGTTCATAGCGTTTATGAAAGATCATGCAGCAGTAATTCATCGATTGGTTAATAGAGCAGAACAGTTAAGTAAACAAATTCAAGATCAATCACCAGACTTTGTATTGTGTCATTCAGACATCCATGGTGGCAATGTACTGATTGCCGGAAATGACATTATTTATATAGTGGATTGGGATGATCCTATCATGGCACCTAAAGAGCGCGATCTCATGTTTATTGGCGGCGGTGTTGCTAATGTTTGGAATAAAGCACATGAGGAAAAATATTTTTATAAAGGATACGAAAACACTGAAATCAATATGGCGATCTTGGCATATTACAGGCATGAAAGAATCGTGGAAGATATAGCGCTTATTGGTCAGCAGCTACTTCTAACTTCCATAGATAAGCAGACCCGGATTGAATCATATAAACATTTCATGGCTCAATTTGAACCTCAAGGTGTAGTAGAAATAGCATTTAAAACGGATAAAAACTTAATATGAGCTGTGTGATTCATAGACATCGTTTCAATTAATTTGATACACTTCCCATCTTATGGATAAACAAATAAAAGCACGAACAACATGGGTAAATCTTTATCTTGAAACTAATGATGCAGGTTTCGTTTGTCGAAAATGCGGGATCTCTCGCCCCACCTTACGTAAGTGGCATCGACGCTACTTAAAAGATGGTCTGCAAGGATTAGTGGATCGAAGTAAGAGACCCCATTCTTCCCCCAATCATAAACTAAATTCAGAGCGCATTAATTTAATTTTAAATTTACGCAATGAACGCAATTTAGGCGCAAGACGTATTCAAACAGAATTAATTAGATTGCATGACTGCTCTCTTTCTTTGGCAAGTATTCATAAAGCATTAACCAATCAGCAAGCTCAACCTATAAAAAAACTTAGACGTAAATGTCACTGAGAATTTGAATCGCTCTATTTTTATTGTACTGGAGATTTTTCCTTATTCTGTCCATAGGAATATTACCTATGGTACTAATATTCTCAGTATCTAATCTCGCAAGATCATTATATCTTTCATACTCAATACTCGTCGGTAAAAAAATATCTGCAAGCAGAGTTTCTATTCTCTTTTCCATAGCTTCGATTTTAGTGTCACCGCGCTCTTGAATGAGGTCTGTGTTTAACTCATTGAGTTTGCCAATTAGGCGTTGAATTTTAGGAATTGCATCTTGTTTATCTTTTATACTGAGGTGAGCAGGTTTAGGCTGGGGCATTTTAGACATATTACCCTTATCTGTCTTTAGTAGTGCCTGCAAAATATTGAATAAATCGATGAACTTCGCAGCCTACGTATAACGGAAATATTACGGAAACTGATCTTATCTTGCACACGCCAGTTCATAACTCTTTGATTAAACTGGCGTCCCCAAGGGGATTCGAACCCCTGTTACCGCCGTGAAAGGGCGATGTCCTAGGCCTCTAGACGATGGGGACAATTCTTTATTGAAATGTCTTTGGTGGAGCTAGGCGGGATCGAACCGCCGACCTCTTGCATGCCATGCAAGCGCTCTCCCAGCTGAGCTATAGCCCCAAGCTCGTAAGCATACAACCAGTAGAAGAGCTGCGATTCTAGTGAGCTCAATTTAGTTTGTCAATCAAAACTTATCCGAATTTTTTCTAAAGTTTTATCCAGTCGATTTAAGGTCTTTTTCTGACCCAGCAATGTCAAAGTCAAATCAATCGAAGGCGAGATTGTATCTCCTGTAACCGCAATTCGAAGCGGTTGTGCAACAACCCCCATTTTCACATTGAGCTTTTCGGCAGAGGCAAGAATGACTTGATGAATCGTCTCTTTATCCCAAGATTTTACATCTGCTAACATTTTCCGCAATTCACTCAGAATGGGGATAACGGCGGTTGTTAGATGTTTTTTACACGCCTCCAGGTTATAAACAATGTCTGCATAAAAATACTGACTCTTTTCCGCCATTTCCTTGATCGTTTTCACACGTTCCGCCTGTGCGCGCACGATGTCGGCTAAAGCAGGCCCGTCAGTCACATCAATACCTAGCCGTTGCATATGCCACGCAAGCTCAACCGCGACATGCTCTGGCAAGCTGGTTTTCATATAATGCTGATTTAACCATAATAATTTATCGAGATTGAAAGCTGCAGGGGCTTTATTTACCCCCGAAAGCGTAAATAAATCGACAAGCTCTTCTCGCGAAAAAATCTCTTGGTCACCATGCGACCAACCAAGGCGCACCAAATAATTTAATAAAGCTTCGGGTAAAAAACCATCTTCGCGAAATTGCATCACGCCTACCGCGCCATGACGTTTCGATAATCTTTTTCCATCACCCCCTAAAATCATCGATACGTGCGCGTATAAAGGCGGTGTCGCCCCCAAAGCGCGGAGAATGTTAATTTGTCTCGGGGTATTATTAATATGATCGTCTCCGCGAATAACATGGGTAATTTTCATATCCCAATCATCGACGACAACCGTAAAATTATAAGTGGGCGTCCCATCGGTTCGCGCAATGATTAAGTCATCCAATTCCGCATTGCTAAAAACCAATTTTCCACGAATTAAATCATCAAATTCGACAACCCCTTCTGTGGGATTCCGAAAACGAATGACGAAAGGACCTTCGGGATTATCCTCCCGATCGCGGCAAAAACCATCGTAGCGCGGTTTTTCTTTATTTGTCATTTGTGTGTTGCGTAGTGCCTCTAAACGTTCTTTGGAGCAATAACAACGATAGGCTTTCCCTTCTTTTAAGAGGAGTTCCACGACTGCATGATACCGGTCAAAACGTTTGGTTTGAAAATAGGGACCTTCATCATAGTCAAGATTTAACCACTCCATGGCATCGAGAATAGCCAGAACTGACTCTTCCGTGGAGCGCTCGGTATCCGTATCTTCGATACGTAAAATAAATTTGCCCTGCATTTTTCGCGCAAAAAGCCAGCAATATAAAGCAGTTCGAGCCCCTCCTATATGCAAAGAACCAGTCGGACTGGGTGCAAAACGGGTAATCACGGTCATGAATGTTATTCTCTTTAAAAAGTGGAAAGTATAGATTGATGGGAACGATTAGCGCAAATAAAATCCGAAAGCATCGCCATTAATCATCAGGGTTTTTTCGATAAAATTTATGTTATGATTTGTGTCTAACATCTAAGGGGTTGATATGAAAAGATATATTGCATTTTTAATATTGTTTTTTCTTTCCTTACCTGTTTTTGCGGGAAAACCCATTTACGTTCTAGATATTAAAGGGTCGATTGGACCTGCGACGGAAAGCTATATTGACAATAGCTTAGCTTCTGCGATGAAAGAGGAAGCCGCTGCAGTCATTATCCAACTTGATACGCCTGGCGGATTAGAAACCTCCATGCGCGGTATTACTCAAACCATTTTAAATTCTTCCGTTCCAGTCGTCACATTTGTGGCACCTTCTGGTGCGCGAGCTGCGAGCGCGGGGACTTTCATTTTATACGCAAGTCATCTCGCAGCGATGGCGCCCGGTACGAATATTGGAGCCGCCTCACCTGTTAACATGGGAACTTCCATTGATAATAGCAATCAAAAAACTTTACAAAAAAAAGCAATGAATGACGCGATTGCCTATATTCAAAGTCTCGCTAAACTTCGTGACCGTAATGCGGAATGGGCGGAAGAAGCCGTATCCAAAGCAGCGAGTTTAGATGCGGAAGAAGCATTACATAAAAAAGTTATTAATTTTATCGCAACAGATATTCCTGATGTCATCAAAAAAATAGATGGGCAAACCGTCGATATTAAAAAAATTCCTGTTCAAATAAATGCAAAAGATACCGTTTTAAAAAATGTTGAACCTAATTGGCGATCACAATTTATTTCTATCATTACTAACCCCACCATCGCTTACATATTAATGTTGTTGGGTATTTACGGATTATTTTTTGAATTAGCAAATCCTGGATTAATTTTACCTGGCGTCGTCGGAACTTTTTCGTTGTTAATTGGGCTCTATGCATTTCAACTCTTACCCGTCAGTTATGTGGGATTGACACTTTTATTATTGGGTATCGCATTCATGATTGCCGAAGCATACGTTTCAAGCTTTGGCGTACTAGGTATCGGTGGGTTTATCGCATTTATTGTCGGGTCTATTTTCTTATTTGATACCAATGTTCCCGAATATCACATTGCCTGGTCAGTTATTATCGCAATGAGCGTGATAAGCGTTGCTTTATTAGCATTAGTAATTTGGCTCACTAGAAAATCCTTAAGGCAACCTATCGTCACCGGTCGAGAAGCTTTGATTGGTAGCACAGGCGAAGTCATGGAATATTACACTGATTACATGTTAGTACGTGTGCAAGGTGAAATTTGGAATGCATCAAGCGACGAACCCTTACAGGTCGGACAAAAAGTTCGGATAACAAAAATTGGAAATCTAAAATTAACCGTAGAACCCCTTACCAAAACGGAGAAATAACATGATCGCAATTGGCATTATTGTTGTCGTCTTAATTCTTTTACTATTTGCATCTTTTAATATATTGCGGGAATATGAACGCGCCGTCATTTTTACATTGGGAAGATTTACCGGCGTGAAAGGCCCCGGGCTTATTATTATCGTCCCATTTATACAACAAATGGTACGCGTTGAATTACGAACGGTTGTGATGCCAATTCCAGAACAAGATATTATTTCTCATGATAACGTGTCAGTAAAAGTCAATGCGGTGGTTTATTTTCGCGTGATTGATCCTGAAAAAGCGATCATTCAAGTGGAAGATTATTTTGAAGCCATTAATCAATTATCACAAACCACATTACGATCAGTGCTAGGACAACATGATTTAGACGCTATGTTGGCAGAACGCACTAAGATGAATGCGGATATTCAAAAAATTCTTGACGAACAAACTTTCGCTTGGGGAATCAAAGTCACGGTCGTTGAAATTAAACGTGTTGATTTAAATGAAAATATGATTCGCGCCATTGCAAAACAAGCGGAAGCTGAACGCGAACGGCGCGCCAAAGTGATTCACGCAGATGGTGAATTACAAGCATCACATAAATTATTAGAAGCCGCAAAAATTTTAAGTCAGCAGCCGCAAGCACTACAATTACGCTACTTACAAACATTATCGAATATCGCAGAAGAAAAAAATTCAACGATTGTATTTCCGATACCCATTGAATTATTATCGGCTTTTAAAAATAAAGTTGACTAACAATGAAGGGATTTATGAGTTTTTGGAATGAGTTTAAAGCCTTTGCGATGCGTGGCAATGTTATTGATCTTGCTGTTGCTGTAGTCATCGGCACCGCTTTCGGAAAAATCGTCACTGCATTCGTCGATGGCATTATTATGCCATTAATTGGGGTATTGCTCGGCGGTGTAAATATTGCTGATAAAACCTTTACGATTCATAACGCCGTTATCAAGTGGGGTGCTTTTCTGCAAAGCATGGTCGATTTTACGCTTATTGCCTTTTCGATTTTTTTCATGCTGAAAATATTATACAAATTAAAAATTAAAGAAGAGTCTAAACCGACTTTAACTACGCAAGAAAAATTATTGATGGAAATTCGGGATTTGTTACAGCAAAAAAAATGATGATTCACCCGTCGTCCCGCGGCTCGTCCGCGGGACGACGCATAGTAGGTAAAAGGAAACTTTTCATGAACATTATTCCCATCCCCGCATTGAGTGACAATTATATTTGGTTACTCTTTAATCCTCATACGAATCATGCATGGATAGTCGATCCAGGCGAATCCGCACCCGTATTAAGAGAACTAAAGCAGCGTCATTTGCAATTGCAGGGGATTTTTATCACACATCACCATCATGATCATTCCGGTGGAACAAAAGAATTAAAGCAGCATTTTCCGCATATTAAGGTATATGCATCAAAACAAAGTACTTTACCTTTTATCACACATCCCCTTCAGGAAGGTGAGATGGTTTCATGTGATGATATCGAGTTGAAAGCCCTCGCGATTCCTGGGCATACTCTCGATCATACGGCATTTTATAACGCGGATATGGTATTTTGTGGTGACACTTTATTTAGTTTCGGATGCGGAAGAGTTTTCGAAGGAACACCCGCACAAATGTACCATTCATTGGCTAAATTAAAAAATTTAAATCCGCATACAAAAATTTATTGCGGACATGAATACACACGCGCTAATTTACAATTTGCGAAAGCAGTTCTACCCAATAATCCATTTATTATTGAAAAATTAATCGAGATTGAAAAGTTGCGTGCAGAAAATTCTCCAACACTTCCTTCTGTTTTAAAACAAGAATTATTATTGAATCCTTTTTTGCGCTGTGAAGATCCCATCATTATTCAAGCCGCGGAGAAACATAGTAATACGACATTAAAAGATCCAGCTGAAGTATTCGCGACGCTTAGGGCGTGGAAAAATTCCTTCAAAACCTAAGGTTTATTGATTTTTTTCAGAATGCATAAACACCCCAACGCCATAAATAAATAAATCGGCAAAATGGAAAGTGCTAAATGGTAATTATGTAATGAAAAATAATGTGCGTTATTAACCAATGTGCCATCCCAAAGCACGTCAAGAAATTTGCCGATTAAAGGCTCTGTAAACGAACCAAATAATGCATCACCCGTATTAATTAATGCGACGACCGTCGCAGCTAAAGGAATGGGATTTATCGATTTACCCAGCGGGAAACTCAACATAAAAACACCCGTCGTTAAACCAAAAATAAATAACAACAAACCAAACAACCATAAAGGAAGAGTCGTGACATAAATAGCGAGGGTAAGCGAAACAAAACCAATTAATGTACCCGTGATCATGACTTCTAAACTTTTTCCGGTTTTACCCGAAAGATATCCGCATAAAGGACCACCGAATGCGAGGCCTAAGAAAATTAAAGAGGTATATGAAGCCGCTTCGGTCGAGGTAAGATGATGCTCCACTTCAAAAAAAGGATTTCCCCACAGCCCACCCAACACAGCAATAGGTGTAAAGGCAAGGCCACTATAAAAAGTCAGTAACCAATTTTTTTTCTCTTTAAACAAAGCAAAAATGGCAGAGAAATTGATTTCTGACGCTTCCGTTTTATTCCGCGATTGGATTTGGTAAGGATTTTTGTCTTTCGCAAATATAAGGAAAATAAAGGCAAATGCAATTCCGAACATGCCGCAATACGTTAAACTCTCGCGCCATCCCGCATGGGTCACCATCAAAGTCAACGGAACTTGGCCGCATAACGCGCCCAACATAGCAGCCGTTGCAAGCAATCCATCCACAAAAGCCACTTGATTAGGACGAAACCAAATCGCCGACATTTTCATGTAACTCACGGTGGCAAAAGCCGTGCCGGCGCCAATGAGCGCGCGAGACAGCTGAGCGGACAATAATGAATGAGTATTCGCAAATGCGAGAGTCGCAAACGCACAAACGAGAATCGCAATGGCAGTAAGTATACGAGGACTAAAACGATCTAATAAAGGCCCAACAAAAAGCTGTGTGACTAAATACGCGTAAAAATACGTTGCCGCCAAATTACCTAAAGCAACGCCAGAGATATGGAACTCAGCCATTAATTGGCCTGTCATCACGCTCGGGGAAACTTGTAGCACGTATTTATAGAATAAAAAGAAAGAACAAAGCGTGATAATAATCCACGGATAATACTTTAAAAATGATTCACTTGAATGCGTCTTTATATGAGACCCATTCCAAGGCAATACTAACTCTGCAGGATTTTCACTGTGTTTTGTCATATTATAAAATCTATCGTTTTGTATACTAAATAAAGAACAAAAAGCATAACGCAGCGAGTTTATTTTTGCAACCCAAACTGCCTTAAGTTTTCTGATAAATTGGCTCTTTTACCCCATTTAATCCAGGTTTTTTATATCTATTCAAAAGAAATGGCGGAAGACCACAAATAACAATACCCAAAATCAAGATGGCTTCATATTGAAATACATTCCCCACAGACACCTGCGAAGGCGGTAAAAACCCTAAAATAATGGCGAGAAGGCAAGTCATGATTCCAACGCCACAAACCGTCCAGATACCGAATTTTCCGCCCGGAATGCGATAGGCGCGCTTCACATTGCCATGTTTGTAGCGTAAACGAATGGCTGCCGCAAATAATAAAATATAAAAAATTAATGCCAGTTGCGCCGTTAAGTTGGATAACACCCAATAAGAACTATTCACACTCGGCATAACAAAGAACACCATACAAAGCACCGTCACAATAATACCCTGCAACAGCAAAATGCCAATGGGCATATCATTTTTATTTCGACGAACAAAGATCGCAGGTAATTTATTATCTTCTCCCGCAATTAACATGCCGCGCGCAGGACCTAAAATCCAGGTCGAAGCGCTTCCCATGCTACCCAAAATAATGAGAAGTGCAATGATCGGAATACACCAACTCATGTGATACGCATTAAAGAAAATGCCGAATGCATCAATAAGACCAGAAACTAGCGTTAATTCATTTTTCGGAACCACAATGGTAATGGCAAGACACGCAAAGACGAGAGTTGCCATAATAATCAAACCAGAAATGATTAAGGCACGTGGAAAATCGCGATTCGGATTTTTGACATCTCCTGCGTGTACGGCAGACATCTCAATTCCCATTAAACCAAATAAAATATTGGTTAAAAAAGCAAGATCATGTGCACTCGTAATATTGGGGAAAAAATCTTTTGCGGTAAATTGAATATGGCTCGGTTTATCTAGATAAATCCAGACAAATCCCAAAACCGCAATAAAGATCATTGGTAAAATGGTTCCAATAATTGCGCCAATGACACTCAATACACTGGATGCTTTAAGTCCTAAACAATTGAGAATCGTCACACTCCAAAACGCAGTGAGTATGACCGTTAACATAAAATATTTATTTTCAACTAATGAAGGGTCTATTAAATAGGCGACAATCCCTGCAACAAACGTAAAAATAGTCGGGTACCACACCACGTTATAAATCCATTGTAACCAAATCGTTAAAAAGCCAAGACGCAATCCGAAAGCTTCTCGCACCCACACATAAACACCACCTGCGGTTGGCCATCCGGTTGCGAGTTCTGCGGTCACTAAAATCGTAGGAATAAAAAATAAAATCGCCCCGAGAATATAAAAAAAGACAAGTGCAAAACCATATTCTGCACCTGCCGTTAAACTACGGAGATTATCAATCGCGATCACATTAATCATGACCAGCGTAAAAACACTGAGTGCCTTGCCTTTCGATAATTCTAATTTCATATACTCGCTCGTCTTATTTTTTATATTTCAAAAGTCGGTTGTAGATAAGATCATAACCACCCTCGCCCATCATTAAAGAACGCGCCACACGTCCAATGGTGGTAACGCTGATTTTCGTTTCTGCACTAATTTGCCGATATGAAACGCCTGCTTTAATTAATGCGACCAAACGAAATCGATCTGCCATGGCTTCCAACTCGCGGGGCGTGCAAAGATCTTCAAAAAATTTTAATGCTTCGTCTTTTGTTTTAATTAAAGCAATCGCTTCATATAAATCTTCCCGCAAAGCATCATCTTTATCACGGAAATTTCTGTTTACTTTCATTAAGTTAACCCCGCACTACTGTATTAGCGCGCTAATACGATGGAACAGTTTAACAAAATGTGGGCAGGGCTGTCAACTTGTAAGGGATTGTGCCGGGCTATAAACCCTCACCCCTACCCCTCTCCCGCAAGCGGTAGAGGGGATGACTAATGGAGAATTCCCCTCTCCCGGAGCGCTTTTCGGGAGGGGAGAGGGGTTAGGGGTGAGGGTGCTTACGATCTGCGCCTTATCTAAAATAACGCTTGGATGAGAGTGCCTACCCACCTCCGATGTTAACAATTTTTTATAAGATCCATTTAAAGATTTACGATCTTGCGATGGGGGCCGCCTTAATTCACGACAAAATGAAAAGCAGCAGAATATCCGAGAAAAAAATCCTCGAATACCATTCCACATGCTACGAAAAAAAGAAAGAAAACTACGTTTTCTCGAGGGAGATGGCTCGTATAGTGGAAAATCTTCTTCGATTAACTTTTGAGGCTTTTCAGGCTTTGATTCATATTTAGATTCATATTTACTTTCAGAAAAATCAGCAAGAAATTTTTTAATATTATTTAAAATATCTAACTCAGAAAAAATTTGTGATAAAAAACTTTCAATTCTATTTCTATTTTCTTCTTTTTGAATCGCACCAAGATCTCTCGAAATTTTATTTTTAATAGCATACAACTCACCTTCTAAATCTTTAATTTTATGAAAAGCATTCGTATCATGAATATTCACTTTTTGAAAATCATCCGAAATCTTTTTAGTTTGAACAGTAAAAATTTTTTTAAATCCATCATTCCAAGCATGGTCTAATTCTCTTCTATGCAATTCTTTAAAACATAAGGGATCAATATCTTCCACATCCACTTCGATGCGAATAGGTAAAAGAAAATTATTTTTCTCTTTTTCCTGCGCGGTACGCGCCTCCAATTCCCATTTTTTTAATTCTTCATGACTTTTGCTTTTTTCATATAATGCTTTAGTAAATGCACTTGCAATTTCTACAAATTCATTTTCAACAATCGTATTAAACTGGGGGACATCCTGCTGAATAACTTCATAAGGTTCTTTCATATGCCTCATGACTTGCAATGATTTTGATTCATGGGCGAAATGGCTCGTCATTTTTTTTAAATCATCATAAATTTTAGAAACTGCGAGATCGACTACACTTGGCCATATCAACTTATACGCCCATTCATAATAAGTATCCGATTGATAATATGTTTGAATATTTGCAATTAAAACATTTAAGTTTTGTTCCAATTTATCTGTTTCTTTTTTTATTTCACATATTTTTAAATAACTAATATTCTTTTCTTGAATTCTGCGATATTTTTCTATGATGTTTTGATGAAGAGGATTTTTTGACTCCAAAAATTCTTTTAAATAATAGACATCCACCTTATAGTCATTTTTTTTTCCTAATTTGTCATTAATTTTTTCTAGTCTTTTTAAGCTTGAAATGGTTTGTTTTTTTAAAAAAGCCTCGGAAACCTTTCGGACTTCTTCTTTTAATACCACCAAACGATTCGTTAAAATATCGACATTTTTTTTGTAATTTAGCACTAATTCGGAATTATCCACCATCCATTCGAAATAATTTTCTTCTTGAATCAACGCTTGAAATACTTTCTCTTCGTCTTGATCAAGGTGCAAATCAATAATTTGATAATTCTTATGTGTTTTTCTAAGTAAATTATTAAAAATGGTGACATCTTTTTTGATCTCTTGCACGCGCTTTATTAAACGTTCCCGCTCAATTTCTTCCTCCTTTTGAATTTTATCTTTGGTTTTATATAAAATTTCTTCCTCTTTTTTTTCAACCATCACATCCGATAATTTAAGTGAATACCAGTCTAATACATAGCCCAATACTTTACAAAACGAGGTATTTTCTTCAAATGTCTCGTTAACCTTACTTTTAAGATGTGAAATAAGCTCCGAAATTTCTTCATCTGTATCAAAATCGAAATTTATCAATTCTTTTTGTATCATTGCATTAAAGATAAGTAATTTTTTATGCCATATCGTAGGTGTTTTATCATCACTTGGAAAATACGCTAGAATATTTTTTTGGGCATTTTGAATATCATTTTTGAACTTAACTACTGACCGATGATTCTCATCATAGCTTCGCATAAAGTCATCCTTTTTTACAGAAACTTCAACGATGATTTGTTTGACTTACATTTTTTATGACTGGACTTTCTTGATTGTGATGGTGCGCTCCTTTTTTTCTAAAAAATGGTGTGTTTGATTTAGTAACTGGCATCTCGACCGTAAGTTCTTTTATGGAAGGTCTTAAGGAAAAATCATTATCTCTCGTTTTATCTGGAGGTATGCATACGCATTTTGCCCGACATTCTAATGATATAGTACTAAACAAACTAAATGAAAAAGTCGTTGTCACTATCGCAGAAAATACCGAAGGACCCCCTATCATGAGAATGAAGGCGCCAAACGTTAAACCTGCAATAGCACCCCACATGGTAAAGCATAATGCAAGCACCGCGAGAGTGAGCAATGAAGCAAGGAGAATTCTTTTCCATGGTTTATCTACCAAAAATTTATATTTATTATTATTTGCAGATAAAATAGGTTGAATCGATATTGAATTTACAAACGAAAATGGTGCGTGTGGTTTCGAATCTTCCGTTGGATAATTTTTAAATTCTTCTTCAAATTTTTTTAATTTTTTTGCAACAACAAAAATGGCTCGCATGATTTCATTTTTTTGTTCTCCGGAATACTTCTCTTCTTCAATCTCTTTTCTTTTTAATTTCAAAAATATTTCTAGGCTTTTTCTATTTTCTGGTAATATAAACCATTCTCTCCAAGCCTTTTTTAATTCTAATTTTTTATTTTCAAATAATACATTTTTAGGAGGAATGATTTCTGGGATATTAGTCAAATATAATAATAATTCTTTTCTTTTTCGCTGAATGGATTCCTCATAATATTTTTGTTTTTCATCAATGGTTAATATTTCTTGAAAGCGAGCAGATAATTTTTTTTCTAAATCATCGTTTCTTTCTTTTAATTGTGGCAATATTTCAGAGAATTTTTGGATCTCTAATGGTACATTCTCAAAGTTCGTTTTTAATAATCTTGATTTTTCGATGAATTTTTGACACTCCTCAAAAATTCCTGTCATATCATAACCTAAAAATTTAGAAAAATTCCCCAAGATTTTTTTATATGCTTCAACCTCAACTTTATATTCATTTAATGTTAATCTTAAACGATTGGTCGCTAATATAAATACTTGAATATAATGATTCATCGCGACGTACTGATGGTAAATTAATTTGTACTCAACATTTTGCAGCAAATCAATTTCTGGATATATTTTCTTTTGCGTGCGAACCGTATCAATTAATTCTGTGACATAATGCATATTACTTTGCAATATTTGCGTTTTTTTTTGGTGAAGTTCTTCTTGACTTTCTTTACATTTTTTACGATATTTTAATTGATTCATTTCTTCCAACATTAAAACTTGCAGCTTTTCATTATTGGATAATTTATTATTTTGGAAGTCAGTAGGATAATAACTTTCGACTGGGGCTTGATTAAATTGTTTGACTTGTTTTTGTAAGAGTAATAAATCACCTTGCAATGCATGTTTTAGTCTTTCGTCTAAATTATTAAAAATATAATTTTCGAGCTTCAGCTGATATTTACTCAAAACATCTTGCACGATATTGTCTACGTTAATTTTTTTTTCGTCATCTCTATTCAATTGTAGAAATTGACGATTCATGAATGTAATTCTTCGAGTAAACATTTCTAAAAAATACATCTGATAAATCAATAATAGTATTTTATAAGTAGTAAAAAATTCTTTTTCTAAATTTTCTTTATTTTTTTCCCAATGAGAAATAGATTCAGAAAAATCCTTATCGATTTCCGTCGGACATTTATAATCTTCAAATTTATTTAAAAATATTTTAACCGTTTTTTCATGGAACCTTTTGATATAATCACATTCGTCTTTATAATTTCGCCATATATTTTCAAATTTATGTTTAAGCTCTAGGATGGTTTTCTTAAGGACTGCTCCAACATCGTAAGTGCCTATGCTATTTTCATTGTGAGCTTTTACGGTTGAAAACATGTACATCTCCTTATGATTCAAAACAAAAATACCATTTTTTTGTTGCCTACATTTTTTGATGTTATAATAAAATTCACACAGAAGGAAACATCTAATGAATTTACGCACAATCATTTTTGTCTTTTTATGTTTTTTTACTTACCAAGCTTTTGCGGAAGATAAAGCGGCAAAAGAAGATACCACCCCACCCCCAATGGAAGGCCCACTTACGATTGAGCAAATTCCGCCCATCGCTTCATTGCCACAAGGCGAATTACCAAAAACTTCTTAGTTTTTTTCTAATATTTTTCGAATGACAAAACGCGGTCGCTTACGAACTTCAAGATAAATGCGACCGATATATTCACCAATAATTCCCAGCCCAAATAAAAAAATTCCGAGAACAAAAAATATCATCGCATGGAAAATCATGGGTGAACGTAAAACACTTAAAAGAATAATAGACAAAAAACTAATGGAAATAACAAATAAACTCAATAAAGTATAAATTTGTAATGGAAATAACGAAAATCCCGTGACTAAATCAAAATTATAACGTATTAAACCAAAAAAATTATAATTTGATTTCCCTGCAAAACGAGGCTCGTGTGCAACCGGAATTTCTGTTGGATGGGCCGCATAACTTAATGCCAATGCGGGGATGAAAGTATTCGCTTCGCCAGTAGATGCCATCAAATCTACAATGTGACGACGATATGCGCGTAACATACAACCTTCATCTATCATTTTAATTTTTGGAATCATCCAGCCACGAATTTTATTATGGATCTTAGAAATCATTCTTCGAAACCATGAATCTTGTCTATTTTCACGATGCGTATTCACCACATCATGACCTTGCTCCATTGCGATGATTAACTTTGCAATTTCTTCGGGAGGGTTTTGTAAATCGGCATCGAGTGTGATAACAATTTCGCCTCGCACCCGCTCAAAAGCAGCCATGATTGCCATGTGCTGGCCAAAATTAGAGCCGAACTCAATGACACGAATCTGATCGGGTTTACGAACGTGCAGATCATACAAAATTTCACTCGATCGATCTCGACTTCCATCATTCGTAAAAATAATTTCATAACTTTTACCGATGCGATCTAAGGTAAGCGTGAGGCGGCGATATAATTCTTCTAGATTTTTTTCTTCATTAAAAACGGGAATGACAATACTCAAATACGGATTTATTTTTTCCATATAATATCCTGTGTTATACTGGGGTTTATTATGAATTTAAAAAAAATAAACGCAATCTTTACTCGTTTTAAACGAGAGAATCCTAACCCCACCACGGAGTTGCAATATCATTCGCACTTTGAATTATTGATAGCAGTGATGCTATCTGCACAAGCGACTGATAAATCGGTTAACAAAGCCACAGAAAAATTGTTCCCTATTGCCAATACACCAGAAAAAATTCTTGCACTGGGCGAAAAAAAATTACAAGACCACGTCAAAAGTATCGGTTTATATAAAACCAAAACGACGAATATCCTCAAAACCTGTCAAATCTTAATCGATAAGTATCACTCTAAAGTCCCGCACGATCGCGAAGCCTTAGAATCTCTACCAGGGGTTGGCAGAAAAACTGCGAATGTTATTTTAAATACTTGTTTTCATGAACCTGTGATGGCGGTAGATACGCATATTTTTCGTGTAGCACGTCGGATTGGACTTTCTAAGGGAACCACTCCCCTTGCGGTAGAAAAAGACCTCATCAAAGTTATTCCAGAAAAATTTTTGCTGAATGCACACCATT
>JABDCZ010000036.1:0-18490 GCA_013287885.1 Gammaproteobacteria bacterium
GTAATCTTCCATCTCTTCGCCATAAGTGATTTTTTTGGTTTCCATTGCAGTTGCTAATTTATTATCAAGATATAAACTAAGGCTTTTAAAAGCATGCTTATAAGGAAAATCCATTGTTTTACCGTTAAACTTGAGATAAAACTCTTTGAGTTCAGGAGATAGCGGCAAGATGTTAGATATGATTTTTGCGCCTTCTTCAATCATACCTATACAAAGGTTATTTTCAATGGTATCTGTTAGTTCATGTTGAATGAGACTTTCTTTTAATATTCTAATTCCATTTACCAACTGCTTATAATCATCCATGAATTTTCGATCCTGCGCTTCTGAATCTTTTTTGATTTCAACTGTTTTAGTTGGAACTTCAAAAGCAGTTGATGGCATAAGATCAAACGGTTCAGTATCATTTAATAAATTTTCATTTTCGGAACTTTCCGATTTTTCTTCGGATTCTTCGCCTGCTTCGGATTTCATGAGGATCGCTTCGAGAACTTCTGGCGTTTCAGGTTCTACAGTATTTTCATTATTTCCATTTGTTTCATTCACTGTTATTTCTGCATAAAGAGGATTAACATATGAACCATTTTCTAATTCAAAATCATGTTGAAGAATAGCTAACAATGCATTTAATTTTTCACCCGACGCAAGGTCTTCTTCTCCTTTTGTAATAGCTAATACTTTGGTATTTTGCAAATCGTATCCATTTGCAAATCGATCTCCATAAGCGCAATTTACATATATTTGCACGTCACCCTTATCATCTCTAGACAATAGTGGAATAAAATAGGGTGAGAGCGTTGGCATTAATGAAACTACAGTCATGCTGGTATTATAAATAGAAAAAATCCCAAAAGTTGATTTAGTGTTTTCTGCACGAACCGCCATGCCGCCATGCGCAAAAGTAAAAATATGTGTCAGAGATTTCTCCTTCCGTACTTCAGAAATCATCGATGTCAGTGTTTTAGGATTGGTATAAAAAATAAATTCTTTATTATTCCATTTTACGCTTTGCTTATTCGTACCTTTGATTTGTGATAACAAATCCATTTCTTCTCCAGTCAGAGAAACTTCGCCAGTATCCTGATGCGCATCGAGATAATTTAAAATCTCTGAAGTGACAGGAATTGAAGTTGACTGTTGTAATTCAGGATCATTTTTATAAGATTTCTCTTCAACCGGGGAATAATTCATCCACATCACATGGATTTTCTTGGCATTAATGGAAGTAAGCAATTGCATGGAAGTTTTCAAGTTTATTTTAAGTGAATATTGGTAATATAGAAAACTGTCATTATGCAATGTTTCCCCGCCTAAAATAACAATACAATTGTCTTGTCTTTGCAATTTTTTAAATGTAACAACGGGACCTTTCTCTTTTGGTGCTGGAATGATTTTTACTTCTTGTACGGGCACCTGACTTTCTTCTTTTTCGAGACTGCAGGACTCTTTTAAAAGTGCTTGCTTAACATTACTGAGTCGCGATAAATATTCGTTTTCAATTTCTTTTAGATAAGGAGAATTAGGAGGTGCAAGAGCAATCGCTTTTTTATAATCTTCAAGTCCTAATTCATCATTTTTTAGATAAAAGTATGCCTCTGCTCTTACCGTGTAATAAGTACATAAAAATTTTCTAGAATGGGGAGATGTGTGATCTACATTCTGGATGGCAGTCGTTAAAACTGTCACTATTTTATTATATTTTTTTTCATTTTTTTCTTCATAATAAATATGTGCAGACAGCCCCATGATTTTGGCATAAGTTTTTTTAAATAAAGGGTTTGAAAAATTTTCTTTTAATATTTGCCTAGCTTTCTCAAATTCCGGAAAAGCTTTTTTATATTCTTTTTCTTTTAGGTGTTTTACTCCAGTCTTAAATGCCTCATCCACAATTTTATTACCAGAGTCTACGGTGTTTGCACAATAATCTTCAATGGCTCCCTTAGTAAAACCAATGAAGTTTTCAGGTTTTTCAGCGCCTTTACTATAAAGTTTCGCCTGCGTAATGTCTTCAATGATAGTATATTTATCTTCTTCAATGCTTACATTTATTCTATTCAGTAAGTTAATTGCAAAGCGTTTAGCAGGATCTCTTTCTAAAACGTAATCCACATCTTGTTTTGCAACGGTATAATTTTTTAAGTTAAAATGGGCAAGCGCTCTATGATAATAATGCACCAATTGATAAGGCTCATATTCAATTAACTGTGACATGATAGAAAGCGCTTTCTCAAATTGTTGGTGCAGTAAATAAAGTTGTCCTAGGTAAAATAAAGCCTGAACGTAATCTTTTTCAGAATAACCTAGCCTGGTTAGATTGACGAGAACCACCGCTCCTTTATCTATATTTAAATCTTCGCCAATCATCTCCGGGTGCTTTGCTTCTGCCACTTTGGAGCGCACCCAGGTATTCAAATTTTTAATCCCCTTTTGACCAACCTCATAATCTCCATTGTGCTGAAACCAATCTTTTAATTCATTGGTAAAAGGGACAAACGGATGTAATAAATCACAGCCCTGCTCTATTTCCCCTTGATTTAATAACGAAATACCACGAAGTAATGCACCGTATTTTTTTTCCGACTCGGGTTTAACTAGATCAGCGTATTTATTTTCATTTATAACTTTTTTTTGGTTTCTGGTTAATAGTGGTACTTTTTTTGGAGTTCTAGGACTTGCCATAATTCACTCAAGAGTTTGATTTGGTGGTGAATTATAGCACAAATAATCTAAAAAGGACAAATAAAATGCATTAAAAGAGCGAGTAGCTTTTGAGAAGCATTTATTGTTTATTCGAAGCTATATATGGTAAAAAAAATGTACAATTAACCCCTTATTTGTCATTCCCGCGAAGGCGGGAATCCATCACGAATAGATTCCTGCCTTCGCGGGAATGACAGCTCAAAGATTCAATGCTGCTGAATCCCAGAAAGAAGCCAGTTATCCCCGGACTTCAATTGTTCAAAATGCCAAATTTCATTAATAGAAACTGGATTTGCGTTTTTTTCTTCACGGATGAGGCCTGTAAAACTGACACTCGCAATCATTTTATCGGATTCAATTTGTAAATCCTGGAGGGATGCGTCAATTTGCAATACTTCAGTTTGATTGTTGTTTTCACCGCGTTCTTGTATCTGCATTTGAATTTCAGCGTACACTTCTGGGGCTGTGAATTCGCGAATATCACTCAAATTTTTATGATCATAAGCATTTTGCAGCCTGATAAAAGTGGTCTTCGCGGTGCGTAAAAAGGCGCTTTCGTCAAAATTTGCAGGACTTGCTTTTGGAACATAAGAAGTATCGTATATTTGAGAGGTAGGACTGACCGCAGGCTCAGTTTGGAATTCACGTTGCATCTGAAAGGCACGCGGATTGGATCTTAATCGAGTAATAATTCGCCATATAAAAAATGCCCCCGCCAAAATCATTAACCACGATAAGATGCCTGAACCTAAGCCATGCCCCATGAAAAGCGATGCGAGCAATCCACCAGCCGCCAATCCTGCCAAAGGCGCTAACCATTTATTACGTCCGGTATTTGCAGCATTGGTCGGAGGAGTGGCATTACGAGACGCATGTTGCGGATTAGAAAAAGCGCGTTGGTATCCAAAGCTTTTACCACCACCAAAACGTTTTGCCTCTGCGGGATGGATAAAGAGCCCTAGCGTTCCAAAAAGAATCAAAATATAAATGAATAATTTCCGCATTGTGCTGGTTCCTTGATATGAGTTGAAAATGAGTGGTATAAGACTACAGAAACTGAACTAGAATGACAACCTGGAGAAATTATGCCACAAATTACTTTAGAATATAGTAAAAATATTCTCGAAAAGGATCAAATCAAAGAAGCATTAAAAAAAATCCACGACATCTTGTCGGAAAGCTTGCCGACTGATATCAATACTTGCAAAAGTCGCGCCGTACTCTGCGATACATTTCAGGTCGGTGATGGTGATGAAAATCGTGCATTTATCCACTGTACGATAAAAATTTTGTGTGGTCGCCCTAAAGAAATTAAACAAGAAACCGCGAATCGTGTACTTGAATTTTTAAAAATGTTTTTTGCGCATTCGCTCAAAAAATTTCGTTTACAAATAACGATAGAATTGACGGAATTATCTGATTTTTATTTTAAAGTGGCGAGTGAGTGACCGCCATCGTCTGTCATGCCAGCATGCTTTTATGCCACCTTTAAGCATGCTGGCATGACATAGTTGATGACGGTTGACACTGACACTGGAATGAGACATCTTTTTAGTTTTATCCATTTTCTTAAGGACAAGCCTATGAAAAAAATTTGGAGTTTGTTGTTATTCTTTTTTGTCATGAAAACTTTTGCGGCATCTTATAGTGAAATTGTTTTTCTTGGAGATAGTCTTACCGATAATGGGAACTTGTACGCAACACTTAAAGTCATACCTAAATCACCACCCTATTACGAGGGCCGTTTTAGCAATGGTCCTACGTGGGCTGAATATCTTGCAGCAGATTTGAATACACAATTTCAAACGGAAAGTATCAATGATGCAGTCGGTGGCGCCACTGCTATTTTTCACAATCCTGTCAAAGGGGCGCTTCCTTATATTTTAAAAGAAGAAGTGAATAAATATCTAGATTCTCATTCCCCAAAACCTGATTCACTTTTTGTAATATGGATCGGTGGCAATGATTATTTAGACGAAAAAAGAGAAGATGGCGTGGAGCTTGCGACGGAAGTCGTAGAAGGTATTGTCAATAATATCAAAACATTAATAACGCATAACGCGAAAAACTTTTTAATTATTGACTTACCAGACCTCTCAAAAATTCCTTATAGTCAAAATGTGAATGATGGAAGGGCAGAAAGATTATATGGCTTAAGTCAATTGCATCATGTCAAAATAGCTGACGCGGTTCAGCAATTACAGCATGAAAATCCGCAACTACAATTCCTATATATCGATGCCTATCATTTATTTAGCGATATTTTAGATAATTTGGATGCTTATAATGAAAAATATCATACGCATTTAACCAATAAAACCGATGCATGTTGGGAAGGTGGTTATGCGTTGCAAAATGGAGGGAATCCAGCATTGGACGTTGCAAACGATATCGCGAGAAGTGCCGAGATGGGTAAAAAACCCTGTAATTCACCTGATGAATATGTTTTTTGGGATCAAATACACCCCACGACGACGGTGCATCGTATTTTTTCTGAAATCGTGAAAGAAAAATTATTGTCTTAAAACTTTTAAGTGTATAATTTTCACCTATTTATTCGTTACAAGGTGATAAATGCAAACAAAACACTGGGCGGTTGTCGGTGCAGGTCCTGCCGGCATTGCAGCCGTCGGAAAATTATTAGACCATCAAATTTCACCCAATGACATTGTATGGATTGACCCTACATTCTCAGTGGGTGACTTTGGAACACTCTGGAAAATGGTACCCAGCAACACGAAGGTCAATCGTTTTCTGCAGTTTTTGGAGGGATCTCAGGCTTTCGATATTTCTGAATGCAAAAATCACTTCGAACTATTTGATTTATCAAAGGATGCGACTTGTGCACTCCACCTCGTGGCAGATCCTTTACAATGGATTACCAATCAATTAAAAAATAAAGTCGAAACGAAAAAAGGAAAAGTGACTGCATTACATTTAAATCATCGCTCGTGGTGTCTTTCTATCGATGATGAAGAAATCCGCGCAAAAAACGTTATTTTAAGCATTGGTTCGGACGCGAAAACATTATCTCATCCCATTTCAACCATTCCTTTGCAAGATGCGCTGAATATTTCCCTTTTAAAAAATCATTGTAAAGAAAATGAAACCATCGCAGTTTTTGGTTCTTCGCATTCTGCGATATTGGCTTTAAAAAACATCACTGAAAATTCATCTTGTCGTATCATTAATTTTTATCGATCGCCATTAGTGTACGCCACTTATTTTGATGACTGGATTTTATTTGATGATACAGGTTTAAAAGGTACCACTGCGGATTGGGCAAGAGAAAATATTGATGGGAAATTACCTTCAAATATTACTCGCGTTTTTTCAAACGATATTAATTTACAAAAATATTTACCTTTGTGTCAAAAGGCAATTTATGCCATTGGATTCACGAGACGAGAACTACCTTTGGTTAAGGGGTTTCATGATCTACAACATTTTAATCAAACCGGCATTATTGCTCCCGGACTTTTTGGATTTGGCATTGCATTTCCCGAGGCAAAGATGAATCGCTTAGGGATGATAGAACACCGCGTGGGTCTTGCGAAATTCATGGAGTATTTGCATCGCGTCATGCCGGTGTGGTTGAGGTATGGGACGTGATGGATTAGCCCCTCCTCCTCGGATGATGCTCACGAATATATTGTTGAATCTCATAGTAAGACAAATCCGCTAATTCAATATTCCCGGATTTCAGCGCATGATCTCTCATTCGATTGCGAAGTGCTTGATGCGCAAAATCTTTATTCGAACGTTTAAGTGTTGATTTTTCAATGAGGCCTTCCGATTCAAATGTGACGAGTTCAACTAATTTTGCATAATGATCCGCTTCAGTGAATACGGATTCTCGTGGAATTTTTTCATTAAGTTGTATACCTAAAAGAGATTGCAGCAAAGGATCTTTTAGCGTTGAAGTTCTATCTTTGTTAATCTTGTTTTCTTGATTTAAACAAGAGATATATTCTTTTAATGCAGAAAATAATTCGTTATGCGAATATTTCGTATCAAAGTATCCTGACATATTGTGAATGACATTATTTCTAAAACGTTGATTGAATTTTTCGGTAAATGCAAGTTCCACTAAAGCTACTCGCAAGATAAAAACTAATACCTTTTGATCCGTCGGTGAAATAATTTTTCTTTCAGCAAATTGCAAAAACAAGGAATTACATACTTTTTCACATTGTTCCACTCTCTTTTCAAGAGAAGGTACTTCTTTTGTTTCCATGTAATTATTTTCATGACGTGGGCTTGATTGTTGGCGAGCTGGATTCTTGGGAGAATAAAAATGGCAAGAGGGTAACTCACTTTTACTTATGTCTTTTTCATAACCCGTCGTCCCGCGATTTATTCGCGGGATCCAGAATGGCATATCCGTTGTCGCTGGATCCTGCGGACAAGCCGCAGGACGACGAGTATGCAACTCTTCCGCTCGTTGAACATATTCATCGGCTTTAACAGACAAATCAATCATCTTACGCAACACCGATTTAGCGATTGCTTCCTGTTCCTTAATTAACTTGATGGAATCTAATGAAATATCGGCACTCAACTTTTCTCGAATCAATAAAATTAATTTTAATTCCATTTCAATCGTTGCAACATTATTTTTTATTTGTTGTTGTAAATCATTTAATGCTAAATAATCTATTTTTTCTGGATGCAGATAATCTTCGCATGCATCGGCCATTTTCGAAAGCGCTACAGTTGAATCTTGACATGCGTTATCCATTAACGCTATTTGATTTTTTATATCATCTAAAGACTGCATCCCACGGCTAATTTTTTGGGCTTTATCACTCATGTCAGTTGAGACCGTATCTGCGATGGAAGCTTGCTTTTCTAAAAATGTAATAGTGGCTGTTAATTTTGTTAAATCATATGTAGGAATTTTTGGGAGTTTATCGTAATAATATTTTTTAATAAATTCTTCTTTTCTTTGATGAACACGTTTAATCTCTGATTCCACCGCTTTAATACCTGAAATAGCTTCAGACAAAATGATTCCGATCGTTTTCACGAGATCGCTACTTTTATCCTCGGCTTCTTCAATTTCACTAGAACTTAATTTGCTTTTTTCCGTCAGTTTCTTCACATTTACGTAAATATCCTCTGCATGCAGAATAATTTTTTGTTCTACCTCTTTCACTCTTGTCGCATCTCTTTCAATCGAACGTCGAATAACTTCACACTGGGTCATTCCGGACATCAAATCTTGTAAATCAGCAATAACGTCATCTGCTAAAGTGTTAGTGGTAACCACAGATTTGACGGATTCAGTAATTAATTTTAGAGAACGATCTAAACTAGCTTTTGTTTCTTTTATTAAAGCAGCTAAAAGTTCTGTATTATAACGGTGACATTTTTTATGACATTCAGAAAAGTTCGCGATGGCTTCATTGATTGCAAGATGGTGAGCGTTTATATTAGATTCAATTTTTTTGATAGCGCTCTGATTTTTTTTCGCATCAGTGATGGTCGTTTGCGTAGGAGTCGTAACTACACTATATTCTTTTAATTGTTGTTCAAGATTCTTTAATTTTTTCATGTCAGCATTGACTTTAATCGTCATCGACTTAGCTTTTGCTTTACACGTATGTATGGTACTCGTGATATTATCTAACGATTTTTTTGATTCATTCGATGTTGCGAGAATTTTTTCGGCGCGCTTTTCAGCTTTTGATAAAGTCTCATCCACATTGAATTTTTCACTTGCTGAAATAATTTCTTTGGCCTCGCGTTGCTTCAGTTGAACATCTTCGGATTCATCCGACAATAATTTATTGGAATATTCTTTCACTTTTTCGATGTGCGCTTTCCAATTTATAATTTGCGAAGTTAATTCTTTTAAATTTTCTCTCGTATTGCGGCTAGCCTCGATAGGTTTCCGTTCCGCTACATTCTCAAATTCTTTCCAATTTTTTTCATCATTCAATTGATTTATTTTTTGTTCGCAATCTCTGATCGCAAAAAGAGCTGATTCAAGTAATTTTGCATTTTGCAAAGTTGCTTGTTTGGCGTATTGTTCTTTTCTTTCTTTTTTGCTGGGTTTGTTCGGTTGCGTCGATTTTTTTTCTAATAGATATTTTTGCAAAATTTCAGCGCTATCAGTGGAAATTTTTTTTTCTAAAATAAGAAATGGATCATCAAGACTTTCTAGTGTACGGATTATTAACCCCAGGGGTTTTTGTTCTTGGAAATCTTTTTTTTCTTTTTGTATTTTTTCTTTTTGTATTTTTTCTTTTTGTATTTTTGCTTTTTCAACTAATATTAATTCACGAATATAAGTATTCGCCACACCACCTTTTAATTCGATGGCTTTATCAATATCACTTAAAGCTTCGTCATATTTAGCTAAACGATAATAATCATAGCCTCTGCAAGAATAAATACCAGCTTTTTCTCCAGTCTCGAGTGCTTTGGTATACATAAGAATACTTAACATATAATCATTCCTGAGAGAATGTATTCTACCTTCTAAATGAAAAGAAACATTCGCTTTATCTGGAAAGATTTTTCTCATTACTTCACCATAGTGTTGCGCAATCAGCACATCTTTAACTGACACTCCCGAACTTGTTTCGTTATTCAACAAACGAGATTCGAGTTTATTAAAGTGTCCTAAAAGATTATTTAGTATATTTGCTAAAACACGATCGACAAATGGTTTTCGTGTCAGTGAAATTTTTAGTAATACCTCGCAATGATCGATTAGCTTTACTTGAGTTTCTAATGAGATTTTAGTATTTTTTAGAATCGCATGTGTAATAGATGTCTGAGCATCAAAGATAATTAGCTCGAAGCGACTTTCAACTCTTTCTAACTCTTTTTTCGAGAGCGGAGTATAATATCCTAATGCGGGAATTGATTTTAAGCTATTAATATCATAACCAGATTTACTTATAGAGAATAAGTGAATTGCTTTTCTATATTTTTTTTCTGCAGCTTCAATAAACCATTCTGGTTTTTCTGGTTTAATACGTGCTTGCAATTCAGGAAAACATTTTATCAGTGAATATAATTCATCTATTTCTGTAATTGCCAAAGGCTGATAATCTTCAAAGTAGCGAGTGGCATATATTTTTCGAATATTGGAATCTTCTGGACATAATTTAATGGCCTCCACAATATATTTTTTAGCATCTAAATGATTTCCGACTTGTAAAGTATTTTTAGCTATGTGAAATAAAAATATATATGCCAAAGGAGAAGAACGATCGATATGTTCATATGCTTTCTTCCAAAAAGGAATTGCATCTTTAAACTGCTTATTACCCATTTCGTAACATCGAGCGATCAAATAACAAATCATTGCAAAAGCATTTTTATTGTCTGGACTTATCGGACGTGCTTTAAAAACTTCATTGTTTTTTGCATTTTTCAATTCAGTGAACGCTTGGGAATATTTATACCTTTGTATAAGTTCAGAAGCTTTAATATAACTTTGATAAACATCTTTACTGTCGGTAGAAAAATTATTCAACTCTTCCAACGCTATTTTTTCTATTTCAACTTCAGGAAGTAGGTGGGAAGCTTTTGCCTCTAAGTCACATTTAAGATCAGGAAATATTGTTTCAAGGGAAGCGGGGGGAGAAAAAGCAGAACCAAGAGTAGTTTTTAATTTATCTGGCATTTCAACATCAATATTTTTTTCCGCACATTTAAGTAACTCCGGCGCAGTATAAGGAGAAGGATTATTTTTCTTCTTTTTTAAAAAACTTATTTCATTTGAGATTTTTGTTATTGATTTTATTAGGCTTGGGTCATTCGGATGCAATGCGTATGCGCTTCGGTAATCCGCAAGGGCTTCTGCATACTTATAACAGGATTCATTTGCCATGGCTCGATAACCATATAGGGTTACTTTATCCATTCTTAATGCGTCATCCTCAGTGGATAATTTATGTAAATTATCAATTAGTTTTGAATCAGCAGCTATTCTGTTTCCCGCTTTAATACCCTTTGTCGCAGCTTCCAGAGTGGGTGCATACCAATTCACCTTCAAAGTGCTAGAAGATTGCAAAATACATAATTTCATGGTTTGCGCATCATCTTCTACTACTCTAGAAAGACGATGAAAAATGGAACACATGCTAAGAAAGGATTCTAACATTCCTCTAGATGGATTTTTTGAATCACAAATGCTCTCATACATGACACTTATTCTATAAGATATGTTTTTTTTTGCTTTAAGGACAATAGAATTTGAGACGATTGTAGTCGTATATTCAGGGATCGATGCAAGAAATGAAGCTTCATCGATTTTGTTTTCTGCTAAATATGTTATACCAAGATCTAAGTCGTCTTTATTTTTTGGAGTAGAAGATTGCATTTCGAAGTAGCCTCGTTAAATAATTTTGCGACATAATAACACAACATGTGTAAATACTAAACAATATTGCGAGTATCAACTGTCATGCCAGCCGAGCGCAGTATTAGCCCCCTTTGAAAAAGGGGAGCCGCAACGTCATCAACTATGTCATGCCAGCTTATTTCATCAACCTCGGATGATGCTCCACAATGTACTCAAGAATTTGGAGGTACGGTAAATCCGATAATCTAATATTCCCGGAATATATCGCGTGATCTCGCACGCGTTTTCGGAGAGCATGAGAAGCATAATGTTTAATTTGATCTGAAAGCGAGGATTGTTCAATAGTATTTGCCGTTCCGAATCGTACAAGCTCTTCCAGCTTCTTATAATGATCTTCTTCCGCAAAATTCGTTTTTTTGAAATCAAGTATATAATGCTGATTGATTTTCTTACCTTTTAAATAATTTAGCATCGGATCTTCTATTTTCGAAATTTTATTTTTGTCGAAAGTTTCTTCAGGTGTAAGACTCAAAACATATTCTTGCAAGCTTGCGAATAATTGTTTTAATGAATACTTTTGCGTATCAAAATAAAGTGGCATGTTATGCACAACCGCATTTCTTAAATCTCTATTTATCGGGGCATTAAATGCAAGTTCAACTAATATGGCACGCAGCGTAAAAACAAATACTTGATAATCGATAGGAGAAATATTTTTTTTCTTTTCAAATTCAGCAACCAAAGCATAATAAATATCGATACACGAATCTTGATCTTTTGGTAAATTCTTCATTTCAGCAAATATAGATCGTCTGGTCGGATATCGATATTTTGGTTTTGGTCTCACTGGAGTTGAGGATGTATAGAAATGACCGTAGGGTAATTTCTTGTTGGTTTTCTGAAAAGTTTCTGTTGAAATATTGTCTTTTCCGCGAGGACGGGGGTCCGTTCGTAATGGATTCCCACCTTCGTGGGAATGACAGAATGGTTTTTCGTCAACATGGGAATGACCGAGAGTTGATAAATTTGGCAATCGCAAATCTTCTGCTTTATGTATACATTGATCCGCTTTAATTGCAATATCGACTAATTTTCGCAGTATTGATTTCGCAATTATTTGTTCATGCTTAATAGATTTGATGGAGTCAACTGACGTTTCACTACTGCATTTTTCTAGAATCAATAACATGGATTTCAATTCTTCTTCAACAATCGCAATATTAATTTTTATTTTTTCTTGCATAACATATAAAGTAGAATAATTGATATCATTTGGATTTTTACTTTCTAGTGCCTCACTCATATCAACAAATGTCTCTTTGCTATTATCGTGTGCTTCATGAATAATTCGCATGCGTTGCGCAATAGTATCTAAATACTCCATTCCGCGATTGGTTTTTACCAATTGGTCATGCACCACAGTCGAAATGTTGCCTGCTTCTTTCAGCTGATACTCTAGAAATGTGACGGTCGCATTTCTTTCATTTAAAGAAAATTCTGGAACATGAGGTGGCTTTTCACCGCGAAATTTTTTATTAAAACTTTGTAATTTCTTATGAACATTTTCTATTGCGAATTCTACTTTTTTAATTTCAGAAGTGGTTTTTTTCAAGGTATATTCTATGGTTTTCAAAATAAAATAACTTTTATCATCTGCTTCTTCAACTTCATCTGGCGCTAATTTTTTCTTTTTTTTAAGTGTATTTAATTCAATAGTAGTGGCATCAGTGCTTTCAATAATCATTTGTTCCGCACGTTTTATCATTTTCGCTTCCCTTTCTATCCCGTGCCGAGCAATGGAACAAAGATTTTTTCCCACAATCAAATCTTGTAAATCCATCATAATTCCGTTCGCTAATTGCAACGTTTCTGACGAATATTTTATGGTTTCTGTCATTAATTTTTCGGAACGCTTCACGACATGTTTTGTTTCATCGATTAAATTCAATAAATATTTTGGTAATGTATAAGGTTCGCATGCTTTATGATGTGCAACAAGCGTCGCCATTTCTTGTTTCAATTCCGGAAGATAAGCATTCAATTTCAATTCAATATTTTCGATAATGTTTTGTTTGTTTTGCGCGCGCACTAAAATTTTGGAAGTCAGAGCAGAGATCTTGCAAAATGCATTCATTTCATCTTCAAGATTAGTTAATTTTCTCACCTCAGCATCAATATTAGCGGTGATGGATTTTATTTTTCTTTTGGATTCATGTATTTTCCCAGTAATATTCTCAAGAAATTGTTTCGATTCATTTGCTTTTGCAATAATTTCTGCCGCGCGACTTTCAGCCTTCAATAACATGTCATCCATTTTCAATGTTTCACTTATTGAAATAATTTCTTTTGCTTCGCTTTGCGTTGCTTTAACATCGGGAGATTCATTTAATGATAGTTTGTGAGATAAATCTTTGATATTAGCTAAGTTCATTTTCCATATATTTATTTCAGATGCTAAATCTTCTAATTGTTTTTTGGTGTTACGAATGATTTCGAGAGGTGCACCTTTTGATGTATCTTTGTATTCATGCCAATTTTTATCGTGATACAGGTGATTAATTTTCTGTTCCAAAGCTTTCACTTCCGCGATAGATGAGCGCAATAATTTTATATTTTGCAAAGTGAGTTGATTATTATATTGCGCTTGGCGTTCTTTCTTATTAGGTTTTTTAGGTTTAACTGTAACTTTAGTCGTATCGGAAACCTCCTCATCTTGTTTTACAACAAGAGAAAGTGCCATCATGGCTTGAGATCTTTTTAGTAATGTATTGGGGCGTTTTATTTTTGTCGCTTCAGTTTTTTCAGGCAATTTAAAATTTAAATCAGCCTCTCTTTCTTCACCTTCTGATTCTGCTTTTTCGAAAAGTATTCGAACACGAAAACCCTGTAAGGATTCTTTTAAACTTAATTCTACTTCTTTCTGTGTATCCAATTCTATTGCTTTATCTATATCCGCCAAAGCCAGATCATATTTACCTAGACTAAAATAATCTTTGCCTCTGTAATAATATAAAAATGCATCCATCCGCTCCTGTTTATCATTCTCTGCGAAAAGTGCTTTAGTATACAATTCTACGCTTAATTCAAAATCCCCTTTTTGGCCTTGTAAATTAGCTTCTGCAACATAAGAGCACGCCTCCGACTCAGGAAAAAAATTTCTTAAAAATTGGCAATAATGAAGCGCAACTATCCAAATGTTATTAGAAAAAAATGTCTCAACAACAGCTTCAATTGTGGTATGAAGCTGATCTTTTATTTTTTTAAATTGAGAATCAACATAGTCTTTTTGAGAAATGGAAATTTTTTTCAAATTTTCGCACATATCTAAAAAGCTAGAAAAATCACTAAAATTCAAAATTTCATATTTTTTAATTTGCGCAAGATATTTTGAAGTAAAAGAATTGATTTTACGAATTAAATTCTCTTCTAATATTTGTTGACCTAATAATGAATGAGAGGGCGTAAGAAATTTTTCCTCTCTACTAGTTTTTGGAACCGGACCTCCAGTAATTCTTTCTTCTTTTATAACCATTGTTGGTCGGTCGGTCGAAATTTCATATTTCTTCTCTTTATCATTAGAACCTTTGATTTCTTCTTTAAGCTCGGCTAATAACTCAATTCCTGTTTTATTTAATGGATCAAGCTCATAACCCCTACGAGCATCCTTAATGGCCAACTTATTACGATTCAAATTTTTATATGCTAATGCTCGATAAAAATAATGGACCGCGTCACTTGGTTTTATTGCGATAGCTTTTGTTGCAATTATTACAATTTTTTTATAATTCTTATGATAGTAATTTACTAAATTTTCAAGACAATATGCCGTCGATCTTTGATTAGCATCTTTTTCAAGTGAATGATATATCAGACAAAGTGCGTGGTATTCGTTATTGTCTAGCAAAGGGTTAAAAATAACCCTTTGATTGGTTACAGTACAACTATCTATGATTGAAAAAACCACCTTTCTCGCTTTTTTTACTGCTGTAGTTTCTTTGATACTACTTAGATCTTGACCTTGTAATAAAGGTATGGCCTTTTTAAATTCTTTTGCTACTAAGTAACTTATGCCTTTTTTAATATCCGTAGTTGATGAAGTTTTTGTTTCTTTAGGTCCAGAAGATCTCATGCGCAAACCCGCTTTCGATTGTTTCAAGGTTGGCATTATAGATCAAATTATCATCATAGTTCAATCAAAAAATGGTCATTACTTGCGAACTTGCCCCGCATGATAGAAGGGCGTTGTTGCATAATTATAGGATTTGTCATCCTGAGCGTAGCGAAGGATCAGTTTACGATCCGCATTCTGGCCGATCCTTCGCTACGCTCAGGATGACCTTTTACTTAATGGTATCCATAATTTTCAAAATCTCACTCGTTTCTTCTAACAGTTTGTCCCGAAACGGTAATAGTTGATCTAACTCAGCTGCACTTAATTGCGAAAGATTTTCTTTAAAAATTTGACAAGTTTTGTAGGCTTCCGGAATATTGCCATTCAAAATATAAATTTGATAAATAAATTTTAGAAGACAAAGCACATTTAAATTTTGACGCAACATTTCACTCGCTACAATTTTATTTTGCAATAATGGCAACACACTTAACACTTCATCATTTTTTTTATCCATAAAAGTCATGAGCGCCTCAAGCACCATACCACTATCAAAAGTGCTATCGTCTAATTTTACCCATACGTTTAAGGCATCAAGGAACACTTGACTCGCTTTTTCATTTTGCTGATTTTGCAATAATGCTTTTCCATATTTATTCATTGCATTGGAAGTCAGTGGCGTTTCATATCCACAGGTATCGATAAAAATTTTCACCGCATCTTCATAACAAGGTAATGCCTCGACGATTTCATTCCGCTTCATGTGCATATCTCCCATCGCAGAAAGTGTTTTCGCCATTAATGAATGCGGTTTATCATAAATTTGTTTTAACATCTCCATACTGGCGGTTAATACCGTCAATGCATCCTCCGTATTATCTAGAACCGTAGAAAGTCCCATTAATAACGTTGCGAACTTTTGTTCTTCCGGTGGTTTTTCACGAATCAATAAAATCGCGCGCGCATATGATCGTGCCGCTTCATCCATTTGATTTAAGCGGGAATATGCCAACGCCATGTTTTCATAAATTTTTTCATTGGGCCCAAGCAAAGCAATTTGTTCATTAAAATAATCCACTGATTCTTGATAACGATGCTGTTTAAATCGCAAAAATGCACGCGCTTGTATCGCCATGACATAATACATACTCCATGCACCGCGATTGATGCAATGCTCATAAATTTGATCGAGTAATTCATCACATTCTGTCAATCGATATTGCGTGATGAGTGTGGAATAATAATCGAATGCAGCTTTTAAAGTAAAAGTATGATTATAACCTTTTTCTTTTACCAATGATTGAAAACGCGATTGATAAGTTTGGTATTGTAATTGCTGGCAAGCCACGCAATCCTCTCCAATTCCCTGCTCGGCTTGATGTTCACACGTTAACATGGGATATGGATAGTTTTGTGTTTCCACTTGTTCAATCAGGCGTTCTGCTTGATTTTCTATTTCTTTATCTTCAATTTTAGGTATGTCAATTCCATGACAAAGATCATTTAAAATTTTATTTAGTTTTTCGGTAAATATTTGATTTGTCATTGTTTAAGTCCTCTGTTTTTATTGTATTATGTGTCGCCCCAACGCATACTCCACAAAAAAATTCTTAATCCACGGCAATCGATTGATGAGACGCAAACCGCCCCCGCGCAATTCTTTAAGTAATTTCACATCATTCGAAAATAATTGATTTAATAGATTGACCATCGTAATCATTAACGTGACATCACTTTTACGTGCACGCTCATATTTTCGAAGGGTTGAAAAACTAAAAAATTCCCGCTTTTTTTGGTGTGCTTCTATCACAACTGTCGCAAGCGTTAGCGCGTCTAATAATCCTAAATTTACCCCCTGTCCCGCGAGTGGATGCAGCGTATGTGCCGCATCTCCCACTAACGCAACATGCGAGAGAATATAATGATCGACATGACGCATGCGTAATGGAAAAGATTTTCTTGATCCTAACATCTCTGTCACATTTCCCAAACGATATTCGAAAGATCCACTTAATTTTTTTCTAAAATCATCATCAGAAATATTTAATAAGGTATCGACGCTGGAATTTTTTACTGACCACACAATAGATGAAATATGCGGATCATCCAAAGGTAAAAAAGCAAGTGGACCGTCTTTCAAAAAACGTTGGCTCGCGATTTTCTCATGCGAAAGTTCTGTTTTCACATGCAAAATAATAGCTGTTTGATCGTAATTGATCGTTTTAAAAGGAATATGAAGTTTTTCACGAACAAAAGAATTCGCACCATCCGCACCGATGAGTAATTTAGCTTGAATCACATGATTTTCATCGTAAACCAATTCAATACCATTTTCTTTTTTATGAATCGCATGCAATTCGCAAGGAGAAAAAATATCAACGGTACTCATTTTTAATTTTTCGAATAAAGCAACTTGTATGACTTGATCTTCAATCATGTAGCCTAAGCATTCAACGCCCACATCTTTCGCATCAAAATCAAGCTTACCCTGGCCGTCCCACACGTGCATTTTTAAATAAGGTGCAATACGTTTTTCAACCATCGATTGAAAACAGGATAATTGTTGAAATATTTTTATAGAGGCGAGAGAAATGGCACTCGTGCGTTCACCATATTTTTCTTTTTTAAACTGGAATAATAATGGTTTTTGTTCGAACAACGCAATGCGTAATGATGTCTCTTTGGAAAGCAATAATGCGGTGGTCATCCCAACAATGCCCCCACCGACTATTGCCACATCATAATTTTTCAAAATGGAATTTCCAGATCGGGTTTCACAGAAAAAAGTAAATCGCGGAAAAGATCTTGGATTCTTTTCAAAACCGTCTCACTATCTGCTTCAAAACGCAAAACCAAACAAGGTGTCGTATTGGATGGTCGTACCAATCCCCAACCATCCGCAAAATTGACACGCAATCCATCGATAGTAATATTTTCACCGGAAGTAAAATTTGCTTTTTGAATGAGTGCATTCATCAACTCAAATTTTTCATTTTCTTCGACATAAATTTTTAATTCTGGCGTATTGATACTGTTGGGAATTTCTCTGAATAATGCACTACTCGTTTTATTTTCCATCGATAAAATTTGCAATAAACGCGCACCTGCATAAATGGCATCATCAAATCCATACCACTGATCTTTAAAAAAGATGTGCCCGCTCATTTCACCCGCCAATGCCGCCTGGGTTTCAATTAATTTCGATTTTATTAACGAATGTCCTGTTTTCCACATGATGGGTTCGCCACCCCATGCTTTAATCATTTCCGCTAAATGACGCGTGCATTTCACATCATAAATAATTCTTGCTAAAGGTTCTTTTCGTAAAATAGATCTTGCAAATAACATCAGCTGAC
>JABDCZ010000036.1:18500-18574 GCA_013287885.1 Gammaproteobacteria bacterium
CCATCGAAAGCAAGACCGATATCCGCACCCGTTTCTTTTACTTTTTGAATCAAACTTTGTAAATTTTCGGTTGA
>JABDCZ010000037.1:0-17720 GCA_013287885.1 Gammaproteobacteria bacterium
AGTGCCTTCGTAAGTTTTCACGGTTTCGAGATTGAGCATGTGGCGAATGACATGAAACTCTTCCATGATGCCGTTGCCGCCGTGCATATCGCGGGCTTCACGCGCGGTATTTAATGCGACTAATGTCGAATTGCGTTTAATCATAGAAACCATTGGTGTTGCAACGCGGCCTTCATCTTTCAATCGGCCGACACGTAAACAACCTTGCAATGCTAAAGTAATTTGCGTTTGCATGTCTGCGAGTTTCATTTGAATCAGTTGATTGGCGGCAAGTGGTTTGCCGAATTGTGATCGTTCCATGACATAACGTCGCGCGGCATGCCAACAAAATTCGGCAGCACCGAGTGCGCCCCATGCAATGCCGTAACGCGCACTGTCCAAACAACCCAGCGGACCACTCAAACCATCTGCTTTTGGCAATTCATTTTCGGCCGGAACAAAAACATCGTCCATCACAATTTCACCCGTGATGGATGCGCGCAAACTCATTTTTCCATGCATCGTGGGGGCGGATAATCCATCCATTCCTTTTTCTAAAATAAATCCTTTAATGCGGCCATCATCATTTTTAGCCCACACAATAAATACATCAGAAATAGGAGAGTTCGTAATCCACATTTTGGTGCCTTTTAAACGAAAGCCACCATCAACCGTTTTTGCGCGTGATGCCATGCTGCCAGGGTCTGAACCGAAGTTAGGTTCGGTTAAACCAAAACATCCGACCCATTCACCTTTTGCCATTTTCGGCAAAAATTTTTCTTTTTGCGCATCGGATCCGTAAGCATGAATCGCATGCATCGCTAAACTCGATTGCACACTCATCGCAGAACGATAACCGGAATCGATACGTTCAATTTCACGCGTGAGCAAGCCATAGGACACATAATTAATTCCCGAACAACCATATCCATGAATCGTTGCACCTAAAAATCCTGCTTCACCCATTTCAGAAATAATATCGCGATCAAAATGTTCTTTGTGAAATGCATCCAGTATTCGTGGCATTAATTTGGTTTCCGCAAAATCCTTTGCGGCATCACGAATCATGCGTTCTTCTTCAGTTAATTCATCATCGAAAAAAAATGGATCGTCCCAGCGAAAAGAGGTTTTTTGTTTCGGCATAGTCATTGCTCATTAAAATAATGTGTTGTCACGAAAGTGAAAAGTAAAATACCAAAATACTTTGGTATTGCCAACTGATAAGATGAAGAATGGTTTTGATTTTAATTTTTTATACTATTAATTGCTTCCCAACCAATAATTCGACATTTTTTTCGTTGTTGATTTTGCGTCCCGGCATACACTAACCAAGAGGTCTGCAATTGTTGATTTAATGTTTCCCAGTAAATAAGATCAGAAAAATATTGATTTGTAATCGTCTGACTCGCTTTAATTTCAACTGGTGTTAGTTTATCGCCTTCTTCAATAAGAACATCCACTTCATGACCTTGACTATCTCGCCAAAAATACAAATTAGAAAGTAGACCTATGTTAAAACGATTTTTAATTAATTCACTGATGACCCAAGTCTCGAATAAAGCGCCCCGCATGGAGTGCGTTTGTAATTGCTTTGCTTGCTGGATCCCCGCAAGTAAACACACAATTCCTGTATCATAGAAATAAAGTTTAGGTGATTTAATAAGACGTTTATTAAAATTTTTATGGTGTGGTGATAAAAGAAATACGATATAACTCGCTTCTAAAACTGAGATCCAAGATTTAGCAGTATTATGAGTGATTCCGCAATCATTCGCTAGACTAGAAAGATTTAATAATTGTCCCGTGCGTGCAGCGCACATTTGTAAAAAACGATGAAAAATTCTTAAATCTTGAATATTAATGAGTTGTCTAATATCGCGTTCGATATATGTCATCACGTAATCGCTATACCAGCTTTGTGGTGAAACCTTACGATCATAAATTGGCGGATAAGAACCATTAAAAAGCATGTCCTCAAGCGTTGTAGGGGCTTCTCCTCCTATTTTTAATTCTTGATACGTGAAAGGTAATAGTTGAATAAATCCCACTCTACCTGCAAGAGATTGGGTTATTTTTGCAGTAAGACCAAATTGTTGAGATCCTGTTAGCACAAATAGCCCCATCTTTTTTTTATCATCTACTAATGTTTGTAAATACGAAAAAATTTCCGGACAATGTTGCACTTCATCTAAAATTGCGCCATTTGGAAATTGGGCTAAAAATCCACGGGGATCATCCGATGCGAAACGGCGGTTGTCTAAATCCTCTAAGCTTATATAAGGTTTTTCATGAAAAAGAAATTTTGCTAATGTCGATTTTCCTGATTGCCTTGGACCTGTGATGGCGACAATGGGATAATGTGTTGATTTTTCCAATAATGAGGAGGTTGCTGAGCGCGCGAGCATCAAAATGCCTCTGTTTAACTTATTGATTTTAAATAATTTTAACATATTGTTTGCAAATTGTCAATCGGATTACCAATTTGTAAGAAATATAAAACAAAAATGAGCGAGTACTTATGCAAAGAAAATTAACCCCCGATATAGCGAAAGAGATTGCACTTTTTACAGACCAACAAACCTATGTCAATCTTAGAAAAACGTGCGGTTTTTTTAGGGAAGCGCTGGATCATCAAACTTTTTTAAAAAGTCCCCATCCTCTGATTTATTACAATGCGTTTAGCAAAAAATCGCCTGATGATAAAAGTAAAGTATCTCTGCAACCGACAAAAGGTGGTCTTTCAGTTAAAAGTTACATCCAATTAAAAAGTGGTAACATACTGACGGGTAATTATGCTGACTTAAAAAAGAATACATCTCAAATTTGTTTGTGGAAAATTGAAGATGGAAAATTATTATCTGAATTCGAAACTTCTTTGGGTGGAATTACACATCTTCGAGAAATAGAAAAAAATATTGTTGTAATAGGGCATCATGATGAATATTGTGAATTTTATGATTTTCACAATGAAGATAAACCTCGTTCACTTGCAAAAATAGCCCTACAAAAAGAAGAATACATTTATGACTCTGCGATAATATCACAAGGAAAATTGGTATTTCTTTCATATCAGTTTAATAAAAGTGAAATGAATACTAATTTAAAAATTTTACACTATGATGCGAAAGCAATTCAGCCCGAGTCAATTCACATTACTGAACTCAAGCTTCCCTATTCTGATGTTTTTACCCATATATTTTCACTAAAAAACAATCAATTTGTGATTGCTTCAAGATCTCACTTATATTTTTATGATTTAACTATTAATCCTAACTCAGCTGTCAATATTATTGATTTGCACGAATACTCTCCATGGCATGTGATTCAACTGAAAAACCAAAAAATTCTGACTGCATCGGTCAAGGGCATCAACTCCAAAAAAACTTTTCATTTTGATATTTGGGATCCTACGGCACCCAAGGGTCGCGAACACGAAAAATCGATTGATATTGAATGGCCGCAGTATGACCGCCAATGGTTTACTATGTTTGAAAAGGATAATGGTGAACTGTTAGTGACCTCAGATAGTTATATTTTGATCATAGATCCGCAAGAGTCCTCCGAAAATTCACTTTTATGTAAATTTAGATGTCAACTTTCACCACTTAGTTCAAGTCAATTTATCGAAGACGGTCGTTATTTAATGGTACACGCCGGCAGGGGGCTTCACATTACAAAATTTCCCCTCATCCCAGAGTCAACATGTAAGGAAATAGCGCACCCTGATTTTCGTCAGATGAGAAAATAGAAATGTGATGATCTGTTATGCCAGCATGCTTTGATGCCACCTTTAAGCATGCTGGCAGGCATCCAAGTGGCTTCGCTAAATGTCGACTGGATGCCAGCTTAAAGCATGCTGGCATGACAAGTAATAATTTTATGCTCTCACTTTACTCCGACCCTTTATTAACTTATCCACCACATCGCTATCAGCAAGCGTTGAGATATCCCCCAGATCATCATATTCTTCACGCGCAATTTTTTTTAATAAACGTCGCATGATTTTTCCAGAACGGGTTTTTGGAATACTATCGGTAAATTGAATACATTTCGGTGTGGCAATCGCGCCAATTTTATCACGCACTTGTTGAATCAACGCTTTTTTTAAAGCCGCGGTACCTTTCATCCCTTTTTTTAACGTAATAAATGCGTAAATACTTTCACCTTTTATTTCATCAGGAATGGCAACAACACCTGCTTCTGAAACATCGGGGTGCGTCAAAAAAGCGCTTTCAATTTCTTCCGTGCCAATGCGATGCCCTGCAATTTTTATGACATCGTCATTGCGACCTTTAATCCAAAAATATCCATCTTCATCTCGATAAGCATTATCACCCGTCAAATAAAATCCGGGGTATTCTTTAAAATAAGTTTCAATAAAACGATCACGATCTCCATAAATATTTTGCATAATGCCGGGCCAGGGATTTTTTATCACCAATTTACCCATTTGATTGTCAGGGCACTCTTCGCCCTTTTCATCCAAAATAAGTGGTTCGATACCAAAAAATGGTTTCGTTGCGGAACCCGGTTTTAAGGCCATAGCGTTGGGAATGGGACTAATTAAAGTGCCGCCGGTTTCCGTTTGCCACCAGGTATCGACAATGGGGCATTGCCCGTTACCAACCACGTCATAATACCATTGCCACACATCTGGATTGATCGGTTCGCCGACTGAACCGAGTAATTTTAAGCTATCACGTTTTGTTTTATTGACCCAATCATCTCCTTCGCGACGCAGCGCGCGGATAGCGGTGGGTGCAGTATAAAAAATATTGACGGCATACTTGTCGATAATTTCCCAAAAACGTGCGGGAGTGGGGTAATGCGGCACCCCTTCAAACATGAGCGTTGTTGCCCCATTGCAAAGCGGGCCATACACCAAATAAGAATGTCCGGTAATCCATCCAATATCTGCGGTACACCAATAAATATCTTGCGGTTCATAATTAAAAATATACTTAAAAGTCATCGCGACATAGACGAGATAACCGCCTAGGGTATGTAAAATTCCTTTTGGTTTTCCTGTCGAACCTGAGGTATATAAAATAAAAAAAGGGTCATTTGCATCCATCATTTCACAAGGGCAATGTGGAGACACGGTCGTCATCGCGTCAGTGTACCAAAGATCGCGTTCAGGGATAAAAGGGGTCTCATTTTCAGTATGTTTCACGACAATAACTTTACGCACATTGGGACAATCTTTTAAAGCCTCATCAACATTTTGTTTGAGTGGGATAATTTTGTTTCCCCGCACACCTTCATTTGCGGTAATGACGACGCGACAGTCGGCGTCAATAATGCGCGTTTTTAACGCATCGGCTGAAAATCCCGCAAAAACCACCGAATGCACCAATCCAATCCGAGCGGAGGCGAGCATGCTGATGATTGCTTCCGGAATCATGGGCATATAAATACAAACTCTGTCGCCTTTTTTTAAACCACACTTTTTTAATACATTCGCAAATCGGCAAACTTGCTCATAAAGTTCCGCATATGTGATCTTTTTATTGTCATCTGGGTTGTCACCCTCCCAAATAATGGCGGGATTTTGCGCATTTTTCTCAAGATGTCGGTCAACGCAGTTATAGCAGGCATTTAATTTGCCATTTTTAAACCATTGAATGTCCAATTTTTGAAAATCACCAGCAAAAACTTCATCCCAGCGTTTGAACCAGGTTACAAACTTTTCAGCTTGTTCGCTCCAGAAGTTTTTTGGATCACGCAAAGATTTCGCATATAGTTCACGATATTGTAATTCGGTAATCAAAGAATATTTCCTTCTAGGGGTTTGAAAAATATTTCCGTAAACGAGAGTAATAATGCGATAATTATAACATGTGTTTAATTAGGTACTACCATGGGCATCGAGGCTACAAACAATATACGTATTATCAAACCCCGCCGAAAACTGAAAAAAATTGGTTGGCGTGAATGGGTTTCACTTCCAGAATTAAATATTGAGCGAATTAAAGCAAAAATTGATACAGGCGCTCGTACGTCTGCATTACATGCTTTTGCACTGCATACTTTTAGAGAGGGTAATCAAGATAAAATTCGTTTTGATATTCATCCCTTGCAAAATAATGTGAACGTTGTTATTACATGCGTCGCGGATATTGTAGATCAACGTATGGTCATGGATTCGGGTGGGCATCGCGAAGAGCGTTATGTCATCCAAACCAATATGTTCCTCGGTGGCAAAAAATTCCCCATTGAAGTGACGTTAACTGAGCGTGATTCTATGCAATTTCGCATGTTACTAGGAAGAAGCGCAATTCGAAAACGCTTTATTGTTAATCCTGGGCGTTCATTTTTAAGAAGTAATAAATAAAAGGTTATGATATGAAAATTGCGATTTTGTCTAGAAGACATGATTTATATTCAACGCGACGATTGCTGGAATCAGCGAAAAAAAAGGGTCATAAAGCTGATATCATCGATACGATGCGTTGCTATATGAATATTACATCGCTTCGCCCGACGATTCATTATAAAGGTGCAGAACTTTGTCATTATGATGCGGTCATCCCACGTATTGGCGCCTCGGTGACTTTTTATGGCGCAGCTGTCGTCCGACAATTAGAGACGATGAATGTTTTTTGCGTGAATGATTCTGTCGCAATTACACGGGCCCGTGATAAATTACGTTCTCTGCAACTTTTGTCCAAAAAAGGCATCGGTCTTCCGATCACCGGTTTTGCGCATTCTCTCGATGAAATTCAAGATTTGATTAAAATGGTCGGTGGACCACCGTTAATTATAAAATTTTTAGAAGGAACGCAAGGTATCGGCGTTGTGTTGGTTGAAACGGCTAAAGCCGCTCGTAGCGTAATTGAGGCTTTTTTAGGATTAAAAGTAAATATATTAGTGCAAGAATATATTAAAGAAGCATCGGGTTGTGACATTCGTTGTTTTGTGGTGGGTGGAAAAGTGGTCGCAGCGATGAAGCGTCAGGCACTATCTCCCGAAGAATTTCGTTCAAATTTACATCGCGGGGGCCTCGCCAGTGAAATTGAAATTACGGAAGAAGAGCGCACGATGGCGATCCGCGCGGCACACATCATCGGTCTCAATGTCGCTGGCGTCGATCTCATCCGTTCCAACCGCGGCCCCCTTATTATTGAAGTCAATGCGTCTCCCGGTATCGAGGGTATTGAAAAAGCAACCGGAAAAGATGTCGCACTTTCCATTATCGAATTTATTGAAGAAAGCACGAATTTTGATAAGCGCACTAATTTGTAGTTTTTCCAAATGATCTGCATGCCGCATGATGTCAGAGCATCGGCATAAAGGTTCAAAAAAATAAATTTTATTAGTGGTTGACATATTTTGAATTAAAGGTATTATCGCGGAGATTGAAGCTTTATATTAATTTCAAAAATATTTTAAAACCCTTCTTCCCTTTCGCAATATTATTTTTTTGTAGCAAATCTGCAAATCATCAGTTAATCCATATCCTATTCCTCATATTTTAAATTTGAATTAAACAGCATATTCCTCATTGATAAAAATGAAGTGAATAAATTCTAATAATGTAAAAAAGGAGAATGATTAAAAAAATAAATTTTAAGTTATATAAAAAATAAGATCAAAATAAATAGGAGAAAATAAAATGGTAGTTGATGATTCACCATCACAGTTAGCGAATTTTTATTGTTTTTGCTCTGAAATGAAATATGAAAATATTTTGGAAAAACAAAAAAATAACCCATTAACATTCATGCAATTTATTAATGAATATACTAACTGTAATCATGGTTGTGGCTCATGTATCGATAATTTATACGCTTATCTTGCGGAATCAAATTTGCTTATCGATTAATTAACAAAGGAAAAATAATGATTTACCCGGAAATTTTTAGAAAACTTGAAGCTGCACGTTGGAGTTTAGAGAAAGATATATTATGGGAAAGATTTAATAAAAACAATATTTCAGATCGACATCTTTATAGTATAAGGATGAATGCTATCCTTGAATGGTCAGCCATGCCTACTGCTGAAATGTTTTTAAGAGATAATCAGGAGGATGTGGATTTTTCAGCATTTATGTCCATATGGTTTTTCGAAGAGCAAAAACATAGCCTGGTTTTATTAGAATATCTTCGACGCTATGCCCCAGAATATTTGCCTACCGAAAATGAATTAGCCGCAGTTCGATTTTCATTTGATTCAGCTCCACCATTAGAAAGTTTAGCGTTACATTTTTGTGGAGAAATTCGTTTGAATCAATGGTATCGATGTGCATCCGCTTGGCATATGGAGCCTGTTATTAAGCAAATATACCTTCTTCTTGCTAATGATGAAGCAAGACATGCGCGCGCATACTTTCAGTATATGAAAAAAGCACTACAAAAAAATAATAATGAAGCGAAATTAGCATTTTCTAAAATAGGAGTATTGATGACAAACGCTCGTTTAAATAAAGCAATGCATCCAACAAATTTACATGTTAATAAAAATTTGTTTCCAAATGATACGGTAAATGGAAAATTACCTGATCCAGTATGGTTGGAAAATTGGTTAAATCATGAAATTCAGTTCGATAAAACTTGGGAAGAAAAAGTAACTACGGCGGTATTAAGCAGTCTTTCTGATTTATTTGAAATTTCATGCAAATCATCACATGAATTACATCATTTCAGGAAAAATTTATTGACAAATCATCATGCGATTTCAGGAGCTGCATAAATGGCTACTAAAAAAGATATACAATTTCATTATGATGTAGACAATAATTTTTTTTCATTGTTTCTCGATAAACAATATAAGATGTATAGCTGCGGAGTTTGGGAAAATGCATCGAATCTTGAGGAAGCGCAAAAAAATAAATTAAAAAGATTATCTGAATTTGCACATGTAAAAAAAGGCCATCGCGTTTTAGACATAGGATGCGGTTGGGGCGGTATGCTTGAATATTGTGTAAAAAATTTTGAAATAGATTATGTGAAAGGAATTACACTAAGCCAAGCGCAATACGATTATATCATTCAAAAAAATATTCCCTTTACTTCCATCGCGCTATGTTCATGGGAAGATTTAAAAAGTGATATAAAGTTTGATTCAATTATTTCAATCGGGGCCATGGAGCATTTTGCTTCTTTAGAAGACCTTAAACATGGAAAACAAGTCGAAGTTTACAGAAAGTTTTTTGAACGCTGTTTAGATGTTTCTACACAAGATTCTTATTTGGGTTTACAGACAATTATTACAGCAAAAAAGCCTGATTCATTGCAAAGTATGAAGGATACTTATTACTTATTAAAAAATGTTTTTCCAGGATCAGCTTTACCTGACATTGAAACTTTACAAGAGGCCATGTTTAAATTGTATGAACCTGTAACAATAAAAATGATTGGGCTTGACTATTCGCGTACTTTAACTGAATGGAAAAATCGTTTGAATATAAATGAGGATAAAGTAATGAGAGAGTACGGTAAAAATTTATTTAATCATTATAACCATTATTTCGAAGCGGCCATTCGTAGCTTCGAGAATGGTTATACATCTCTATTGCAAATGTCATTAAAGAAAATAATTTAAAATTTAATATAATGAGGTTATCTAATATGAAAATTGAAGACAGAGTTAAAAGCGTCATTGCATCTCAATTAAATATTTCGGTTGAGAATATCAAAAACAATTCCTTTTTATCCCAAGAACTAGGGGCTGACTCTTTAGATACAGTGGAGATTATTATGGCAATGGAGGAAGAGTTCGGAAAAACATTTCCAGATGACAACATAAAAATTGCTACGGTGCAGGATGTTATTAATTATATTAGTAATAGTATGCAAGATATTTCTCAAGTTTCTGAAAAAGGATAACATATAATGGAAGCACGCTTTGTTTCAAATAAAAATCCTTTTACATCATCTAAAAAATTGGGACTTTCATTAAAATTAACATTAATTTGTTTGCGACATTTTTTTAAAATAATGAATTTAGTGATTCCTTCATTCGCAGAACGTTTAGCTTTAAGATTGTTTCTGACTCCACCGCGTAATCAGATTCCTGATTGGCATAAACCATTTATTGCGAAAGCGAGTACATCGACAATTATGGTTAATGACAAATTAATAAAACTTTATCAGTGGGGTGAAGGACCTCTTATTTTGTTGATACATGGTTGGGGAGGGAGGGGAAGTCAATTCAGTGCTTTTATCGATACATTTCTAGAGGCTGGATATAGTATTTTAACCTTTGATGGGCCTGCGCATGGCTTATCAACTGGCAAGCAAACGGATATGTTTGAATTCGCATCCGTCATTAAGGAGGTTGTAAATATTCATCAATCCTTACATGCAGTAGTGGCTCATTCCTTTGGCGGAGCTTGCACTTTGCTTGCATTGCGCGAATATCAAATAAAAATTCCGAAACTTATTTTAATAGGTTGTCCATCGAGCGCGATTTGGGTGACAGAGCAGTTTGCTGATAGACTTTCGATTTCGAGGAAATTAATTGCTGGTATGCGAAAACAGCTTGAATATCGGTATGGAAATAGTTGGACTTGGGAAGATCTATCACTTACTAAAATGCTCGCCAAAAGTACTAATCTTCCTACCTTATTGATTCATGATCGAAATGATTTAGAAGTCCCTTATCAGCAAGCATTAGAGCTTAAACATACCAATCCTATCTGCGAGCTTTATACTAGCGAAGGGCATGGCCATCGCAGGATTCTTCGTTCATTGGACGTGATTAATAAAATTACATTATTTATTAGCCATTAAAAATCTATAGGAATAGTGATGTCTAACCGTTTATAGCAATTTAAATTATTAGTCATTCTGAGCGTAGCGAAGAATCATTGGAGCATTGCTTCGTTCAGGATGACAAAGTGAATATACTTATTTAAATCACAATTAGGAAGTTTTAATGATTATTTTATATGAATTACACTGGTCGCATTATTGTGAAAAAATTCGTTGGGCATTAGATTATAAAAATTTAAATTGGAAAAAAATAAGTATCAATGCTTTTACTAAAAAAGAAATGAAACAATACGCTTGCACCCAATCAAGACATTTGGTTCCTTTGATTTTTGATGAAAAAACAAAGATAGCTATTTCTGATTCATCATCTATATTAAAGTATCTGGAAGAAACTTATCCTGATTCTCCTTCTTTATTTCTAAATGAGAAAAATAACTTAATTTATCAATACTTAATTGAATTAGATTCAAAGCTAGGAGTTCTTGCAAGAAGATTGGGATATACTCAGCTTATTCTTGAAAAACCAACTATTTTAGCTAAATTATTTTTATCCAATATTTGGAAAGGATTTTTTAATCTTCCTTTGATATGCAGATTTTCATCGATGTTTTTGGCGATAATCTTAATCAAGAGGTTCCGCCTTGAATTGAATGAAGAATTGAATCTTTATGAAGAACTTGAAATATATTTAATTGAAATAGCAGAAAAATTAAAATTAAATCAATTTTTGATAAATAATACTTTTTCAGCTGTGGATTTGACATTGGCTGTTTATTTAAGGCCATTAATTATTGTTCCTTTTTTTCGTGATCATCCCGAGCTGCGAGAGTTATTTCTATGGCAAAAAAATCTATTAGTTGAATATAAACGTGATGAAAAATTATTATATGAAGTGTTAATCGAAGAAAACAGAAAAAAATATCATCCCGTAAGACGAAAAATTAAAAAAAATATCAAATTACATGGATTTTTAGAAAATGTTGGAATGACAATTGATAAGACTCTAGCTGCATTTAATGATCATGAATCTATTTGGACTTGGGGAATTTTGAAAGTACCTTATTATTATTTTTTCAAAATTAGACAGAATAAGTTACGAGAAAAATTTCCATCTGAAAAAGTTCGGTAGGTTTATAGCCTAGCCTATACTATCTATGTCTTCTTTTTGGCAAAGTCAGGCCTAGTTGGGCATTTAAGTTTTCTATTAAATTTCCTATATGTAGTTTGAAAATGCTTTATTTTAGCCTTCCTTTTAAAGCAGTAATGCACGGGCTATATATAATTTTTTATATATAGCCCAGTAGATTACGATAATAAATTATCAAGTGTAACAACTCCTGTCACGTTATTCGCATATACAGATTTTTTGATACCGCTAACTGAAATAAACGCAACAAAAATATTTTTTGTTGTTTTAGAAATTTTTTGATAGACAGCAACCTTATTCATCAATATGTCATAATATTTTTTATCTATTAAAAACGGTTTATCCGTACACTTAATTTCGCATATCGTTATAGAATCATCTTTCCTTTCAAATAGAAGATCAATCTGAGCGCCTTTATCTTTGCTCCCTTTCTTAGGACTAAAGCGCCATGTTCCCGCTTTTGATCCACCAGGTATTTTAAGTGACTTTTGAATTAGATTGATATGCTTATAGCAAACAGACTCAAATGAATATCCCATCCAAGCATAATACATTGCTGTATTTGAACTATGTACCCAGTAATCGTTTTCAGATTCATTTGATAAAAATATTTTCTTTTCTGGTTCGATCCATTTCAAGTAAAAGTACGTATATTCGTCAATAATGCGATAATACACACCTTGCCTCTGATGTTTAAATGGTAAAAATGATTTTATAAACCCAGCTTGTTCCAAATCGTTTAATCTATCCGTAAGTGTCCCACCTTTTTTGGATAGCTTACTATGTTGTTCAATATAAGATCTTGTAACTCCTTCTCTCAATTTAGAAATAATTTTTATAAGTTCAATATATATTTTTGCGTCATCAAATAATGATTTAAATAATTTATCAAATTCAGAAAATAAAAATCCATTTTCTCTAAAACATAATTGATCGATATTTTGTGCAGCAGATAAATTCTTTTTTATCTTATCTAAATAATGCGGAACACCACCAACAACCATGTATAATTGCAATACTTGTTTATTATTAAATTTAATATTTCTATATTTTAGAAATTCTTTTGTTTCATTTAGAGAAAAAGGCTTTATTAATAAATTACATGTATATCGATTGTGAAGACCACCTTTATTGTATATGATATTTTTAATTATCCATGATGCGCTAGAGCCACAAACGACTAGTTTCAATTTGTTATTTTTCGACCAATAATGATTCCAATAATAATCCAATGCTTGTAATATTCTCGATCGTTTTGTTGCCATCCATGGTAATTCATCAATAAATATAACAAACTTCGTTGGTTGAGGTGCTTTAGTAATAACATTATTTAGCTCTTCAAAAGCTTGCATCCAAGAATTAGCAACTTCTATTTTGGCGCCTTTATAAAATGTTTCTCCAATAGCCTTAGCAAATTGCGCAAGCTGCTCTTTCAATAAACCATCTTGAATGCCTGTAACATGAAAAAATATGCATTTTTTAGAACGAAAAAATTGTTCTATCAAAAATGTTTTTCCAATTCTTCTTCGCCCGTATAAAACAACGAACTCAGCTTTTTTGGAGTTGAAAACCTCGATAAGTTCTGTTTGCTCTTCCTTTCTTCCAATTATTTTCACAACAAGATCCTTAATTTACTGGGCTAGGTATAATTATAATATATTCAGCCCAGTAAATTAAGTACTTTCGATAAACTCCTAGAGATTTTAATTTAAAATTGGGGTTGCTCGTGATCTATCCATACTCTTTTGACACCTGTAAAAAGATTAAGGAATTTTTTTTAAATAACTTTGTTTATAAATTATTTAGCACATAGCTATCATTTGATAAAAAAATCTGCGCTAATTCCAAATTTTTTTTTCAAACCTGCAATTTGATTTTTAGACAATGAGCGTTCTCCATTAAGGAATTTAGATACATTTGCTTGGCTACCAAAAACATCTGCTAAATCATTTTGATTAAGTTGATGAGATTTCATCAAATATTTAACCATATCAATTTCATTTATATGATGACCAATGGTAGGATAATGCTCATTATCATATTGTTCTAAGTTATCACCAATGATTTGCATAACTAGTGCTAATGGATGTTTTTCATCATTCCGTACTTCATCAATTAATTTATCAAGAAATTTTTCTAGCATAGCGTATTCTTTGGCATTATTTGGCTTTTTGAATATAGAAATAGGTAGATGAAATTTGTGATCCGTTTTTGGATTTATATAGTCAATTGCTAAAGCTTTCATAATTTACCTCGTTTTAACTTAATTTGGTTGTACGTTTTGCTATATTCAGCATGTGTCCATATGGCTCTAATGTAACAGCGTTGAGTGTTGTAATGCATTGCTGTAATTAAACGATAATTATTTCCACCAACATTAAAAATGGTATATCCATGCACATAATCAACACCATTAAATATCTTTTTTAGCTCGGTTAGCGTTTTTGCATTTGTTTCTTGCATGGTTATGAACCACGCGGTCAAGGGCAGATCCGCTTGAACATTATCCTTGCAATAGCTGCGAATTTTCTTTTTTGAAATAATATGCAAAATCACACTCCTTTAGTTTATGTAATTATATGTCAATATGACATATATGTCAACACGACATATTACAATATCTAACTTTATGATCTAGATGATTTAGTTATTTTGTAATCTGGTTTTAAATGATTCGAATTAAATTTCCCGAAAAGTTTTCGCATTCCTTCAATAGCATGATGGTCTGGTTCTTTCATTTTTAATAGGATTGGGATATTGTTTAATTTTCTAACGTCATTAAGAATGTTTCGTAATTCCTGTATATCTTTAAGAATTTGTATAGTCTCAATACTATGATTTTCTGTTATCCTAAAAGTTGTAGATATATGTGAAATTACATTATTTCTTATTTCAATATATCTCGCTCGTATTTCTAATAATAGATCAATTTTATTCTGTGTTAATTGGAAGTTTTCCCAAGATTTTAAGCATTCTTTTTTGGGATCGTAACCACCAATTATGGATATAAAACTATTAAATATGAAATAAAGCAACGTATTCGTTTGAATAAACGCAAAAAATTGATATATACATCCATCTGTATAGCTATCATTACTAAATTTTAATCTTGTTGTCGGTGGGCTTAAGGTATTGCCAATTTCAATGTATAGCTTGATAGCAATTTCCATTTCACTCAACCGAGTTTCTCGAATATTTAAAAACTTACTTATTTCATCTGTCATAATTAGTATTTCCTTATTAGTAATTATTTTTTTTTTTCTGCCTTATATAAATCATAATCCCGTTGCAAATTCATCCACATCGTTGCTGGTTTGGTGAGTGCAATAGAAAGACGAATCGCCATTTCAGGACTAATGCCAGCATGACCATTAATGAGTCTAGAAAAAGTTGTTCTATCTACACCCAGTCTTCTGGCGGCTTCAGTAACATTAAGCCCTGTTGCTTCAACGCAGAGCGCTTTTATAATTTCACCGGGATGTAAAGGTTCGTGAATCATATTTACGTCTAATCAATGATAATCAAGATAATTAACTAAAATTGCATCTTGTCTTTCAAATTTAAAAATAATACGCCAACAATCTTCACGATTCCATTGTAAAGTTTATGATGTTTTTCCACCATGCAAAATTTTCATTAAAATTATATGTATAAATTACAAGTTATTTTGTTAAAATATTCTTATTAATAATAATAAAGTAGAAATGTATGTTCAGAAGCCCTGAGACTAAAGAAAAAACAAAGCATCCATTAACTTTCCAACAAAAAGTAATAAAAAAAATCATCAATTATACGCCTATTACAAAAGATGTAGTTAAGATTATTAGTGAATATAGCCATCCGTCTTTTAATACAAAATGCTTAAGCGAAGCTGAAATGATCGAGATAAAATTAACGGCAATATTGTTTGATAGTCATTCGATGGGAAACAAGCAGTTTTTTAAAAAAAGCTTAATTAGATTTTTCTTTGCATCTTATCCAGAGTACATAAATAATATGGAAATTCCTCGGAAGGGTCATCTCGAGCTTAAGCGGATTTTTAAAGAATACGCATTCTTTTTTCATATTCCTGTCAGTGCGGTTATCGGTTTAGTCAGTTCTCCTTTTATCTCAACATTGCAAACCGTGATGCGAAAACACCTCTATGATTGGCAAGAAATTGCCTGCCAGCTTAAGCTACTCAGCAAATTAACAGAAGATCAAATTAATCGATTTGTTACAACATGCGTAACAGAATACATTTCAGTAAAATCTCGTCCATCTAATAATACTTACCATACGTTGCTTAAATTGAACGGCGACAGATATGCAAGAGGTATAATGGCGAACTACTTTAAATTACAAGAATGGAAAGGTGGAACGCCCGCAGAACGTAGACTATTAATAATTGAAGAATTTTTAATGGATCCCACCAATTCACACTCAAGATTTTATAAGATTTTGATAGAACAATTAGCAACAATAAATACACTATCTAATCTTGTAGATGATTCAAACAATAAGATGATGTTGACCAATTACGCATCGGAATTATTTTTCAAGCCGGCTACAAACAAAAAAGAAATTAACCTAGATGAAAAACCAATCTTTGGGCAGCAAAGAGTATTTTATTGAGAAATGTGGTCAAATATAGCAATACGTTTTTCTATTTATTCATGACTTGATGAAAGCCTCATTTCCCTCGTAGGTACATACGCATCCTCTGTCGAGCGGAATGTATCCGTTCGACTAAACACATCTTCTTAACCTAAAAAAAATCCCGCATGCTTCAATTTTAAAAATCGAGACATTATCATGAATAAACCAGAAAAAATTGAACGCCGTGCAAAATGGCAAGAACTTGTAACTCAACAAAAACAAAGTGGCTTGACGCAAAAAGAGTTTTGCAAAGAACAGCCAAAAGCCGGCGCACTTTTTTATTCTTTGATTGAAACATGCAAAGCAAATAATATTGAGCCTTATCAATATTTTTGTGGTATGTTGCACCGCATTCGTTTATGCAAGTCTGAAGAAGATTATCGAAATTTGCTTCGTATTGATAGTTTTAGGCAATGCCATCATATAGTAGTAGAGAATAGCGATGCAAACTTATAAGTTGTTTACGTTACTAAAGCGGGGTTATCTAACCACTAGTGGCAACGTAAAAATAATAAATCGCGATATAGCTAAAACACTATTTCAAGGCCAAAGTAGGGTGGTTTCTGCTTTGGGTGGATCATATCCAAAAGCAGCAGTAACGATTACAGGTTATATTGCGCGTGGATTAGGTAGTAAAATTAAACCGGATTCGGAGATAACATCAGAGCTTATTCGAAAACATGTCGATGACAGAGCTATTTTTCAATCAGCATCTGTTGATATCGATATCGCGAAAGGTTTTATGAATGACGGATATAGTGACTCTAAAAAAGGTGTTTTATCTGAAATTCATCCTGCTTTTTTACCTAAGACGTTGATTTGTGTGCGTGGTACATTAGGCTCAGGTTCATGGGGAGATATTGAAAAAGAAATATGTATCTCTCACATACCATTATACTCTATTCGACACCTTACCATAAATGGTATACGCATGAATAATCCGTTGTATATCAAGCTACAAAATGATGACCAAGCTGGGCTCAAGAGTATTCAAAATTTTTCGGATCATTTTTATTTTTATATGAAAAATCTTTTAGAAAATAAATCAATCAGTGTTGATTTGGGAAATAACATTCTTATTGAGTATTATCGAGCACTCGACAAACTTTATAAAGAGGCACAAGGGTTTAGTCCGTTTAAAAATAAGAATTTACCGCTGTTATTCCGTCGCATGGTCGGTTTAGCGGACGGACAATCTATTGAAAATGCGTTGCTTCATATAAAAAAAGGCTAAGCTTTAG